>NC_014972.1:1001250-1335000 GCF_000186885.1 Desulfobulbus propionicus DSM 2032 | reverse complement strand
GCTCTATACCATCGCCGTGTGCTGCCTGGTCTTCGCCCTGCTCTGGCGTCTGCGCCGCCGCAGTCAGGCCCTGGACGAAGAACGGCGCAATCTCAGCGCCATGAACAACGCCCTGGCCGAAGGCATCTATATGCAGAACCGGGACGGGGTGATCACCCGGGTCAACCCGGCCGCCTGCCAGCTGCTCGGCTACGACGCGGACGAATTGCTCGGCCAGGTGGCCCATGACCTGTTCCATCGGCATGGCGGCAACGGCGCCGTGCCCAAGGAAGCGTGCCCCTTTTTCCAGACCGTGCACCATAGCGGCCAAGGATACGATGGCGAAGAGTATTTCCTCTGCAAGAACGGAGAGCTGCTGCTCATGGAGATCGCCAGCCGTCCCATTTTTCAGCAGGGTACCGTGGTCGGCTCGGTGACCGCCTTCCGTGATATCACCGAACGCAAGCATACCGAGGCGGCCCTGCTGCAAAGCGAGGAAAACGGCCGCAAGCTGATGACCGCCGTGGAACAGAGTCCGGCCAGCGTGGTGATCACCGACAGCGACGGCACCATCGAGTACGTCAATCAGAAGTTCGTGCAGAAATCGGGCTTCAGCGTCGAGGAGGCCCTGGGGCAGAATCCCCGAATCCTCAAGTCCGGCATGATGCCCGAGGAAATCTATAAAGAGCTGTGGCAGACCATCACCGCCGGTCTCGAATGGAAGGGCGAACTGCACAACAAGCGCAAGGACGGCACCCTCTACTGGGAGGCTGTCTCCATTTCCCCGATCCGCAACGAACAAGGCACGATCACCCATTTCATCGCCATCAAGGAGGACATCACCGACCGGATGCGGATGGAGGCGGAACTGCGGGAAAACGAACGCATCCAGCGCACCCTGATCGAGAGCCTGCCCATCGGCCTGGCGATCATCGACGGCGAAAGCCGGATCATCGAGGAGGTCAACCCGCTGGCCGCCTCCCTGTTCGGCGCCGACCGCGAAACGATCATCGGCAGAGAATGCCACCATTTCCTCTGCCCCCAGGATGAGCTTTCCTGCCCGATCATCGACCGGGGATTGGCGGTCGACAATTCGGACCGGCTGATGCTCCGCGCCGACGGCACCACCTTGCCGGTGCTGAAGACGGTCCGGATGATCACCATCAAGGGCCGCCGCAAGCTGCTGGAATGCTTTGTCGATATCCGCGAACGCAAACAGGCCGAGGAAAGCGTGCGCGAGGCCAACCGGCAACTGGAGGCCGCCATTGTCCGTGCCGAGCGGCTGGCGCGGGAGGCGGAGTCGGCCAGTCGGGCCAAATCGCAGTTCCTGGCCAACATGAGCCATGAGATCCGCACGCCGATGAACGCTATCATCGGCATGACCCATCTGGCCATGCAGACCCGGGACGACGACAAGCGCGGGCGTTTCCTGGACACGGTGCGCCATTCGGCCGAAAGCCTGCTGGGACTGCTCAACGACATCCTCGATTTTTCCAAGATGGAGGCCGGCCAGCTGAAGTTGAGCACGGCCCCTTTTTCGCCGCGTCAGCTGCTTGAGGAGGTGATGGCCACCCTGCAGATGCCGGCCGGGGAAAAGGGATTGCGGCTGGCGATGGATATCGCCCCCAATCTGCCGCCCTGTCTGGTCGGCGATGACCTGCGGCTGCGGCAGATCCTGCTCAATCTGGTCGGCAACGCGATCAAATTCACCGCCGCCGGATCAATCACCCTGCGCATCACCCAGGAGCAGCCATCGAGCGGGGGCAGCGAACCGCTGATCCATTTCACGGTCATCGATACCGGCATCGGCATTGCCGAGGAAAAACGCGCCTTGATTTTCAACAGTTTTGAACAGGCCGACAACTCCTATGTCCGGCAATATGGCGGCACCGGCCTGGGATTGTCCATCTGCAAGCAGTTGGTGACCCTGATGGGCGGGAAAATCTGGGTGGAAAGCCGGATCAACCAGGGCAGCGCCTTCCACGTCCTCGTGCCCCTGCCGGTCTGTGATCAACCGCTGCCGGCCGATGGCGCGGACCGGGAAGCGGCGGCCGCGAAACGCACCGGCCTGCGCATCTTGGTGGTGGATGACAACGAGGTTAATCGGGATGTGGCCAGCATGCTGCTGGAGGGGGAACATCGGGTCAATACCGCCGGCAACGGCCTGGAGGCCTTGCGCGCCCTGGCGCTGAACCGCTACGACGTGGTGCTGATGGATGTGCAGATGCCGGTATTGGACGGCCTGGCCGCCACAACCGCGATCCGGGCCATCGAACAGCAGCGGCCGCTGGCCATCGAACTGCCGCCGGAAATCAGCGACCCGCTGGCCGCCAATCTCAAGGGGCGTCATCTGACCATCGTGGCCATGACCGCCCACGCCATGGGCGGCGACCGTGAGATGTGCCTGGCCGCCGGCATGGACACCTACATCACCAAACCTTTTCAGCCCGGCCAGCTGCTCGAGGTACTGGGTCCATTCGACAGGCCTTCCGCTCCCCGCACGGAAGCACCGGCGCCATCGACCGCGCGCCCCCCAGCCACCGGGGTGGCTGCACCGCCTCGGCCATCCAGGCAAACAGTGCGCGACGCCCTGCAGCACGCCACACTGCTGGAAGCGGAGCAGATCGAACGCATCCTGGAGGCGGCCCGGTCAAGCATCACCGGCACCCTCGCCCAGGCAGCGGCGGCGATCGAACAGGACGACCTGGCCGCCTTGGCCAGATGCGCCCATACTCTCAAGGGAACCTTGTTGCAATGCGGGCTTGACCACTGGGCGGACAAAGCCCAGGAGATCCACGACGGTGCCAAGCAGGGCCGCGACCTGCCTTTTGCCGAGCGTCTCGAAGCGCTCAAACAGGGACTGTCGGACCTGCTTCAATAAAAGACCGCCGTTTCCTTGGCCTCATCGCTGCGCGCGGCCATGGCCGCAATGCGTTCGGCCACGGCCTGGGCATTGTAGGGAAAGGCTTCTTCCGGACAGACGCGGACGCACTGCATGCACACCACGCAGGCTGCTCCGATGCGCGGAAAAGGGTCAAGAACAATGGCGGCCACCGGACAGGCCAGGGCGCACTCCCCGCAACGGCTGCACCGCTGTTCATCGGCCGCGAGCGGCGGCATGGACGCCTTGGCCAGGGCCAGACTCTTGCCGGCGGCATCGGCGCGCAGCGCGGGCGAGAGGTATTCCAGGGCCGATTGTGCCAATGGCTGGACGGAACCGTTGGCCAGATTGTTCACCACCGCCTCCACCATCCGCTCGACCAGGGCCAGATCGCCGCCGTTTGGATGGCCCATGCCCAGCGGCCGTGGCGATTGCCACAGGGACGAATGCACGGCCAGTACCTTGGCCGCGGCCACGGGTATGAACCCCTTTGCCCGCAGCTGTTGTGCCAGTTCGGGCAAGGCCAGGCCGCTGGTCACGCCGCCCCAGGTGACAAAGGCAACGCCATGACCGCCCAGACCGGACGGCAGGCCGGCCAGGAAATCACTCACCACCGGAACCGCATGGTCGCAGTAGACCGGGGAACCGATCCACAGGCAGCAGGGCTTGCCGACTAGGGGCGCCAGCTTTTCCCGGAGCGGGACGTTCCGCTTGCCCAGATCGATCATCGTGGCCGCATGGCCGTGATGGGCCAGACGAAGGCGGATGGTTTCGGCCACCAGCCGGGTCGATCCGGCGGGTGAAAAATAGGCGACAAGGTGATGGGACTGCATGGGCATCGGCCTCCTGATCGGTTGAGGGTCTTCTTTCTGGGCATCATCCTATCCAACAGGGCACGTTTCGGCAACCCGGCGCTCCACTTCAGCCACCCAAAACCCTGGCGGGAAACTGCGCGCGCCGCACCGCCGCTCCTTGCCCGCCCACCTGGCAATGGTTAGGGTGAGGGCATTTTTCTAGGCAAAGGGCCGGTGCGACCCCTGGCACCGGCAGCCGGTCAATCATTCTTCCAAGGAGACACCTCTATGTTCAACTTCGAATTCCACAACCCGACACGGATCGTTTTCGGCAGGGACCGGATCAAGGAACTCAACCGCTTGCTGCCGGACGGAGCCAAGGTGTTGGTGCTGTACGGCGGCGGCAGCGTCAAGCAATTCGGCACCCTGGACAAGGTGCGCCAGGCTCTGGGCAGCCGCGCGGTGATCGAGTTCGGCGGCATCGAGCCCAACCCCCGTTTCCCCACCTTGATGCGGGCGGTGGAAGTGGTGCGCGGTGAACAGATCGACTTTTTGCTCGCCGTCGGCGGCGGCTCGGTCATGGACGGCACCAAGTTCATCGCCCTGGCCTCCCGCTTCGAGGGCAAGGCCGAGGATATTCTCCTGGGCAGGGTCAAACCGGCGCAACTCGTTTCCGCCGTTCCCCTGGGCACGGTGGTCACCCTGCCGGCAACCGGCTCGGAAATGAATTCGGGCGGGGTGATCAGCCATCAGAGCGGCAAGTACGTCTTCTTCCATCCGCTGGTCTTTCCCCAGTTCTCCATCCTCGACCCCACCCTCACCTTTACCCTGCCGCCCACGCAGGTGGCCAACGGGGTTATCGACACCTTCATCCACACCGTGGAGCAGTATGTCACCCTGCCGGCCGAGGGCCGCTTCCAGGACCGCACCGCCGAGGGCATCCTCCGCACCCTGATCGAGATCGGCGCGGCCACCTTGGACAACCCCACCGACTACGACGCCCGGGCCAACCTGATGTGGTGCGCCACCAACGCGCTCAACGGCCTGATCGGCGCCGGCGTGCCCCAGGACTGGACCACCCACATGATCGGTCACGAACTCACCGCCCTGTTCGGCCTCGACCACGCCAAGACGCTCGCCCTTGTCCAGCCGGCGGTATGGAAGGTGCGCCGGGAACAGAAACGGGCCAAGCTGCTGCAATTCGCCGAGCGGGTCTGGGATCTGCGGGAAGGGAGCGAGGAAGAGCGGATCGATGCGGCCATTGCCAAGACCGAAACCTTTTTCGAGAGGTTGGGGGTCGCCACCCGGCTTGGCGCTTACGGCGTGGGCGCGGAGCGGATCGATGATGTTCTCAACGCCTTGGAAGCGCACGGCCTGACCGCGCTGGGGGAAAAACGGGAGATTACCTTGGCCGAAAGCCGCAAGATACTGGAAGCGGCGCTCTGATGACCCGTTTTGGGAGGAAGCAACCGGCGGCCTGACCCGTGTCGGACATGGTCGCCGGTTGGGAGACGGTCCCCGCCCGCTCAATAGGGCGGCGGGTAGTCACAGGGGCCGATGGTATATTCCTTGATCGGCCGGCCGTAGGGGTCGAGCAGGGCGCGACCGTAGCCATCGAGCACATAGCGCTCCCAGCGGCAGGAGCCCGGCGGCACGCTCGGGGCATAGGCATACACCGGCGGCCGGTAAACCGCTGGCGGCGCCGCATAGACCACCGGCGGCCGGTAGGCGGCGGCGGTGAGCATCGAGCCGATGAACAAACCGGTCAGCCCCCAGGCCAGGGCCGCGTCGCCGTGGTGATGATGCGAGTATCCCACGGACGGTGTCAACAGCAGGCAGAGCATCAGGACAAGTGTTGTCTTTTTGATCATGCATGCACCTCATCCAGAGAAAACGAACGGAAAAAGGCGAGAACACGTTATTCGAACGCCTTGTACCCCAGGACCTGTCCCCCACGATCCGTACGCGGCGAGTCAGCCGTTTGTGTTGCGCATTGAAGCATTGGCCGCCCGCTTACCGGCAGGGAATTGCCTTGCGGTAGCTGTCCTTGGTCCAGATGATCTGATCATCCGGGGTCTTGCCGTCGGCCTTCCATTTCTCGGTCACCTGCAGGCAGTAGGACCCCATGTTGATGATCTCAGGCTCCCGGCTGCCCGGCGTGTCGCCGCCGATGCGCATCAGATCGGGGTTGGTCGACGAATAGTTGGGGGGAATGGTGGCGGTACCACAGCCGACCAGGGCAGCAGCCACGGCGGCGTACATGAACAACACGCAAATTTTTTTCATGGATCTTCTCCTGAAGAAAAAATGAAAACGGTAAAGCCGGCATCCGGCCCTACCCATCAAAAACCACGGCGAATCGATCATGGCCCGGCGCTGGCCTCATGGCCGACGATCGATCGTCAATTCAAAAAATAATTGTACCTGACCCCAGCGGCTTGCGAAAGATTTTTCTCGGACGGACGCCGACCGGCTCAGGGGGCATTGCCCGACGGATGTTGCCCTTCCCTGATTCGCGCCAACTGATCGTGGAGGTCGGCGATTTCCCGCTGCCAATACCCGCGCGAACCGAAATCAGGGATCACGCTGGTGGCGCCATCGTCGAGCACCTGACGGGCGCACCAGGCCGAGTAGTGCACAAACCGCATGGCCCGCAGGGGTTCGATCAGGCGAAGGCTGGCACGGTCAACGCTGCGGAAGGTTTCGTAGCCCTCCAGCAGCAGGTCCAGCTCGACCGGGCACTCTTCCGGGGGGCCGGGCAGCAGCATCCACAGATCCTGGACCGGCGGACCAACCGCCATGTCATCGAAATCGATCAGGAAAAACGATTCACCCGGCCGGTGGATCAGGTTACCCCGATGGCAGTCGCCGTGGATTCTGATCGCCTCGCCACGGGCGAAAAGCGGCTGAACGAGCTCGATGATCTGGGTGGCGATCCGGGCGTAGGCTTCACGCAAATCCACCGGGATCAGACCGCTGTCGCACAGCAACGCCACCTGGGCCGCAGTGGTTTCGGCGGGATGCAGGGTTACCCGATCACGCGGCCGCCGCCGCTCGCCCACCTGGTGCACCCGCGCCAGCAGACGGCCGACCTCCAGCCATTGCTCGTCGAGGAGCTCGTCCACGCAGCGCCCGCCCTTGCGCGGAAAAACGGCAAAAAAGGTCTGATCGCAGCAACCGAGGGTGGAACCGTCGCTTAGCGGCAGGGGCGCGATGACCGGGATTTCCTCCGCCGCCAGCTCAAGGAGAAAGTCGTGCTCGTCCTGCAAGGCCTGGCGCGACCAGCGGCCCGGGCGGTAGAATTTGGCCACCAAGCCGTTGCCCTCCGCATCGGCCAGCTCGAACACCCGGTTGATGTAGCTGTTGTAGGAGCGGCACAGGTTGGAGCAGTCACGCCCCAGGGCCGTTTCGACCTCGCGGAGGATGCGTTCCGGGGTCAGATGGGCAAAGGGAGCGCGCGGGCTGGCCGGCTGGCGTTGTTCGTGGGGTTCCATGGTGGGTCTCCGTGTTGATCGGGAAGCGGCGGGCCTTGTCGCGATCAGTCGCGCAGGTACTGTTTGCCCCACTCGCACATCTGTTGCAGGATGGGAAAGATACTCCGCCCCTTGTCGGTGAGCGAATACTCCACCTTGGGCGGTACCTGCGGGTACACTTCGCGGTGAACCAGACCGTCGGCCTCCAACTCGCGCAGCTGCTGGGTGAGCATTTTGCGGGTGGTGTCGGCGAACTGGCGCTGCAGGTCGGAAAAACGCATGGTCGCCCCCGCCAGGTGCCAGAGGATCGAGGCCTTCCATTTGCCGCCGACCACCGCCAGGGTGACGTCGATGCCGCAGGCATACTCTTTGTCCCGGTAGATCAACCGTTCCGTGTCGAGCTCAGCGTCCATTGCCCCGCTCCACCCTGCCCAAAGGAACAAAAAAGGTACTATGTTTCGAAAAATGCACTACGTTACCAAAAAGTTCGTTATTGACGTTGAAAAGCATAAGTTTCATTATAGGCGAAACGGTCGTAAAAGGGAAGTAGATACACCCATTCCATTCAACCCAAGGAGAAGACAATGAACGTCGTGGCCTTTAACGGCAGTCCCAACAAGAACGGCAACACCTATCACGCCATCCAGATGGTCGCCGATGCGCTGGCCCAGGAAGGTATCGCCACCGAGATCATCCATGTGGGCAACAAGGCCATCCGTGGCTGCCTGGCCTGTGGCCAGTGTTTCAAGAAGCGCAACGAGCAGTGCGTGCAGACCGAGGATCCGGTCAACGAGTGGATCCAGAAGATGAAGGCGGCCGACGGCATCCTCCTTGGCTCGCCGGTGCATTTCTCGGCCATCGGCGGCACCATGAAATCCTTTCTCGACCGGGTGTTTTACGTCACCGGGGTCAACAACGGCATGCTGCGCCACAAGGTCGGCGCCTCGGTGGTGGCGGTACGCCGCTCCGGCGGGTTACCCACCTTCAACCAACTGAATAATTTCATCTGTTATTCGGAAATGCTGATGCCATCGGCCAACTACTGGAACGTGATCCATGGCACCCGCCCCGGCGAGGCGGTCAAGGACGAGGAAGGCACCCAGATCATGCGCACCCTGGGCAAGAACATGGCCTGGCTGATGAAACTGGTCGAGCACGGCAAGGCCACCATTCCCCCGCCCGAGCGCGAGAACAAAATCTACATGAATTTCATCCGCTGACCCTGCCCGCGACGCGGGAACAACCGCGCCGGAACGTGCCCCATGGCTCGCCCGGCGCGGCTCCCCTTCCGGGGAAATCGCTTGCGGCCGCCCGGATTTTGCACTATCAAAAAAGCTGGTTGTCCACCCGGGAACCATCGACCGCCCTCCTCACCCGGAGCATCCCATGCGCATCTCTCCCCTGCTCACCGATCTGTACGAACTGACCATGCTCGCCGGCTACCTGGAAGAAGGGATGGCCGACAAGCAGGCGGTGTTCGATCTCTATTTCCGCACCAATCCCTTCGAGGGCGGCTATGCGATCTTCGCCGGCCTCGCTCCGGCCCTGGATTGCCTGGAGCAGTTGCGCTTCACCGAAGAGGAGATCGGCTACCTGGCCAGCCTGCACCTGTTCAAGCCCAGATTTCTTGAGTATCTACGCACCTTTCGTTTCTGTGGCACGGTGGTGGCTCCACTTGAGGGCAGCGTGGTCTTTGCCAACGAGCCGCTGCTGACCGTGTCCGGCACCCTGACCGAGGTGCAGCTGGTGGAGACCGTACTGCTCAATAGCATCAACTTCCAGACCCTGGTGGCCACCAAGGCGGCGCGTATTTGCTCGGCCGCGGGCGATGGCGAGGTGATCGAATTCGGTCTGCGCCGCGCCCAGGGACCGGACGGCGGCCTGTCCGCCTCGCGGGCCGCCTGCATCGGCGGCGCCAAGGGGACGAGCAACGTGCTCGCGGGCATGGACTTTGGCTTGCCGGTGCGCGGCACCCACGCCCACAGCTGGGTGCAGTCCTTCCCCGACGAACTGACCGCCTTCCGCGCCTATGCCGACGCCTTCCCGGACAGCAGCGTCCTGCTGGTCGATACCTACGACACCCTCACAAGCGGCCTGCCCAACGCCATCACCGTGGCTCGCGAGCTGCACGCGCGGGGCCACAACCTGCGCGGCATCCGCCTTGATTCCGGCGACCTGGCCTACCTGTCGCGTGAGGCCCGGCGGATGCTCGACGCGGCGGGCTTCCCGGAGGTGCGCATCCTTGCCTCCAACGAACTCGACGAATGGGTGATCGAATCGATCCGCAACGAGGGCGGCCGGGTGGACATCTACGGCGTCGGCACCAAACTGGCCACTGCCTCCGGCCCCGGCGGCGTGGCCCTGGGCGGGGTGTACAAACTGGTGGCCATCGACGGCCAGCCCAAGATGAAGCGCACCAGCGACCTGGCCAAGGCTACCCTGCCCGGAGCCAAGCGGGTGCTGCGCGCCGTCGGCCCGGAAGGCAGCTATCTCCAGGATCTGGTCTGCCTCGAAGACGATGCGGTGACCGGCGGCACCACCGTCTATGACCCGACCAACCCCCTGCGCCACACCACCCTGCCGCCGTGCCGGCTGGTCGATCTGCGCCAGGTGGTCATGGAGCGCGGACAACGGCTGCTGGCCGAGGAACCGATCGAGACCATGGCCGAGCGCTGCCGCCGCGATCTGGCGTTGCTGCCCCAGGGCTGCCGCCGCTTCGTCAATCCGCACCGCTACAAGGTGTCGATTTCACCACAACTAAAAGCATTGCGTTGTCGCCTGATCGAGGCGATGAATGCGGGCAGGAGGCAGGCATGAACCACAACAGCACCCCCAAGGCCGCGTTGATCGTGGTGGATGTGCAGAACGATTTCTGTCCGGGCGGGGCATTGGCCGTGCCCGATGGCGACCGGGTGGTGGAACCGCTCAACCGGGCGGCGGCGGCCTTTGCTGCCGCCGGGCTGCCCGTCGTGGCCACCCGCGACTGGCACCCGCCGCATACCGGTCATTTTCAGCCCTTTGGCGGCCTATGGCCGGTGCACTGCGTCCAGAACACACCGGGCGCCGAATTTCATCCGGGCCTGCGCCTGCCCGCCGACACCATTCTTCTCTTCAAGGGCATTGACGAACAGCTGGACGGCTACTCGGCCTTCGACGGCGTGGACGATGCCGGCACCGTGCTGGCCGATCTTGTGCGCCAACTTGGCGTCGGCCACCTCTACATTGGCGGCCTGGCCACCGACTACTGCGTGCGCGCCACGGTCCTCGATGCCCGCCTGCGCGGCCTGGCGGTCACCGTGCTCATTGACGCCGTGGCCGGGGTCGATCTCCAGCCGGGCGACAGCGAACGGGCCCTCGCAGAGATACGCGCCGCCGGGGCCCAGACATGCCGGGTGGAGGAACTGACGCTGTAGCGCTGGTTCCCTCCCGTGCGGCCGGCCGGCCAACGGCTCCGGCTCCACCGTTTCCCCTCCCCCTTTGATCACGCAACCATTCATGATCCATCCCGACCTGCTCATCTCCGTGGCCACCCTGGCGGGCGCGGCCGTTCTCCTCGTCTCCAACCGCATCCGCGGCGACCTGGTCGCCCTGCTGGTGGTGCTGACTCTGCTGCTCTCCGGCGTGCTCGATGTCGGCGAATCGCTCTCCGGGTTTTCCAACCCGGTGGTGATCATCATCGCCTGCATGTTCATCGTCAGCGAGGCCATCGTCCACACCGGCATTGCCCAGCGGCTGGGCGAGGCGGTACTCGATCGCGGCGGCGCCAGCGAAAGCAGGCTGCTGATGCTGCTCATGGGCGCCTCCAGCCTGGTGGGCTCGTTCATGAGTTCCACCGCCACCGCCGCCATCTTCATCCCCATCACCATGGCGGTGGCGGAAAAGGCGGACATCAACCACAAGCGGCTGCTCATTCCCCTGGCGGCCGCCTCGCTGATCAGCGGCATGATGACCCTGGTGGCCACCACGCCCAACATCGTGGTCAACAACGTGCTCCGCGAGCGTGGCCAGGAGCCGCTGTCCTTCTTCAGCTTCACCCCTTTCGGCCTGGTCATTCTCGCCCTGGCCATCGGCTTCATGCTGCTGTGGGGCCGCCATCTGCTCGCCGCCCGGCGAACCACGGTCAAACGCAGACAGGAACGCTCCATCGAGGACCTGCTCCACCGCTACGGCATCGACCAGCGCGTGTCCCTGCTGCGGGTCACCGCCAAATCCGACCTGATCGACCGCTCCGTGGCCCGGATGCAGTTGGGCGCCCACCACCACATCAACCTCATTGCCCTGCACACCATCACCGACAGCGGCCGGGCCATTGTCCCCGCCCGTCCGGAGAGCGTTTTTCACGCCGACGACCTGCTGGTGGTCATCGGCACGCCGGCCCGGATCGCCGAATTTGCCGCCGCCTTTTTCCTCGAAACCATGGAGCTGCCCGACGATCCGGCCCTGCGCAGAAATTTTTTTCAGGTGATCGGCGTGGGCGAGGTGATGCTCACCCCGGACTCCACCCTGATCGGCAAGTCGATCCGCGAAATCCGTTTCTACTCCCAGTTCCAGTGCCAGGTGCTGGCCATCCGCCGCAAGGGCGCGACCCTGACCACCCATTTCGCCGACCAGCCGCTCAAATTCGGCGATGTGCTCTTGATGGGCGGAGCGTGGGACGACATCCTCCGCTTGCGCCGGCATCGCGACCAATACCTGCTGCTCACCCTGCCCCAGGACTACCACGAGGTGATCGCGGCCCGCGACCGGGCACCCATCGCCCTGGGGATTCTCGCGGTCATGGTCGGCCTGATGGTCTTTGACCTGCTGCCCACGGTCACCGCCGTCCTCGGCGCCACCGCGGCCCTGATCCTCACCCGCTGCGTCCAGGCCGATAGCTGCTACAAGGCGATCGACTGGCAGACCATCGTCCTCATCGCCGGCATCCTGCCCCTGGCCCTGGCCCTGGAGAAGACCGGCGCCATTGCCCTGGTTTCGCAGACCCTGCTCGCCCTGGTCGGCAACAGTCCGCCGCTGTTGGTGCTGGCCATCCTGTTCGTGCTCACCGCGCTGGTCGGCCTGTTTCTCTCCAATACCCCGACCGCGGTGCTGGTGGCGCCGATGGCGGTCGATATCGGTCTGGCCATGAACGTCTCGCCCCAGGCCTGCGCCATGACCGTGGCCATCGCCTGCTCGGCCGCCTTTGTCTCGCCGCTGGGCTCGCCGGTCAACATGATCGTCCGCGAACCGGGTGGCTACCAATTTGCCGACTACGCCAAGGTGGGCGTGCCCCTGCTGGCCCTGGCCCTGCTGGCCACGATCCTGCTCGCCTGGGTGTTCTACCTGCGCTGATGTGCCGCTTGTCGTTGCGTTTCGTGTTTGCAGACGACCGACACAGCGGTATGGTTCGAACATAGGGGAAGCGTCCGGGAATGTTTTCCTGACGGACAAAAAGACAGGAGTCGGATGATCCCGATCACGTCGATACCCGAACGGAGAGAACATGGAAAGTCTGCAACTAAGCCGGGCATTTACGCTCGTGGAGCCGGGTCCGGTGGTCTTGGTGACAACGAATGACGGCAACAAAGACAACGTCATGACCATCTCGTGGACCATGGTCCTTGATTTTGCCGCAGAGTTTGCCCTGACCACCGGGCCATGGAACTTTTCCTACACGGCCCTGCAGGAATCAAAGGAGTGTGTCCTTGCCATCCCAACCGTGGACCTGATTGACACCGTTGTCGGCGTGGGCACATGCTCGGGAGCTGACACGGATAAGTTCACGAAGTTCAACCTCACCCGTCTGCCAGCCCAGCATGTTCGGGCACCACTCATCCAGGAGTGCCTCGCAAATATCGAATGCCGAGTGGTCGATATCCTGACGCCCTACAACATCGTCGTGCTGCGAGGAATCGCGGCCTACGTTGACAATGCTCGCGCGGAGAAGAGAATGCTCCATGCCGTGGGCGACGGCACCTTTAGAGTCGATGGCCAAACTATCGAGAGAAAGCAGATGATGCGGGACAAGCTTCCCAGTGGAATCTAGGAATTGCTCGATAAGGAGGGGCTGGTCATTCATTCCCGATACTGAATGCACGCAAGCCCATTTGCATGACGCAAAGGGGATAAACGGTTTCTGGTTATCCTCCAAAACCGCATGAGAACCAGGGAGCGAAAACCTAAAAAAGTAAATCGTGAACCTTCAAGCTGGAAACACTGAGTGATAACCAGAAACGGGATAACGCCTGAGTTAAGCCGACTTGCGTAGTGGAGGCAAAAGCGTGGCAAGCTGTTTCTGCCACGCTTTTGCCGTAACGAAGCAAGTTCGGCTTGAACGAATTGTTAGGCCCACCCGCGGTGATGCAAGAATCACTGCTTGCCCTTGTACTTGGCCTCACTGAAATCGCTAACGTCAAACTCGAATACGGGCGCCCCCTCTTGGTACACCTCAGCTGAGATACGTACCCGCTTGGCCTTGAGCATGTTTGAGACAAAGCGCGAGTAGTTACGGATGAAAACTGACTCAGTACTATTGTCTGCAGGGCCTACACCAGCGTAAGTCACCGCTTTCTGATCGTCGAAGCGCACGAGAACATTGCAATCCTCGTAAGAGCGGCAAAGAAACTGCCCGCGCTCAATGCCGAGAATGATGTCTTTTCCGTGACGAGGATGGGTGCGCAAAGTAAGTGTTCCATGCTGAGGCCCGCCATACGGCGAATCAAACAGCACTACATTTGTGCTTGTTACCTGAGCCAGCAGAGTTGTGCCTTTGCCCATCGGGTCTTCGTCTTGGCCGTAGCGCCATTGTGACCCTGGGGCGGGAGGAGGAGGCGGGGTTGGCGCCGCTGCCGGCTTTGCAGTAGCTGACGATGAGCTTGCAGAGGTTGCTGACGTTGAAGGCGAGCTCGTATCAGAACGGCTGCATTGTCCGACAATTGCGACAAAAACGAAGAATCCGAGAACGCCAAGAACAACCTTGGCACAGCCAGAGGTTCGCACTTGTTTTGCGCCACATTTGGGGCATGCGTCAGCAGTGGTACTGATCTCGGTTCCGCACTCCTTACACTTTGTCATCGCCATGAAGTTCCCCCTTACTTACAGTTTGCGATTTTGCCCGGTGATGGGCCTAACAAGTTATTCTGCTGATCTGTATAACATCTAGATTTGCAGAGCGGGCCGGGATGAGTTTTTCGTGCCGGCATTCCTCTGCCCTTGCGTTTAAGGCCGATATCATGGCTTACTTACTAGTATTTATAAAGATTGTCATTGACAAATCGATGGTTTTTGAATACCCGCTTTTCTGTATATCCTTCCATTTGGAAGGATAACCCGTCTTCGAGATTCCCTATGATTTCAATTCCCGCTACATTACTGACTCGTTTCGAGGAGTGTCTTTTCGCCCACAACATTGCCGACACGTATCACATCCATTACAAAAAGTGGCTCCGTTTCTATCTGGATTTTTGTGAGAAATACCTGGTTGAGCAAGGTAGCAAGGTAGGTTGGGGTGAGGCACGAACCCCAACATTGTGTCGTAAAACCGGAGGAATGCAATGCGATACCGGCGCGCGCGGGTTGATGGCGGCACCTTTTTTTCACCGTGAATCTTGCGGAACGACACCGGTCCCTGTTGGTGGAATACATTGACGTCCTTCGTCAGGTTGTCGGCGTGGTAAAAGAACGACATCCCTTCACCATCGACGCCATGGTGGTGTTACCCGAACATCTGCATGCGATGTGGACGCTACCACCAGGGGACACGGACTACCCCGGACGGTGGATGCTCATCAAAGCAGGATTCTCGCGGTATATCCCCCAAGGGGAACGCCGGAACGCCAGCCGGACGAGCAAAGAAGAACGCGGCATCTGGCAACGCCGGTATTGGGAACATCTCATCCGAGACGAAGGAGACTTTGCCAGACATGTGGAGTACATCCATTTCAATCCGGTGAAACATGGCCATGCGACCCGTGCTGCGGATTGGCCGTATTCAAGCATCCACCGTTATGTCGCGGCGGGGATGATTGATGGCGATTGGGGCGGTGGAATTTGCGACAACGAAAGAAGGGGCTATGGCGAAAGAGAATGATGGTGTTGGGGTTCGTTCCTCACCCCAACCTACCGGGCTCGGGTGGGCTGATCCGTGTTATTGTCGATTTTTGATCAGTCCGTATCCCCCACGCTTCTCCTGACCACAAACGACCATGCCGACCGTCCCCACCAAGCCTACCCTGGCGGCCTGCAAGCGGCGGCTGGAGAGCAAAACGCGTCATGCAGGCACCAAGGCCCTGGGCCGCAAACCTGAATAGCGGACCTTGCCGCTGGGCGGCAACGGACGATTGTTCCCGTGCGCCAGCGTGGAAACAATCAAAGCACTCCCGCCAGCAGGGCAATTGAAATCCCCAAAAGCAAGGTTCCGGTGATGGTTTGGATGGTGCGCATGGTGAGTGTATGCAGATACCGTTTACCGATGAGAACGCCGGCAAAGGCGGTCAGGCAACCGACCGCGATCATTGACCATTGGTGGCGGTCAAAGGCGTCACCTGTTCCGGTCAGGAAAAAGACCGAACCATAGACCGCGATTCGGGCCAGATCGACCAGGAAGCCGATGAGGGCATTGGTGCCGACAAAGGCTTGAGGCGAGATCCCGACCTTGGTGAGAAACGCGGAGCGCAAGGCCCCCTGATGTCCCGAGAATCCGCCGAAAAACCCTGACAGCAGTCCGCCGAGGACGAGATATTTGCGGTCAACGCGCAGGCTCCGCAATTTTGGCACCAATTCAAACAACGCAAAGACGAACATCAGTGTGCCCATGGTCAGCTTGACCGGGGTGATGATGGCGATTCGCGACCCGATGGCATAGCTGAAGATCGCGCCGAAATGGGCGACATAGCCAAGTGTCGCTGCCCCGGCAAAGGCGGCGACCACGGCCGGAATGCCGAAACGGAGCACCAGGTCTCTGTCCGCATGCTGGCCGACAATGGCCACCTTGAGGATATTGTTGGCCCCGTGCACCAAAGCGGTTGCCCCCACCGCCACCTCCACCGGAACAAAGAGAGCGAATACCGGCAGGAGCAAGGTCCCCAAGCCAAATCCCGAATACAGGGTCAACCCGGAGGCCAGGAAAGCGCAAAGGGCGATGATCAAATAGTCCATGATTCGATCCTTTCTGTATGGTTCTCTGTCTTCGCCGCAGTGATCGGCTTCAAGATGTCACATGCTGACCCGGCAATGCCCGATGGCCCACATTGCTTTCCCCCTTTGTGGTGATACGCAACAAGGGCCTTGCCCTCCCCTCTTTTTCCTGGTCGGATTCGCTGCGCCACCCGTCTGGTTTCAAGAGAACACAAGATGGCTTGATGTCAAGGTATCTTTCGAAATTTCCATAAAAAAATAGATTGACTTCGATACGATCATTTGTAATTTTGCCTTATTGTTTGAGCATCCAAAAGGTAAACAAAGGGGGGCTGCACGTGAATACTCTCTCCCGGTCCGTGAACGCGCTCTGCAATTCCCCCTTATGCACCGACCGTGACACACGGCGGGAGAGTCCATCCCCTCATCCATTTTTTCCCACTGACCTTTCCTCCACGCTGCACCCCCCCATGAACAAAGGCCGCGCTGACGGTTCGATTTGTTTGTGGTTCGCCCCATCCCTTCTTGCAGGAGGTGCCCAGATGAAACATTGGTACAGAATCGTGTCGTATTTTGTCATGAGCTTGGGAGTGTTGCTCCTGGCGGGCAGGCCACTGATGGCCGGCACCACCATAAGCGGCGTTGTCAAGGATGCATCGAAACACGTCGTGCCCAAGGCTACCGTCTATCTGATTCCAGCCACAGACGTGGCGGCAATGGCGAAAACCCCGCTGGAGGTCAAAAAAAATGCCGCTAATGATGAACCGCTGGAGGACAATCTAGCGGCCAACAAAGATACCTACAAAAAAGGAGTCTCCGACAAGCAGGGCAAATTCAAGATTGCCGACGTCGCCGAGGCAAAATACTTCCTTTACGTCGTCCCGGCGGATGCGACCTATCTGCCCGGTGGCAACAAGGCTGATGTCGCCATCTCCCCTAAAGCGTTGAAGGGGAAGCCGGTCGAAATTCTTCTTTCGGGCAATACCCCCGCAGGTGCCACCTTCGTGGGCACGACCAGTTGCCTCAACTGCCACAAGGATTATGCCACCGAAAAGATGACCCTCCATAAACTAGGCATCCGAGTTGCCGGCAAGGACAGCAAACTCCAGGATTCTTCGCGGTTTGTTGAAATCGACAACGGTCTCAACATTCTCAAGGCTGGAGCAACCTTCTATTTCTTTGATTTTGACAAGGAACGCGGATTCGACAAGTACAAGGTCGCCCGAGAAATGCCGAAAGATCCCACTACCGCCAGCCTGAGCGCCACCTTCTCCGCCGACGACAAGGGACACGTCAAGATCAAGATGCAGAATCTGAAGGATCCATCCGATCCCCCTCGGGAGTATCCGGTGGAACTGACCTACGGCGGAGGTCTCTATAAACAGCGTTATCTCCTGCACGTTGGCAAGAGCCTCTATCCGTTCCTGCAGTACAACGAGCACGGCAAGGATGAGTACGGTAACCGGACGCGGAAGCAGTTCAGGGACTACCATGCGGACTGGTTCTTCAACGAGGAAACCAAGAAACTCACCGACCCTCCTATCGCCAAGTCCTTTGAAAAGGAATGCGCCTCCTGCCACTATACCGGATACAGTCTCACCAAACTGGATTCTGGGGAGTACATCGCCGGCGCGGTCAATGATCCGAACGGCGAGGCAGACATCGACGGCGACGGCGTGCCCAACGAACTGAACATCGGCTGCGAGTCCTGTCACGGTGCCGGATCGGCCCACGTCAAGGCACCGGCCGCGAAAAAAGCTGCCACCATTGTCAGTCCCGGTAAACTGGCTTCAGAAAGGGCCTCGGTCATCTGCGGCCAATGCCATTCTCGGCCCCAGGGTTTCCTCAACAATGACCAGCCGGTCAACAAGGACAACAAGATGATGGCTCCGGGCATCAGTCGGAACGAGTATCTGGTCAACTTCACCACCCGTGAGGATGCCTCGCCCAAGGATGTGTGGGAATCCCATTCCAAGTCGCATCATCAGCAGTATCTCGACTTTATCCGTTCGACAAAATACCGCAACGCTGAGCAGATCCTAAGCTGCACCACCTGTCACGATCCTCATGGCGGGTCAGCGTTCAAGCATCAGATGCGCCAGGATGCGGTCACGCCGGGAAGCACCTACTGTCAGAGCTGCCATACCGCGCAGAAGGATATGGCCAAGCATACCGAGAACGCCGTGGGCATGGCGCACGGACCGGAAACCAAGATCACCTGCACCAACTGCCATCAGTTCAAGACGGCCCAAACCGGAGCAGGCTTCGGCAAAGGACTGGTGACGGCCGATGGCAAGAACTATTGGGAAAACGACATCACTTCCCACCTGCTCATCGTCCCCCGCAAGGACAACAAGTATGTGAAGGGCGTGGACCCGGACAAGGCCATGCCCATCCCGTACACGAACTCCTGCGGGATCTCCTGTCATGACCCGAACAGCCTGAAATAAACAGATCGGAAATCAAGGAAAGGGGCTTGCAAAAGCCCCTTTTGTTTTTTGCGGCATTGTTGTACCAATCGCGACCAGCAATATTCGATTCAGCTCACCGGCTCCCTACTGGTTCCAGTTCACATTTGTTGAGACACCCATGCCGACCATCCCCATCACCCCCACCCTGAGCATCGACGCCGCCGAGATCGAGCTGACCGCCATCCGTGCCCAGGGCTCGGGCGGACAGAACGTCAACAAGGTGAGCAACGCCGTGCATCTCCGTTTCGATATCCGCGCCTCGTCGCTGCCGGAAACGATCAAGGCCCGCTTGCTCGCCCTGCACGACCAGCGCCTCACCGAGGACGGGGTGCTGGTGATCAAGGCCCAGGAGTTTCGCAGCCTGGAGAAGAACCGGGAGGCCGCCGTGGAACGGTTGCTCGAACTGATCCGTGCCGCGGGCGCCACCCGCAAAAAACGGCGGCCCACCAAGCCCACCTTGGCGGCGCGCAAGCGGCGGCTGGAAAGCAAAACGCGTCATGCGCGCACCAAGGCCCTGCGCCGCAAACCTGAATGAGGCGGGCCTTGCCGCTGGCTGGCAAATGGGGTAGAGTGCCCGCTTCGTTGTCCACCCCTGCCCTCCTGAGCATCGATGAGCCCTCCCAACCCCGAACTGCACCTGGCGCACGCCTTTGTCGAGCACACCAACTGCTGCCTGTTTCTCACCGGCAAGGCGGGCACCGGCAAGACCACCTTCCTCCACCAGATCAAACAGCAGACCCACAAGCGGCTGGTGGTGACCGCGCCCACCGGGGTGGCGGCGATCAATGCCGGCGGCGTTACCCTCCACTCCTTTTTCCAGCTACCCTTTGGCCCCTTTCTCCCCGGCACCGAGCTGCACGGCGGCCGGCACCGGGTCAGCCGGGAAAAACGCAACATCATCAACAGCCTCGATCTGCTGGTGATCGACGAAATCAGCATGGTGCGGGCCGATCTGCTCGACGGGGTCGATACGGTATTGCGCCGCTACCGCCGCTCCGAGCTGCCCTTTGGCGGCGTGCAGCTGCTGATGATCGGCGACCTGCATCAGTTGCCGCCGGTGGTCAAGGAGGACGAATGGCAGCTGCTCGCCGGCCAGTACGCCTCGCCCTACTTCTTCAGCAGCCGGGCGCTCTCGCGGCTTGAACTGATCCCGATCGAACTTAAACACATCTACCGCCAGTCGGATGGCCGCTTCATCGACCTGCTCAATCGGGTGCGCGACAACCGCCTCGACGCGGCCAGCCTGGCGACGCTCAACAGCCGCTTTCGGCCCGATTTCTCCCCGCAGGAGGCCGAGGGGGTCATCACCCTGTGCACCCACAACAACAGCGCCGACGCCATCAACCACAAGAGGCTCGACGCCCTGCCCGGTTCCAGCCGTTGCTTTGAGGCCGGGGTCGAGGGCAGCTTTCCCGAATACGCCTTCCCCACCGCCGCCAGTCTGGAGCTGAAGGTGGGGGCGCAGGTGATGTTCGTGCGCAACGACACCTCACCAGAAAAACGCTATTTCAACGGCAAGATCGGCACCATCGCCCATCTCGGCCGCGACACCATCCGGGTCGACTGTCCGGGCGAGCCCGAGACCATCGAGGTCAAGCCGGTCACCTGGGAGAACATTGAATACCGGGTCGATGCCGACACCGCCGAGATCTCGCCCAAGGTGGTGGGCAGCTTCAACCAGGTGCCGCTCAAGCCGGCCTGGGCCATCACCATCCACAAGAGCCAGGGCCTGACCTTTGACCGGGCGGTGATCGACGCCCAGGACGCCTTTGCCCACGGCCAGGTCTATGTGGCCCTGAGCCGCTGCCGCACCTTCGAGGGGCTGGTGCTGAGTTCGCCGATTGTCGCCAACGCCATCCGCACCGATCCGGCGGTGCTCGATTTCGTCGCCGCCATCGAAAGCCAGGCCCCCACCGAGGCCACCCTGCAAACGGCCAAGATCCGCTATCAGCAGCAGCTGCTCGACCAGTGCTACGATTTCCAAACCCTGGCCCGGCTGCTCGGCCGGCTGGTGGGGCTGGTGCGCGGCAACGCGAGCATCGTGACGATAACGGCCGGGGCCGATCTGTTCGACGTGCAGCGCACGACCCAGGAAGCGATCTGCACCGTGGGCGACAACTTCCGCCGCCAGCTGCGCACCCTGTTTCAGGCGGACAAGGAACCCGCCAGGGACCCGGTCATCCGCGAACGGCTGGCCAAGGCGGCGGGCTATTTCCGCGAGCAGTTCGATACCGTGCTCAAACCCTGCGTCGACGGACTGGAGGTGGAATCGGACAACAAGGAGGTGCGCAAGCGGATCAATGAGGTGATCAAACAGCTCCGGCAGGAGTGCGCGGCCAAGCTGGCGGCCATCGTCGCCTGCGGCGAGGATTTTTCCCCGGGCCGTTACCTCCGCGCCCTGTCGGCCGCGCTCCTGGAGGCGGACCAGCGTCCGGACAAATCCACCTCGATCTACACCGAGGCCGATGTCGGCCACCCGGAGCTGTTCCGCCAACTGCGGCACTGGCGCGCCGAGCGGGCCAAGGCGGCCAATATTGCCCCGTTTCAGGTGCTGCACCAGAAGACCCTCATCCAGATCGCGGTCCACCTGCCCGACAGCCTCAAGGCACTGCGAACGATCAAGGGCGTCGGCGCCAAGCTGGCCGAGAAATACGGTGCCGAGATCGTGGCCCTGGTGAACGCGTATCGCAGCGAGCACCGCATCGACAGCGTCACCCTGCCCCTTCCCCACAGCATCGGTCCCACCGGCGAGCGGAAAAAGGCGGGCAAACGGGAAGACACCAAGAAGACCAGCCTGGAAATGCTGCGGGATGGCCTCTCCATCGCCGAGATCGCCGCCCAGCGCGGCCTGACCACCCAGACCGTCGAGGGCCACCTGGCCTACTTCATCAAGGCGGGCGAGCTCGCCATCGACGGCCTGTTGCCCAAGGAACGGCTGCGCGAGCTCGAAGAGCGGCTCGCCACCGTGCAGGCCGGCTCGCTCAAGGCCGTGAAGGAGGCCCTGGGCGACGACTACACCTACGGCGAAATCAACCTGGTGTTGGCCCATCTGCAGCATCGGGAAGGTCCCTGATTCGCTCGACGCGGCTCCCGGCCACGACCAAGCAAAACCACCTTTCCCCCTGCCAAGGCTTTCGGGAAAATACTGAAAAAGCCTTGACTTACACCATCATCTCACGTAAAAATCAGCACTGACGCCGGCATCGATTCAGAACGCCGCCCGCGCCTCTCCACCCTGCGCAAGGAGTCTTTCCCCCACCCACCCCTTCAGGAGGCTACCATGAGCAAAAAAGCACTGTGCATCGGCATCAACGACTATCCCGGCACCCAAAACGATCTCTCCGGCTGCGTCAACGACGCCAACGACTGGGCCGCCGAATTGACCGCGCGCGGCTTCACGGTCGACAAACTGCTCGACGCCGCCGCCACCAAGGCGGCCATGGTCGCGGCCATCGGTGGTCTGATCGACGGCGCGGCCAAGGGCGACAGCCTGATCTTCACCTATTCCGGCCACGGCACCTGGGTACCGGACAGGAGCGGCGACGAACCCGACGGTCGCGACGAGGCCCTCTGCCCCCATGATCTGGCCACCAAGGGCGCCCTGCTTGACGACGACATCCACGCCCTGTTCAGCCGCCGCAAGGCAGGGGTGCGCATCGTGCTCATCTCCGACAGCTGTCATTCGGGCTCGGTGACCCGGGGTTCCGAGGAGGATATCGATCCCGGCGTGCCCCGCATCCGCTTCATGCCGCCCGAGGCATGGATGGCCAAGGAAGACCTGCCGCCGGCGCAGCTGCGCGCCGCCATCCCGCGCGGCGGCTTCACCCGGGCTGGCGGCGACCTGCTGTTGGCGGGTTGCCTGGACACCGAATACAGCTACGACACCCGCTTCAACGGCCGGCCCAACGGCGCCTTCACCTTCTACGCCCTCAAGGCCCTGCGCGAGGCCAAGCCGACCAGCTACGAAAAATGGTTCAACGCCATCCGCGCCTATCTGCCCTCGACCCGCCTGCCGCAAACGCCGCAGATCTTCGGAACGAAAACAGCGCGGCGGTTCAAGATCTTCCAATAATTGCCCGCCGGGGTCGGCCTCGAAGGCCGGTTTCGGCAACCCGTTGTTACGCGGCGCGGAGCCGGCTCTCGACCGATCGGCCCCGCGCCGCCTTCCCATCCACCTTCAACCGATCTTCAGTGCTTCCATGGACCAGGACCACATTCCCCCACGAACCACCGCCCTCGCCGCCTTGCTCGCCGCGCTCGCCTGGCCGGCAGCGCCGCTTGCCGGCGAGGGCGACACCAATCCGCTCCGCTTTTACCAAGACACGCGCGGCAGCTACCTCCAGGCCACTCTGGGCGTGGACTACGCCTACTTCAGCCAGGACAACGCCTGGTACGGCGCGGACAGGGCGAAATTCGGCACCGATATCGATTCCTGGTCGGAATCGTTGATCCGTCCCGGCCTGGAAGGGCAGGTTGTCCTGGCCAACAGCCAGTCCATCTACGGCCGGATCGACGTGGTCCAGGCCAACACCTTCGGCGGCATCGATGCCAGCTTCACCAACGCCGAGTTGGGCGATGTCAGCTGGCTGGGGATCGACAAGGCCTATCTCGGCTGGCGGTCGGGCACGCTCTTTTCTTCCCTGGGCACCGACTTCCTCGATCTCTCCTTTGGCCGTCAGATCTACACCACCGGCACCGCCTTCCTGTTCGGCAGCGAGGGCGGGGCAGGCTTCCGCCGTGCCGCCTACTACCTCGGCGGCCGCCGAAGCGCCGATTACGCGGCCATCGCCCGGATAAAAATCGGCCCCTGGTCCGGCGATCTGTTCTATTTCGAAAACAACAGCCTCTTTCCCTACAACACCAGTGCCGGCGGCGCCACGGTGGAATACGCCTTCACCCCGACCGCCACCCTCGGCGGCACGATGGCCGCCCTCGAATCCGACGTCCCCTCCCGCGACGGCATGCACCTCTTTGATCTGCGCGGCAGCGTCAAACCGTTCGAGTTGGGCCAGGGGCCGGCCGCCCTGCAGCCGCTCACATTCGCTGCCGAATTTGTCCGCGAAGACCGGGAGGACGGCATGGACGACGGCAGCGGCTGGTACGCCTCGGTCAGCTACCAGTTCGCGCAACTGCCCTGGAAGCCGGAGCTGACCTACCGCTACGCCAGTTTCGACGAAGACTACGACGTCCTCTTTTACAGCGCCGTGGACTGGGGTTCCTGGTTCCAGGGCGAGATCACCGGCGAGTACGACCTGTTCAACGAGAACCTCGACTCGCACATGCTGCGCCTCAAGCTGCAGCCAGCCGAACCGCTGACGGTCAACCTGATCCACTACGCCTTCAGCCTCCACGATGCCCAGGCCATGGGCGTGACTAGCGACGACTATGTGGACGAGTGGAACCTGATTGTCGATTGGACGGCCACCCCGCACCTGACCCTCTCCCTGGTCGGCGCCTACGCCCTGCCCGACGACGGCGCCAAGCAGCGTTTTGGCGACGACGAGAACTGGACCGCCGGGATGGTGATGGCGACGGTGCGGTATTGACCATGGCCATGCAATCACTCCACCAAGGGAGGCGGACAATCACGGCACGACCACGTTAACAATTTGCTGAACATCAATAGCACCGACACGATCATCCCATCCAGGAGGCCACCATGAGCGACACCATCACTCTCAAGATTGAAGGTTCAGCGGTTCAAGAGGAACACATCGCCGGATGGGAGGCCGAAACCTACCGCCTTGACGGGGCGGCGCGGGGTGCCGAGGCCATCGCCACGCCACGGCCCCTGGAAGCCGACGATGTCGTCGAATTGGAGCTGGCCAACGGCATGCGTCTGCTGGTGGCGGCCGGCGATATGGAGCGCTATCTTGGCACACCGTTGGGGCGGGGCGAGGGCACGGCGGGCGAGATCAGCGTCGGCCAGGCCCTGCGCCTCACCGGCCCGCGTCTGCCGGAAGGCTTGTCGCGCGAGGGTATCGGCGCCTGGGTGCTCAAGGGCTTGCGCATCTTCCGCCGGGGCCCGGCGGGCATGACCGCCCTGATCGCCGCCGGCAGCTTTCAGGATGCCCGGCTGGATCATCGCAACGGCCTGTATCGCTGCGCCACCGACCGCTTCGACCTGCACCGGGTGGACAAGATGCCCGCCTCGGGCGAACCGGTCCTGCTCTTTCTCCACGGCACCGCCTCGTCCACCGAAGGCAGCTTCGGCGGCCTGTGGGAACATGGCGGCCGCCTGCGGCAACTGGTCACGCTCTATGGAAGCCGCATCTTTGCCTTCGAACACCGCACCCTCACCGACAGCCCGATCGCCAATGCGCTCGACCTGATCAAAGCCCTGCCCGAAAACGCACGATTGCACCTGGTCAGCCATTCGCGCGGCGGCATGGTGGGCGAACTCCTGACCCGGGCCAACCGGACCGACCGCGACCCCTTCACCGAAAGCGAGATCCACCGTTTCCGCGAACAAGGGGAAAAGACGGGCCGCGAGGGCTTCGAGGCCGACGCCGACCGGCTGCGCGAGCTCAATCAGGAGCTGCGGCGGCGCGCCATCCGGGTGGAACGGTTCGTGCGCGTCGCCTGCCCGGCGCGCGGCACCACGCTCGCCTCGGGCAAGCTCGACCGCTGGGCGAGCGTCATGACCAACCTCATGGGCAAGGGCTTTGCAGTCGGCGCCAAGGCCCTGCCCCTGCTCGAACCGGTGGCCAAGGGCTTTGACCTGTTGCAGAATTTTCTGCTCGCCGTGGTCAAGGAGCGCACCGATGCCCGCATCCTCCCCGGCCTGGAGGCGATGATGCCCGACTCGCCGCTGGTGGGTCTGCTCAATGACGCCGATGTGCGCGTCGATTCGCCCCTGCATGTGCTGGCCGGCGATTTCCAGGGCGACGGTCTGCTGCCCTGGCTGGGCGACTGCCTGTCCGAGGTGTTTTACGGCGGCCAGACCGACCTGGTGGTCAACACGCCGTCGATGAGCGGCGGCGCCTTCCGCACCCAGGGGATCAAACAAAAACGGTTCACCGGCTCCGAGGTCCATCACCTCAGCTATTTCCGCCGCGACGAGAGCGCCGATGCCCTGCTCGACGCCCTTCAAGGGAAGGACAGCGAGTTTGAACGGCTCGACGGCCCGTCGCAGGCCGTCATCAGCCGCGGCGGCGTCGAGATCAAGCGCCGCGACAAGGCGCCGATTGTCCTGCTCGTGCCCGGTATCATGGGCAGCCATCTCCAGGTCGGCCGCAACCGCATCTGGTTCGATCCGATCAGCCTTTGCGCCGGCGGCATGGACACCTTGCGCATCGACCATCCGGACGTCACCCCGGACGGCTGGCTGGACCGCTGCTACGAAAAACTGGCCCGCTTCCTGGCCGAAACCCACGAGGTCCGGCCCTTTGCCTACGACTGGCGCCGGTCGATCAGCACGGCGGCCGTCCGCTTCGGCGACGAACTGGATACCGCCATGCGCGAGGCCCACAAACGCGGCAAACCGGTGCGCATCGTCGCCCACTCCATGGGCGGCCTGGTGGCACGGCTCGCGCTCGCCAGCCGTTGGTCGGCCTTCAAGGCCCTGCCCGGCAGCCGCCTGCTGCAACTGGGCACGCCCAACGCCGGATCGCATTCCATTGCCGCAGTGCTGCTCGGGCGGGACGATTTTGTCCAGACCATCGAACGGTGGGTGGATTGGAAGCACAACATGCGCGAGTTTCTCGCCATTGTCCGCGATTTCCCCGGCGTGCTGGAGATGCTGCCCTGGCCGGGCGAGAACGGCGCGGCCATTGACGGGCTTGACTATTTCAGCCCGCAGACCTGGAAGACATTCTACGACCAGGACCAGGACGAAAAAAAGGAGCGGTCGTGGATACCGCCGCAGGACGGAGCACTGGCCGCGGCACGCGCCGTGGTCGCCGAGCTGAGCAAGACCCGGCTCGATCCGGAGTGTTGCCTGTACGTGGCCGGCCAGGCACCGACACCGATCGCCGTGCGCTGCGAACGTGGCCGGATGGAGATCGGCTGGACCGGCGAGGGCGATGGCCGGGTGCCGTGGAAGACCGGTCTTCCTGCCGGAGTGCCGGTGTGGTACGCGGACGCCGTTCATGGCGATCTGGCCGCCCATGAGGACGCCTTCACCGCCTACCGGGAACTGCTCGACCACGGCACCACCCGTCTGCTGGCCCGCAGCGGGGTCGGTGCGCGCGGCGAGACCGCCGTGGTCTACCAGGCGCGTGGCCTTACGGGCAACGGCCTGTACCCCAGCGCCGACGAGGTGCTGGCCGCCGCCACCGGCGGGGCCCGGCCGGGACGCCGCAGCCGGCACAAGGGCGAGGCCCCGGTGGTGATCGAGGTCATCCACGGCAGTCTGGCCAGCGCCGAGGCCCCGGTGCTGATCGGCGCCTATGCCGGCGATCCGCTGCGCGGCAGCGCCAAGTTCCTCAGCGACCATCTCGAAGGCCGCATGGAACGAGCCCGGGCCATCGGCCGCTACCCGTGCCAGCCCGGCGACGCCATGGTCTTCCGCCAGACCGAGGCGGGCGCCAAACCGGCCGGAGCCATCGTCGTCGGCCTGGGTCCCATTGGCGAGCTGCTGCCCGGCACCCTCACCCAGGCCCTGACCCAGGGACTGCTCGAGTATGCCCGGATCATGGAACAACAATGCGAAGCCGATCCGTCGCAACCCAAGCGGCTGGCGGTTTCTTCCCTGCTGGTGGGCACCGGCTTTGCCGGCCTGCCCCTCGAATCCGGAGCGCGCTGCCTGGTCGAAGCCCTGCGCCGGGCCAACCGGCTGTTGCAGCAATCCGGGATGAAGACCCGAATCGGCAGTCTGGCCCTGTTCGAGGAGGTCGAAGGCAGGGCCATAGCCACGGTTCAGGCCCTGAGCGAGCTGGTCGGCGAGAGCCGCTTTGCCGAGGTGGTCCGGTTCGACGGCCGCCTGCGCGACGGCCAGGGCGGCTATCGCGGCCGCTGCGAGGCCAGCGGCGGCCAGCAGGGCATGTACCGGGTGCATATCGTCGCCGACAAGGGCCGGCTGCGCTTTACCGTGGTCACCGACCGGGCGCGCAACGAGGTCAGCATCGAGCCCGACCAGCGCCAGGCGGTGGACGGCCTGATCCGCACCGCCACCGGCCGGACCCTGGACCAACCCGGCCTGTCGCGCGCCCTGTTCGAGCTGCTGGTGCCCAACGGCATGAAGGAGGCGGTGGCCGATCTGCGCACCCTGATGCTGTCGGTGGACGCCAAGGCCGCCGCCTACCCCTGGGAGTTGATGCGCGACACCGACCAGGCCGGCGAGGCGCCGCTGACCGCGCGGATCGAGCTGGTGCGCCAATTGGCCACACCCCATGGACGCGGTCGGGTGCCGGTGGTGCAGGACAAGCAGGCCTTCATCGTCGGCGATACCGAATCCGGCATGCTGGATCTGCCCGGCGCCCAGTCTGAAGGCCGCACCGTGGCCGAATTTTTCACCCGCGCCGAATACCGGGTCAGGAGGCTGGACAAACCCCCGGCCCAGGATGTGTTCGACGGCCTGTTCAACGGCCATTACCGATTCATTCACCTGGCCGGGCACGGCGTGGTCCGGGACAAGAAAACCGGCTGCACCGGCATGGTGCTCGGCCCGGACACCTTTCTCACCTCCGCCCAGGTGAGCAAGCTGCGACGGGTGCCGGAATTCGTGTTCATCAACTGCTGTCATCTGGGGAGCATGAAGGGCGATGCCGAGCAACCTTGGGGCGAGCTGGCCGCCAACCTGGCCACCGAGTTCATCCAGATGGGCTGCAAGGCGGTGATCGCCGCCGGTTGGGCCGTGGACGACCTGGCCGCGGCCACCTTTGCCCGCACCTTCTACGAGGCCATGTTCAAGGGGAGCCGATTTGGCCAGGCCCTGCTCCAGGCCCGCGCCGCCACCCATCGCGACCACCCGCAGACCAATACCTGGGGCGCGTTCCAGGCCTACGGCGACGAACGTTACCGCTTCCCGGTGGCGGACAACGACGACGACCAAAAACCCGCCCAATACGTCCACCCCAGCCATCTGATCGCCGATCTGGAGATGCTCGGCGCCCGTCTCAAGGACGTCACCCCGGCCGAACGCACGAACTTCTACACGAAACAGCTTAAGCAGATCGAAAAGGCGGCGCGCGGCGCCGATGTCCACCACGCCGGGGTACGGGAACAGCTGGCCGCGGCCTGGGCCGAGCTGGGCGACCGGGAACGGGCCATCGAACACTACCGCGCCGCCCTCGGCTTCGAGGATGCGGCCTTCAGCCTGCACGCGGTGGAACAGCTGGCCAACCTGGAGATCCGCCACGGGGCCACCCTCCTGGAAGGCACGGGCAAGGACGACAAGCAGACCGCCGAGCTGCGTGCCCGGGGCACCGCCCTGATGAAGGCCGGCCGGCGGCGGCTGCAACAGCTCCTGGCCCTCGGCGAAACGGTGGAGCGGCGGTCGCTGCTCGGCTCGTACTGGAAGCGGCTGACCCAGGCCGGCGTGGCCCAGGGCAACATCACGGAAGCCGACACCTGGCTGAGCAACCTGGAAAGCGAATACTGGCAGGCGGCCGAGCTGAGCTACCGGCGCACCGGCAGTTGGGATTACTACCCGCTGCTCAATGCCCTGGACGCGGCTTTTGTTCTCGCCGTCCGGGGCCGGCGAGAACGCTTCGATCAGCTCTTGCCGCAACTGCCCGGCCTGCTCGCGGCCGCCGCCGACAACGGCCGCAGCCGCTTTGCCGAGAACCGCCAATTCTTTCACGCCCTGGCCGAGGTGGAAGCGGAACGGGTCAATGGCCTGTGGGCCTGCCTGGATGGCCGCACGCACCAGGCCCTGACCGCGGACGGCGAGCTCCAGCGCCTGATCGGCCTGTATCACGGCCTGTTCACGCGGCTGGGCAGCGGCCGCGAACAGGATTCGACCGCCAACCAGTTGCGCTTCCTCATTGCCCTGCTGCCGCAAGAAGAACCCCACGCGGTCATCCGCTCCTCCCTCCAGCGACTGGCCGAGGGGATGGCGAGCGACCCGGCGGCCCCCCCGGCGTGACCGGCCCCCACCAACCGTATCGGAGGACGCACGACACCATGGACTCCATCAACGCCTGTTTCATCAGCTACCGGCACACCGGGGCCGACTCGCAGCAATTCGTGCAGGCCTTTGTCCACGAATTGAAACGCCAGCTGCAGCTGTGGCTGCCCAACGCCCCGGTCTATTTTGACGAGAAGGGCCTCAAGGTCGGCGACCAGTTCAACGAGGAGCTGGCCTTTGAACTGTGTCGCAGCGCCTGCATGGTCATGTTTTTCCTGCCCCTGCATTTCGACATCAACCATCCGTACTGCGCCAGGGAGTACAAGGCCATGCTCGAACTGGAAAAGCAGCGCCTCGGCGCGGGCGTGGCTGACCTGCAGAACAAGGGCCTGATCTTCCCGGTCGTCTACCGGGGGGCCGACGACCTGCCCGAGGAAATAAAGACCTGCCGCCACTACCTCAATTTCGAACATCTGATCCATGAACGCGATTTCAAGCGCCGGGAGTGCCACCAGGAATTGTACGCCCTGTCCAAACAGATTTCCGACCGGTACCGCGCCCTCACCAACGCCGGCCTGATCCAGGCCGAGCCCTGCAAATCCTTCAAATTTCCCGACCTGGAGGCGATCAGGCCCTGGCTGGAAGGCATTTCTCCCATCAAGGCATTCGCCATGCCCGGCCATTGAGGTGCACCGATGAACTCCTTGCAAAGCGGACAAATCATCACCTTCTACTCCTACAAGGGCGGCACCGGCCGGACCATGGCCCTGGCCAATATCGGCTGCCTGCTGGGCAGCGCGCCACCCTCTGAAGTCGCGCGACCGCCACGGGTGCTGGCCCTGGACTGGGACTTCGAGGCCCCCGGCCTGCACCGTTATTTCCGCCCCTACCTGGAGGCATCGGCCGAGGACCGGTTCGAGACCGCGCCCGGCTGCCTGGATCTGTTCACCTTGTTCGATGGCCAGCGCCGGGAATTTCACCCCAGCGACTTCGTCGCCAACCGTGGCCACGCCCGCCAGATGCTCGAAGACCTGGATTTCGACAGCTACCTGCTGCCCACCGTGGTTTCCGGCCTGCGGATCATGAAGGCCGGCCGCTTCGATGCGGACTATGGCCGGCGGGTGAGCGAATTCCAGTGGGACCGGCTGTTCCGGGAAACCATCGGCCTGTTCGCCGGCTTGGCCGATTACCTGCGTCAACACTACGATTACGTGCTGGTCGATTCGCGCACCGGTATCTCGGATACCAGCGGCATCTGCACCATGCTCCTGCCCGACAAGCTGGTGGTGGTGTTCACCCCCAACCAGCAGAGCCTGACCGGTATCGACGAGCTGACCCGCAAGGCCCTCGCCTACCGCAAATCCTCGCCGGACGGACGGCCGCTGACTGTCTTTCCCCTGCCCTCGCGGATCGAAATGGCGCGTCCCGCCCTGATGGAGGCATGGCGAATGGGCGGCGGCGAGGCCAAGGGGCTGCCCGCCGATCTTCTCGGCTATCAGCCGCTGTTCGAGCAGTTGTTCGACGAAGTCTTCGCGCGCAAGGCAACCCGGCTCAAGGAATATTTCGACACGGTCATGCTCCAGCACATCCCGGACTACGCCTTTGGCGAACCGATCGCGGTCATGCTGGAAGAAACCGATTCCCGTCTGTCCTTGCGCAGCAGCTACGCCGCCTTTGCCGAGTATCTCACCGAACTGCAGGCGCCCTGGGAATCCCTGGCCCTGGTCCGGATCGAGCGGGAAATCGAGCGGTTGGGCGATGAGGCCAAGGACAGGATAGCGGCGGGCGATCTGGACACCGCCTTGCGCATCGCCTACAGCCTGATGGAACGCAAACCGCCGCCCGACCTGTTCGAGCCGGTGGCTCGGGCCATTCTCGAGGTGGCGCAGGCTGCCTATCCCCGCCAGCGGGAAATGGTGTCCAAGCTGCTGAGCGCGGCCATCGACAGGGCGATGGGCGCCGAGGATCTCGACCCGATGCAGGTGGCGGATGTGCTGGTGGACGCGGGCAGGATCTGTCTGCGGGCCGGGGACTACGGATTGGCCCTGCATGCCCTGCAACATGGTCTGCACCGCATGCGGCCGGTCCTTGGGGAAGATGCTCCGGCCGTTCTGGCCGCGGAAGAGGATGTGGGCGAAGCGTTATGGAGGAACGGCGAGTTGCAAGCGGCCCGCGCCCTGCAGGAAAAGGTCTTGGCAACCCGCCGGCGCGTTCTGGGGGAGGAGCACCCGGAGACACTCACGGCCATGAACAACCTTGCCCTCACCCTCAGCAGTCAGGGCGATCTGGAAAGCGCCCGGACCCTGCAGGAACAGGAATTGGCGATGTGCCGCCGCATCCTCGGCGAGGAGCACCCGGAGACCCTCACTTCCATGAACAATCTCGCCACCACTCTGCACCTGCAGGGCGATCTGAAGGGTGCGCAGGCCCTGCAGGAAAAGGTTCTGGACACGCGCCGACGCCTTCTTGGCGAGGAGCACGCGGATACCCTGACCGCCATGAACAACCTGGCCAGCACCTTGCTGAACCAAGGGAACCTGAGCGGAGCACGGACCCTGGAGGAAAAGGTCCTGGAGATTCGTGCCCGTCTTTTGGGCCAGGACCACCCGGAGACCCTCTTGTCGTTGAACAATCTCGCCGCCATGCTCCATGATCAGGGCGATCTGGAGGGGGCTCGGCCCTTTCAGGAACAGGTGCTGGCAACCCGCCGCCGGGTGCTGGGCGAAAAACATCCGGACACCCTTCTGGCCATGAGCCAGCTGATGCAAACCGCCAAGGAAATGGGCGACATGGACACCGTAATCAACTTGAGCCAGGAACTGACCAAGGGCTTGGTCAAATAGAACCATGCGGCGGGGAGGACCGGCATGACAACCGGCAGCGCATCAGCGCCCGTTCGTCTGACAATCGCCCACGGCGGTCACATCCCGGCCGCGTGGGGCCCGCCGCGCGAGGCGGTCCGCACCACCACCGTGGCCATCCGCGAGCCCAGGGGCGTCGAGACCTTTGTCACCTCCTGGGGAACCTTGACCGGGACAGCGGGAGAGGATATGGTGGTCATCCAGGATTCGGGCGAGGAATACCCGATCAAGAAAACGGTCCTGGCCGCCACCTACGAAGAAGCCTCGCCCGGCCGCTACCGCAAGAAGGCGCGCAGCCGGCTGGTACAGGTGCCTCCGGGCGTGGTGGCGGTGCTGGCGACCCGCGAGGGCGAGATCGAGGTGCGCCATCCCGACTACGTGGTCATCGGCGCGGACAACGAGGTCTACGCCAATGCGGCCCACTGGGTGACGGCCAATCTCAAATTCGTCTGAGAGACCCCACCCGAGCGCCGCGTCGCCAATCCACCGCCCCCCTGGCCGCAAACAATCGAGCACGATAACACGGAGAACACCGACAATGAAGGTCCTGGCCATCAACGGCAGTCCAAGAAAGACATGGAATACCGCCACCCTGCTGAAAAAGGCGCTGGAAGGGGCCGCCTCACAAGGGGCGGTCACCGAACTGGTTCATCTCTATGACCTCACCTACAAGGGCTGCACCAGCTGCTTTGCCTGCAAGATGATCGGCGGCCCGAGCAACGGTCGCTGCGCCATGCAAGACGAGTTACGTCCCATTCTGGAAAAAATCGAAACCGAGGTCGATGCCCTCATCCTCGGTTCGCCGATCTATTTCGGGCAGATGAGCGGCGAGATGCGCTCTTTTTTTGAACGGCTGCTGTTCGCGCCGCTGGTCTACAGCCAGCCGCCGCGCTCGATTTTCCCGCGAACGGTGCCCAGCGCGGTCATCCTCACCATGAACGTCACCGAGGAGCTGAGCCGCCAGATCGGCTACGAGGCGATGTTCAACGCCACCCAGGGCGCCCTGAGCCGCAACTTCGGTACAGCGGCGGAAATCCTCTGCTGCTTTGATACCTGCCAGTTCGCCGACTATTCCAAGGTGGTGATGGAGTACATGGACCCGGCCCACAAGATGGCACGCCGGACCGAAGCCTTTCCCGAGGATTGCCAGCGGGCCTTTGCTCTGGGCGCGCGGCTGGCGGGCGGATCATGAACGGTTGCGCAAACGCCGGGCCGACGCTGCTGGCCGCCGAGCTCATCGCCCGCGTCATCGCTCAGCTGCCGCTCGATCCGCGCGGTCTCCACGGCCTCGGTCACTGGGCGCGGGTGCTCGACAACGGGCTGCGCCTGGCCCGGATCACCGGTGCCGACACCCGGGTGGTGGAGCTGTTCGCCCTGTTCCACGACAGCCGCCGGTTGAACGAAAACGCCGATCCGGAACACGGCCCGCGTGGGGCGCTGCTGGCCGAACAGCTGCGGGGCAGCGATTTTTCCCTGGCCGATCCGCCTTTCGCCCTGCTGCTCGCCGCCTGCCAACTGCACACCGTCGCGCCGACCTTTGATAACGTCACGGTACAGACCTGTTTTGACGCCGACCGCCTCGATCTGGCCCGCACGGGCAGGATCGTCGATCCGCACCGCCTCTGCACCGAGGCGGCCAAGGATTCGCGGATGATCGAGTGGGCCACCCGGCAGAGCCTGGAAGGGATCGTGCCGGACAACCCGCTCGGCCAAGCGCTGCGCGCCCTGCCCATTTGCGGCGAGAGCCGATAATCGGTTTATCGCCGCTTTTTCTTTCCAAGCAGGCAATCAGCTCCATCACCATTTCACTGCCCTGCGCCTCCTCCCTCTCCGCAAGGAGATCGGCTGACCGCGTGCCACGCCGCCAGCCCCCGACCCACCCGCGCTTTCCCTGCACCGCTTCCCGGGACGCGAAAATCCCGCCCACCGCCTCTCCTCCTTCCCGTTTCAATATGCAGACACGACCTCGTCGACAGCACACACCAACTGCCGCCAAGGTGTGCTGTCGCATGCGGGAACGAGCCCTGGCCATGGGCATCGACACACCCAGATGACGTTCCCCCTCCCCTCCCGGCGACCACGACGCCCGCATTCTCCATTGAAAAATCGGCACACGATAGATCAAAATGAAACACAATGGAACTCTCAACACGTCAATCTGTTTCAACATGAAACAAATTGACGCGTTTCAACCCGGGACTTCTCCCCTGTTCCACTAATATTTATTTAAAAAATCAAAAATACTGTTAGTTACAGTTTAAAAATTAAAAATATCGGTGCTGGCACGCCTCCTGCTTACCCCCAAAACCTGAAACCGACGCTTTTGTTCATGCCCCGGACAAGCCCATGCCATCGGGACATCGGCGGAAGCGGACCCATTGATTGTGAACAGCACCGCAAAGGAGAAGGATATGGAAAAGGAAATGGAGGCCAAGGTTCTGCTGGTGGACGACGAGCAGGATTTTCTTGAAACGCTGTCCAGCCGCCTGGAGATGCGGGGCCTCAAGGTCAGCGCCGTGACCAGCGGCGAGCAGGCGGTGACCGAGGCCAAGCAGCAGGACTACGACGCCATCATCGTCGATCTGGCCATGCCCGGCATCGACGGCCTGGAAACCCTCAAACGGATCAAGGCCGACAATCCCAACGCCGAGATCATCATGCTCACCGGCCAGGCCTCGGTGCAAAGCGGGGTGGAGGCGATGAAGCTCGGCGCCGGCGATTTCCTCCAGAAGCCGGTGGAACTGAGCGAGCTGATGGACAAGATCGGCGAGGCCAAGAGCAAGAAAATGCTGGTGCTGCAGAAGCAGTCCCAGGAAGAGCTGCGCAAGATCATCAAGAGCAAGAGCTGGTAAGCCACCGGCCCTATACCGCACAAGGAGAACGGCATGAGCAACACAGTTGTCAAAGACCTGATCGTCCCCCTGGACGCATTTCCCCACCTGAGCAGCGAGGAACCGGTGCACAGCGCCGTGGCCCAGCTCTTTTCCCACACCGTCAACGGTTCCGGCAAGCTGCTGTATGACGAATTGCTGGTGGTCAACAGCCAGAACCAATACGTCGGCCGCCTGACCATCCGCTCCATCCTCACCTGTTATTTCCCGACCCTGTTCGACGGCGGCCAGAAGCCGATCTTCGCCGGCAAGCAGGAGAAGTTCACCGACCTGGCCATCCTGCTCGAGGACAGCTTCCAGACCGAGTGCAAGCGCCAGGGAGCGTTGCCGGTCAGCCAGTACATGACCCCGCCGCTCAAGTCGATCAAGGCCGACACGCATCCGCTCCATGCCGCCGAGATCATGATGACCGAAAACCAGAACTGCCTGCCGGTGGTGGAAGGCAATGCGGTGATCGGCGTCATCCGGCTGATCGATCTGTTCAAAAACCTGGCCTCCAGCTGTTCGCTGTGAGTCTTTCAATCGCAATCTCTCGATAAAAGGTATCGACATGTCCGCAACCGTACAAGAACTTCCGGAGACCAAGACGCCGTTCGACTGGAAGCGCGCTCTGTTCCTGCTCCTCGGCCTGGCCCTGTTCGCCATTATCTATTACTGCCCCGCCTGGCCGGACGCCATTGATCCCAAGGGCGAGCATTTCGTCCTCACCAAGCAGGCCAAGGGCGCGCTGGCGGTGTTTGCCGTGGCCGCCACCTGGTGGATCTTCGAGGTGGTGCCGATCGGCGTCACCAGCCTGTTGATCGGCACCTTGCAAGCCTTGTTCCTCATCCGCAAACCAGCCGAGGCCTTCAAGGACTTCATGGACCCCTCGGTGCTGTTCATCTTTGGCTCGGTGGTCATCGGCATGGTGTTCACCAAGACCGGGCTCACCCGCCGGATCGCCTACAAGATGCTCTCCATCATCGGCGAGAAGACTTCTCTTATTATGCTCGGCTGCTTCCTCATGACCGTGGCCCTGACCCACGTCATGGCCCATACCGCGGTGGCCGCCACCATGTTTCCGCTGTTGATGGCCATTTACGCCATGTACACCACCGACACCAAGCCGACCAAGTTCGGCAAGGCGATGTTCATCGGCATGGCCTATGTGGCCGGCGCCGGTTCGATCATCACCCTGCTCGGTTCGGCCCGCGCCGCCGTGGCCCTGGCCTTCTACAAGGACATGACCGGCATGGAACTGACCCCCATGGACCTGACCTATTACATGGCGCCCTTGGGCTGGATCATGACCTTTATCCTTTGGGGCTTCTTCATGGTCTTTCTCAAACCGGAAAAAGACCGCATCCCGGGGTTGAAGGAAAAAGCCACCCGCATGTACAAGGAGCTGGGCGGCATGACCCGCAACGAAATCACGGCCGCGATCATCATTTGCATCGCCGTGGTCATGATCGCGCTCAAGAGTCTGCTGCCGGCCCTGGACGTCCTTGACAAGACCGGCATCCTCCTCTGTTCGACCATCGCCTTCTTCGTGTTCAACATCCTCAACATCGAGGACCTGGAAGAGATCCCCTGGAACATCGTCCTGCTCTTTGCCGGCGCCATGTCCATTGGTTTCTGTCTGTGGCAGACCGGCGCGGCCAAGTGGCTGGCGGTCAACTGGCTGGTCCTGTTCCAGCAGGCCCCGGCCGTGGTCTTCATTCTCGGCATGGCCTTCTTTGTCCTCGTCATGACCAACTTCATCATGAACGTGGCGGCGATCGCCATCAGCCTGCCGGTGGCCCTGGTCATCGCTCCCTATCTGGGGGTTGGCCCGCAGGTCATCCTCTTCTCGGCCCTGGCCACCGCCGGCATGCCGTTCATCCTTCTGATCGGCGCGGCCCCCAACGCCATTGCCTACAACTCCAAGCAATTCACCACCGGCGAGTTCCTCAAGTACGGCGTCATGGCCAGCCTCATCCTGATGGTGGTGCTGTGGGGATTCGTGGCCTTTGTCTGGCCGATGATGGGCATGGAGGTGTTCGCCGCGGCGCAATAACCCCAGAACCCCAAACCTGTTCACGGGAGGGCCGCGGCCGGACAACGCGGGCCGCCGGCAACGGCGGCTCGCCTCCGGCGCATCGAACCGCTGGCCCTGCCTTCCATCCAATGAATTTCACGACTGCCGGGCAGTCATAAAAGGAGTGCGCATCCCATGATGTCCCTTGTTGCCGTAGTCTTTGTGCTGGCCTACGCGAGTATCGCGTTGGAGCACCCCCTGAAAATCAATAAATCCGCCGTGGCCCTGATCGCCGCCGGCGTGATGTGGACCCTCTACTCGTTCGCCAGCCCCCTGGGCGTGCATGGCGTTATCGAGCAGTTGACCGAAAAGCTGGCCGAAACCGCGGCCATCGTCTTCTTTCTCATCGGTGCCATGACCATCGTCGAGGTCACCGACAGCCACGGCGGCTTCGAGGTCATCACCAGCCGGATCAAGGCCACCAAACTTTCCAGCCTGCTGTGGATCATCGGTTTCATCGCCTTTTTCCTCTCCTCGATCCTCGACAACATGACCACCACCATCGTCATGGTGGCCCTGATGAAACGGATCCTCAAGGACCACAAGCAGCGGTTGTTCTTTGCCGGGATCATCGTCATCGCCGCCAATGCCGGCGGCGCCTGGACGCCGATCGGCGACGTCACCACCACCATGCTGTGGATCGGCGGCCAAATCACCACCGGCAACATCATGCAAGGACTGATCATCCCCTCCCTGGTCAACATGATCATTCCGGTGGCCCTTGCCTCTTTTTTCCTCAAGGGTAATGTGGTGCCGCCGGATCAGGTAACGAACGGCAATTCAACCACCAGTCAATTCGAGAAAAATCTGATGTTCTTCATGGGCGTGGGCAGCCTGATTTTTGTGCCCATTTTCAAGGCGGTCACCCATCTGCCGCCGTACCTGGGTATCCTGCTCTCTCTCGGTGTTCTCTGGTTGGTGGGCAACATCCTCCACCGCAACAAACCGGAGGAAGAACGAGAGCATCTGCGCCTGACCCAGGCCCTGCGCCGGATTGACATGGCCTCGGCGGTGTTCTTCATCGGTATCCTGCTGGCCGTGGCCACCCTGTCGGCCAACGGCATGCTCCCGGCCTTGGCCAAATGGCTGGATTCGATGATCGGCAACCAGTCGATCATCGTCATCATCATTGGCCTGGTCTCGGCGGTGGTCGACAACATCCCGCTGGTGGCCGCCTCCATGGGTATGTACCCCCTGGCCCAGTTCCCCACCGACTCCTTTATCTGGGAGTTCATGGCCTACTGCGCCGGAACCGGCGGTTCCATCCTGATCATCGGCTCGGCCGCCGGCGTGGCCGCCATGGGCCTGGAGAAGATCGAATTCTTCTGGTATGCCCGCCGTATCGGACCGCTGGCCCTGCTTGGCTATTTTGCAGGCATTGTCTGCTATATCGTGCAGTACAACATGTTCCACTGATCCCCCTGGCCTCCTCTCTCCCCGACAGCATCGGGAGGGGGGAGGCCCTCCCCGCCCTGAACAGCAATGACCGGCAAGAGAATCGCATGAAACTGTTGATAACCGTGCAGGATGACCAGGTGGCGCCGCGGTTCGACCTCACCACCGAGGTGGTCATCGCCGAATACGACCGTTCCCGGCTGCGGGGCGAACCGCGTTACCTCATCCTGCCGCGCAAAAGCGCGGAGGACCTCTGCGACCTGGTGGTCAAGGAAGGGATCACCTGCGTCATCTGCGGCGGAATCGAGGATAACCTGCACAAATTTTTCCAGTGGAAGAAAATCGAGGTCCTCGACAACATCATCGGCGCCCACGTTCTGGCCATGCAACGGGCCATCGCCGGCCAACTCGAGGCGGGAACCATCCTGCCCATGAGCAAGTGAACCAAGCCCGCAGCACGAACCGCCAGCGCAACTGCACGCCGCGCTTCGCCGGTTTGGCGCGCAATCGACACCTGACCGTGACCGCCATCAGCATCCTCATCATCGACCCGGAGGCAGAGTTCACCTCCATCCTCACCGATCGACTCAATTCCTGGGGCTTTGCGGCCACGGCCGTCAACAGCTGCGCCGACGCCATGGACTGGCTTGAACACTCCCGCCCCGAGGTGGTGGTTTTGGGTCTCGAAGCCGGGAACCGCGAGGGGCTGAACCTCCTCGGATGGATCAGAACCCGGCATCCCGAGCTGAAGATCATTGTCCTCGCCGGCAAAGGCGCGACCCTGGCGGCGATGAACAGTCTTGCAAACGGCGTTTTCGATCTCCTGCCCCAGCCCGTCGAGCTGGGCGTGCTGATCGACGCCATCCGCCGGGCCCAACGGAAACAGCGCCGCCGCTGACCGCGCTCCCCCCGCATTCCCTTCCATCCCCGCACCAGTCCCCTTTTTTCCGGTGCGTTCAGTCACCGTCCTCGACGGGCACGGCTTCCGCCACCCACCAATGCTCGCCGGCCATGAGCGGCCGGATGCGGTCTTCGGGCACGGCCGCGCTCTGCATCGCTGCCCGCAGATCGTGCAGCGGCGTCGCGTAGGCGGTGTCCGCCAACTGAAAGGTCCGGTAATGGGTGGACAGCATGGGCGGCCGGCCGAGATCGACAAAGGCCTGGACCGCCTCGGCCGGATTCATGTGATGCGAGGCCATGAACCAGCGGGGATCGTAGGAACCAATAGGCAGCACCGCCAGGCGAAACGAACCGTATTTGTTGCGCGCGGCACGAAAATTGTCGCCATCGCCGTAGCCGCTGTCCCCAACGAAATAGAGGTTGCCGCCGGGAGTGGCGAGGACAAAGGCGGCCCAGAGGGCGCGGTTGCGGTCCCAGGGGCTGCGCGCCGACCAGTGGTGCATGGGTTCGAGATGTACGGTCAACGCGGGGGAAATCACCACCTGCTGGCCCCAGTCGCGGGCCTCCACCGATGCCCCGGGGAGCCGTTGCCGGATAAGGGTATCGTTGCCGAGCGGAACAATGATCCGGGGCCGGTCGCGCTGCCACAGCCGTTCGATGGTCGCCAGATCGAGGTGGTCGTAGTGGTTGTGGCTGATCAGCACCAGGTCGATCGGCGGCAGGTCCTCGAAGCGGATGCCCGGCGGATGGACCCGTTTGGGGCCGATCCAGGTGAAGGGGCTGGCCCGCTCCGACCAGACCGGATCGGTGAGGATGTTGAGCCCCTGGGTCTGGATGAGCAGGGTCACATGGCCGACAAAACCGACCCGCAGCCCGTTGCCCGCCACCCGCGGGGGCGGATGGTCGGTGAACGGCAGGGAGCTGTACTCGGGCCAGGGTTGGCGCTCGCGGGTGGCGTACCATTTGAGCACCTGAAAAAAGGTTTTGTGCATCGGCTTGCCGGGGTTGGAGAATCGCTGGCCGTCGAAATGATCGGAAGCCGGGCCGCGATAATAACTTGGGGTGCAGGCAAGAAGGAGCAGCGGGCCAAGAAAGAACAGCAGGCAGACGAAACGGAACATGGCAGTGTCGGGTGGTGGTGCGGAAACGGTTTTTCCGGCAAGCGGAAACAGTAGCCTCAACAATCAGCGCGCTCGCCGAGAAGACACTGTTCCGATGGATTCGTCAACCGCCGAATAGGTGCTCCCGGCGGGCCTGTGCCCGGAAAAAGGTGTAGCAAAAGGTGCCGTCCCGGGTGGCGGCCCGTTCCAGGTCGCGGACGCCCGCATCCCAGTCGGCCGCGTCGATCAGGCCGCCGGCGATGGCCTGCCGGCGCACGCCGCGAACCATGGCGATGAAGGTGTTGCGGGCAAACCCTTCGATCAACGCCGGCCGGGAACCGTCGACATAAACCATGCGCGGCTCGACCCGCACCTCGGCAAAGCCCGCCGAATCCAGGAGAGGGTGGAGCCGGCGACCGATCAGGCTGTCGCCGCCCAGCGCGGCCTGGAGCCGCACCAAACACGCGACCGTCCGCCGGGCCCGAGCCGTTTCCGGATGGCAGTAAAAGGAACCGTGATCGCCCTCGATCACCGTGATCGTGCCGCCTGGCTTGAGCAGCCGCCGCAGGGCTTGCAGCGCGGCCGCGGGATCGGCGAGGTGTTCGAGCACGAAGCAGACAAAGACGTGGTCAAAGCTTTGCGCGGCAAAGGGTGGCGTCAGGAGATCACCCCGTTCAAAACACACGTTGCTCAGCCCATGGGCGAACACAGCCTGCTGGGCGATACGCAACGAGTCGGCGGCCCGATCCAGCGCCACGAACCGGGTCTGCGGGTTGGCCCCGGCAAGATGTACCGTCTGGCAGCCGGTGCCGCACCCGGCCTCCAATACCAGCGCGCCCTCCGGGTAACGGAGATCGCCGTAGAGCATCTCGGCCAGGGTCGTGGCCTGATCCTTGAGCCGCTTCGCCTCCTCGGACGAATAGCCGTGCACATAGTTGGTCATGTGGTCTCCCTCCAGGTTGATTGTGGACAGTTGGCGGGAGAATGTACCGTTCCCGGCCTCAGGCGTCTTGTACGCAATTGCGTAATTGGCCCGGGGTATAACCGAAGAATCGCTTGAAGGTCTTGGTGAGGTGGCTCTGGTCGGCAAAACCGGTTTGGGCGGCCACATCGGCAATGGCCACGCCCTGCCCGAGCAGTTGCCGCGCCTTGCGGGCGCGATGCTGCATCAGCCAGGCGTGGGGAGTCAGGCCGGTGTGGCGGGCAAAGACGCGGATGAAATGATAGGGGCTGAGGCAGGCCACACCGGCCAGGGTATCGATGCCCAGATCTTCGCCGCAATGGGCGTCGAGATAGTCGATCACCCGCCGGACCGCCTCCGGTTCCGCACCGGCGGCCGCCATGGCCGGAGGCTCGTAGGTGTGGCGGGCCAGCAGGAGGGCCAATACGTTCAGCAGCGCGGTTTCCTGTGCAAGCCGCGCCGCGTGCCCATCGCCAAGGAGGACATGGGCGTGCCGGAGCAAGCCGGCCAGCTCGGGATCGTCGATCACGCCCCGGGTCAGCAGCGGCAGGGGTAATGGATGATCGGCGATCCGCCTCGGCCATCCGCTCGACACACGCGGCCGACAAATACAACATCCGGTAGGTCCAGCCCTGGTCGGCCGCAGCCTGGCCAGTATGGACCTCGCCGGGATTGACCGTGTTGATCCGGCCGGCCGGGGCCACCAGATTCTCGCCCCGGTAGGAAAAACCGAGCGCGCCCGCTTCGATCACCCCGACGCCATAGCCCTCGTGACTGTGGCGGGGAAAGGTCTGGCGGCGAAAGCGGGCGTGCAGTACCTGGAGGCCGGAAAACGCTGCGGGCAGGGTCAGCCGGACCGTTTCGCCGTTATTCTGTTGATTGCCGTTGCTAGCCACCGTTGTCCTCGCTCTTCGTGTCTCGCCCAGCCGTTGACGCGGTTCGGTCCAACCGAGCCGCCACCGGCGGTATCCTACCAGAGAACCGCTTAATTTTCCGCACGAATCCATACGATTTGTTTTGCTCATTTCAGCGGGGTATTTTACTCTCACCCCACTTTCTTGTGTTCTCCCTGAAGTTTGGTCGATCTGTCGGCGGACATTTTGCCAGCCGATACCCCCTCAACCTGTACAAGGAGATCCACCATGCCCCTCCCCGCCGGTCACACCGCGCACGACATCCCCACCCACAAGGTCCGTTTCGTCACCGCCGCCTCGCTGTTCGACGGCCACGACGCCACCATCAACATCATGCGCCGCATTCTCCAGGCCACCGGGGTGGAGGTCATCCACCTGGGCCATAACCGTTCGGTGCGGGAGATCGTCACCGCCGCTCTCCAGGAGGACGTGCACGGCATCGCAGTCACCTCCTACCAAGGCGGCCATGTCGAGTTTTTCAAATACATGATCGATTTGCTGAAAGCGGGCGGCGGCGACAACATCCGGGTGTTCGGCGGCGGCGGCGGCGTGATCGTGGCGGCGGAACTGGAGGAACTGCACGCCTACGGCGTGAGCCGGATCTACACCCCGGAGGACGGCCAGCGGATGGGGTTGCAGGGGATGATCAACGAGGTGGTGCGGCTGGCAGATGTCGACCTGCCGCCGCTGCCCGCGGATGAAGCTGGGCTGCTTGACCAACTCCAAGCCGGCAACCGGCGGCTGCTCGCCCGGCTGATCACTGTGCTGGAAAACGGCGAGGCCTCGGCGGCACTCACCCAGGCAATCCGGGAACAAGCGGCCGGACGGACCATCCCGGTGCTCGGCATCACCGGCACCGGCGGCGCCGGCAAGTCCTCGCTCACCGATGAGCTGGTGCGGCGCTTCCGCCTCGATCAGGACGACCGCCTGAAACTGGCGATCATCAGCATCGATCCCTCACGCAAGCGTACCGGCGGCGCCCTGCTCGGCGACCGCATCCGCATGAACGCCATCGAGCACGAAAACATCTACATGCGCTCGCTGGCCACTCGCGACACCGGCTCGGAGATCTCCGCCGCCCTACCCGAGGTGATCGCGGCCTGCAAATTGTCCGGATTCGACCTGATCATCGTCGAGACCTCGGGCATCGGCCAGGGCAATGCCGCCATCGTCCCCCATGTCGATGTCTCGCTCTATGTGATGACCCCGGAATTTGGGGCTGCCTCGCAGTTGGAGAAGATCGACATGCTCGATTTCGCCCACTTCGTGGCCATCAACAAGTTCGACCGCAGCGGGGCTGCGGATGCCCTGCGCGACGTGCGCAAGCAGTATCAGCGCAACCACGAGGCATTCGCCACCCCGGCCGAGCAGATGCCGGTCTTTCCCACCATTGCCGCCCGCTTCAACGACGAGGGCGTCACCGCCCTCTACCAGGCCATGCTGCCGGCCTTGCAGGAACTGGGCCTTGCGCTGAAGTCCGGAAAACTCCCCCACATCGCCGTGCCCAAGGCCTCCGACGACCGGGCCATCGTTCCGGCAGAACGGACCCGCTATCTGGCCGAAATCGCCGACTGTGTCCGCCACTACCATGCGCATGTCGATAGCCAGGCCAAGAAGGTGCGCGAACGCCAGGCTCTCGCCATGGCCAAGGATCTGTTCGGGACCTGCGGCAAACCGGTGACCAGTTTCGACGAATTGCTTGACAGGAAAGAAGGTGAAATTGATCCTCACGCCAAGAAGCTGCTCGACGGTTGGCCCGAGTTGGTCCGGCAGTATGGCGGCGAGGAGCATGTAATCCGGGTCCGCGACCGGGAGATCCGCACCAAACTGACCCGGACCTCCCTTTCCGGCTCGACCATTCGCAAGGTCTACCTGCCGCGCTACCGGGACGAAGGCGAAATCCTCCGCTTTCTGATGAAAGAAAACGTGCCCGGCCTGTTTCCCTTCACCGCCGGCGTCTTTCCGTTCAAGCGGGAAAACGAGGACCCGACGCGGATGTTCGCCGGCGAGGGCGACCCCTTCCGCACCAACCGCCGCTTCAAGCAGGTCAGCGAGGGCATGCCGGCCATCCGCCTGTCCACCGCCTTTGACTCGGTGACCCTGTATGGCTGCGACCCGGACGAGCGGCCGGACATCTACGGCAAGATCGGCAATTCGGGCGTGTCCATCGCCACCCTGGACGACATGCAGGTGCTGTACAGCGGTTTTGACCTCTGCGCGCCCTCGACCTCGGTGTCGATGACCATCAACGGCCCGGCGCCGATCATCCTGGCGATGTTCTTCAACACCGCCCTGGATCAACAGCTCGACCGGTTCGTGGCCGACAACGGCCGCCAGCCGACCGCCGAGGAGGCCGCCGCCCTTCGCGCCCAGGTTTTCTCCACGGTGCGCGGCACGGTCCAGGCCGACATCCTCAAGGAGGACCAGGGCCAGAACACCTGCATCTTCTCGACCGAATTCGCCCTCAAGATGATGGGCGATATCCAGGAGTATTTCGTTCAACACCGGGTGCGCAACTTCTACTCGGTGTCGATCTCCGGCTACCACATCGCCGAAGCCGGAGCCAACCCGATCTCGCAGCTGGCCTTCACCCTGGCCAACGGCTTCACCTATGTCGAGGCCTACCTGGCGCGCGGCATGCACATCGACGAGTTCGCGCCAAACTTAAGCTTCTTCTTCTCCAACGGCATGGAGCCCGAGTATTCGGTGATTGGCCGGGTGGCCCGTCGCATCTGGGCCGTGGCCATGAAGCACAAGTATGGCGGGAACGAGCGCTCGCAAAAGCTCAAGTACCACATCCAGACCTCGGGCCGCACCCTGCACGCCCAGGAGATGGCCTTCAACGACATCCGCACCACCCTCCAGGCCCTGATCGCCATCTACGACAACTGCAACTCGCTGCACACCAACGCCTTTGATGAGGCCATCACCACCCCCACCGAGGAATCGGTGCGCCGGGCCATGGCCATCCAGCTGATCATCAACCGCGAGTGGGGCCTGGCCATGAACGAGAACCCCAATCAGGGAGCCTTTGTCATCGAGGAGTTGACCGATCTGGTCGAGGAGGCGGTGCTCAAGGAATTCGAGGCCATTGCCTCGCGCGGCGGGGTACTCGGCGCCATGGAGACCGGCTATCAGCGCAGCAAGATCCAGGAGGAATCACTCTTCTACGAGCACAAGAAGCACGACGGCTCCTATCCGATCATCGGCGTCAACACCTTCCGCAATCCCAAGGGAGAAGCGCCGATCGAGATTGAGCTGGCCCGCTCCACCGAGGAGGAAAAGCAGTCGCAGATCAAGCGGCTGCGCGAGTTCCAGCATCGCAACCGGGAGGCTGCCGGCCCAATGCTGGATCAACTCAAGCAAACGGTCATCAACAACGGCAACGTCTTTAGCGAGCTGATCGACGCGGTGCGGGTGTGTTCGCTCGGCCAGATCACCGAGGCCCTGTACGAGGTGGGCGGCCAGTACCGGCGTTCGATGTAAGCCGGGAGCGGTCGGTCATCCGGAAGCAGCCCGTTCAGGTTCCCGATGAGGCGATTCCCGTTCGGATCGTCTCGTCAGCGGCCTCCTCGGTTCGTGGCAGGTAGAGGGTGAAGCAACTGCCCCGCCCCTCGGTGGACTCCACGAGGATGCACCCCTTCATGGCGCTGACGATCCCATGGACCATGGACAGCCCCAACCCCGTTCCTTCCCCCTGTGGCTTGGTGGTGAAAAAGGGATCAAAAATGCGGTCGCGGATATGCTCCGGTATGCCCTGCCCGGTATCGCTGACCTGTATGCGCACAAACGGTCCCGGCTCCAGCCGCTGGTGACAGTCGGCGATCTGCTGATCAAGCACCACGTCGTCCAGACGGATGGTCAGCGTGCCGCCCTGATGCTTCATCGCCTGACCGGCGTTGGTGCACAAATTCATCAGCACCTGGTGCATCTGCACCTGGTCGGCGATCACACAGCTCTCCGAGCGGAGCCGCGTTTCAATGGCAATGGTGGTCGGCAGGCTGGCGCGGATGAGCAGGATCACTTCCTCGATCACCTGACGCATGCGCACCGGCTGCATCACCGTTGGCGATTGGCGGCTGAAGGCCAGGATCTGGCGGATGAGATGCTGGGCGCGCTCGGAGGCGAACAGGATGTTGCGCAGGTACTCGTTGAACCGCGAGGTGGACGCCCTGGCCAGATCGCGCTGCATGAGCTCGGCATAGCCCATGATGCCGGCGAGGATATTGTTGAAATCGTGGGCGATCCCGCCAGCGAGCGTGCCGATGGCCTCCATTTTCTGGCTCTGGACAAGCGATCGCTCCAGCAGCGCCTTTTCTTCTTCCGCTTTTTTTATCCTGGAAATATCGCGGGCAATCCCATGGGTACCCGTTGGTCTTCCCAGATCGTCGAAAATAAGGTGGGCATTGATCGACAGCCAGACATCGCCGCCGCCCTTGCGGCGGAACTGGACCTGGAAATTATCCACCGCCCCATTCCCGTGGATCGCTTCAAGAAACACGCTTCGCTGCTCGGGCTCACTGTAAAAGTCGACAATGGCCTGTCCGATCACCTCGGAGGGGCGGTAGCCAAGAATGGTCTCCACCGACGGCGAAACCATCTGAATGACCCCACGATGGTCCACCTCAAAACTGATGTCGACGATGCTCTCGTACAGTTGACGGTATCGCCGTTCCGACAGCTTGAGCCGCAGTTCCGCCTCTATGCCGTTTTCTTCCCGCTGCAGCAGTACACCGACACAGCCGATGCCCAGAAAAATGGCCAGCCCGTAGGGCACGGTCATCTTTTTCAGCAGGGCCCAGCCGTTGGCCAGCTCCCCCACCAGCAGGAAACCGGGCAAAATCAGCAGGGTCGCGAACAACGAGCCCCAGACAAAAAACAGGGCCGTGCGTTTTCCGGGCCACAGCCGCAGGACCGCCCCGGCGGTAAAGGCGAGCAGCATGCCGGTGATGCCGCTGACGATTCCGGCCCCGCCCAGGTGAATTCGCAGAGCAGCGGCCATGACCACGGTCATCAAGCCGGAAACAGGCCCGCCAAAAAGGGTGCTCAAGGTAATCATGGCGTTGCGCTGATCCACGATAACCCCTTCGGCCACATTGAGGCGGATGGTCATGCAACCGAGCGTCGCGAGACCGAACAACAGCCCCATCAACACCTGCCTGGCTGAAGGGCGTCCCAGCAGCGCCTTGTGCACAAAGCCGTACAAGGCGACCAAGACGATAAAAATCGCCAGGTTGTTGAACAAGTTATAGAAGAGCAGCACTTCCGTGTTCATGGTGCGCCTCCGGTGTCGGTGGCCGCTGGGAAACATTCCCATGGCCCTCTTCATTAGGACTGGACCGACCGTGTTTGTCAATCCCTATGCGGAAGCCGCGGCAAAAAGAATGCGGCCCTGCCGACGTTGGCCGGAAAAAATTCCCGCAGGATGAAAAAACACCGGCCAAATTTGACAAAGGTCAAATCATTCATGTATTTTTAGCAATATACAAACAATGTTCCTTTATCTTTTCCCCACCGTTCAACCGTCATTCCACCCCAATGGAGGCAGCATGCTCAATCGTTTTTCGGTCAAAGGCCGGATGTACCTGGTCATTCTCTCAATCGTCTTCCTCTTCGGCCTGATGCTGTGGTTTGCCGTGACCAACAGCCACCAGGTTCGGGACATGGGTCTGGAAAAAACCGGGGCGGTGATGCTCGATGACCAGAAGGCCAAGCTGCGGGTGGCGACCCATTCGGTGGCCGTTGCCCTCGGACACGCCATCGAGGGCATGAGCGACAAGCAACAGCAGATCGACACCATCCGCCGCCTGGTGGACGACATTCGTTTTGAGGACGACAAATCCGGCTACTATTTCGTCTACGAGAACACCACCAACGTGGTCCTGCCGCCGGCCAAGGACAAGCAGGGCAAGGACCTGGGGGCCAACCAGGATAAAAACGGCGTCTACTATGTGCGCGAGCTGATGAACCAGGCCAACAAGGGCGGCGGATTCGTCCAGTACGTCTTTCCCAAACCGCCGGGCAACGAGGATACGCCCAAGCTGGCCTACAGCGAGATGATCCCCGGCACCCAGATGTGGATCGGCACCGGCATCTACATCGACAACATCGAGACCTATGTCGGTGCCCTGAGCACGGAGATGAACGGCCAGGTACGCTCCTCGCTGATCACCATGGTCCTAAGCGCCGGCACGGTGTTCGCGGTCATCATTTCGATCATCCTCCTGGTGGCCTTCGGCATTGTTCGCGGCTTGAATCAGGTGGTGGCGAATCTGCGGGATATCGCCCAAGGCGAGGGGGATCTGACCCGGCGGCTGGACATCAAGGCCAACGACGAGATCGGTGAACTGGGCAAGGGATTCAACCTGTTCATCGAAAAGCTGCAAGGGATTATCCGCGGGGTGGTGGCCAACGGCAAGGAGGTGGAGGGTGCCTCTACCCGTCTGGCCACGGTGGCCAACGAGATGTCGGCCAATGCCGGCGAGAGTTCGGCGCGCAGCAACGCCGTGGCCGCGGCCGCCGAGGAGATGAACGCCAACCTCACCAATGTGGCCGCCGCCATGGAGGAATCCTCGACCAATACCGCCATGGTGGCGAGTGCCGCCGAGGAGATGCATGCCACCATCAACGAGATCGCCGGCAATGCCGAACAGGCGCGGGTGATCTCGGAACAGGCGGTGCAGAAGGCCGAGGCGGCCTCGACCCGAATGACCGAGCTCGGCCAGGCCGCCCAGGCGATCAACAAGGTCACCGAGGCGATCACCGAGATCTCCGAGCAGACCAACCTGCTGGCGCTCAACGCCACCATCGAGGCGGCCCGGGCCGGCGAGGCGGGCAAGGGATTCGCGGTGGTGGCCAACGAAATCAAGGAGCTGGCCAAACAGACCGCAGCCGCCACCCTGGACATCAAACAGCAGATCGAGGGCGTTCAGGGAACCACCGGCGAAACCGTGAAAGAAATCAAGGACATCACCGGGGTGATCAACAACGTCAACGCCATCGTGGCCACCATCGCCTCGGCGGTGACCCAGCAATCCGCCGCCACCGAGGAGATCGCCAAGAACATCGAACAGGCCAGCCAGGGACTCCAGGAGGTCAACGTGAATGTCAGTCAGAGTTCGCTGGTGGCCAACGCCATCACCCAGGATATCGCCCAGGTGCACCACGCGGTCAGCGAGATTTCCAAGAGCAGCGAAGACACCAAAACCAGCGCCGACAACATGCTCCAGTTGGCGCGCGAACTGAACCGGCTGGTGGGTGTGTTCAAGATCTGATCCTCTCCCGATCCTGGCCATGCGCCGGGATCGTCCCTCTCACTCAGGCCGCGGGTTCTTCCGCGGCCTGTTCCGTTTTCAGGGCTTGGCGCAGCGGGCAACCGGGATCGATCTCCCGCCCCTCGCGGTAGGAACGAAGCAACTCCAGCGAACGCCGGGCCAGCATGCGCCGTACCTGCCGCCGTTCGCCCTTGACGCGGGCAACATCCATGGTTTCGTAGGCCGTGGTCCGGTGGCGCATCCAGGCAATCACCGCCCGGGCGGCCCGTTCCTCCAGGGGAATCCGGGTGGTGCGCGCCACCGTGCCGCTGCCCACGGGGACCGCATGGCGACTGACCGCCGAGGCCATGGCCCGTTCCAACGGTTCGTATCGGGGGGCAAAGGCGAGGAAGGCCCGCACCGCCTGGTAAAACGCTTCTTCATAGGCGCTCTGCCGTTCCGCCCGCCGCCGACGTTCACCGGCCAACTTCTTGTGATACCCCTCGGATGCGCGGATCGCTTCGAGTTCAGCCCTGGCCTCGGCAATGATCGCCGCCGGAGCCCAGATTCCCAGGGAAATCATCCGCCGGCCCATTGGTGCCCGCACCCGCCAGAACCCGGTACGGGCGGTAACCCGACGAGTCAGCCCGGCATCGCCGGCTGGGAGGAACACCCAGTTTTCGGGCGGCGTCACTGGTTGGCCGGCCTGGTCGATCAGTCCGTTGCCCGGCCCCCTGTGCACGACTCGCTGTTCGTTGTTCATCGTCCCGCTCCCGCTCACCCTTCCTCCGTCTTGCCGCGCAGATCGGGGAGCAGTACCGCCGCCAGCCCAAGCAACGGCAGCCAGGCGCAGACCTGATAGACAACATCGATACCCTGGACGTCGGCCAACTTGCCCAACAGGGCCGCGCCAATCCCGGCAAGGCCGAAGGCCAGCCCGAAGAACAGGCCGGAGATCATCCCCACCCTGCCGGGAAACAGTTCCTGGGCATAGACCACAATGGCCGGAAAGGCCGAGGCCATCATCAGGCCGATGACAAACGTCAGGGGACCGGTCCAGAACAGGCTGACATGGGGCAGGGCCAGGGCAAAAGGGGCGACACCGAAGATCGACCACCAGATCACCTGCTTGCGACCGATGCGGTCGCCGATCGGCCCGCCCAGGATGGTGCCCAGGGCGCCGCCGAACAGAAAGACAAACAGGTGGATCTGCGCCGACGGCACCGAAAGCTGAAACTTGTGGATTAAATAGAAGATAAGGTAGCTGTGCAAACTGGTGGTATAAAAAAACTTGGAGAACATCAGCACCAGAAGGATGCATACCGGCCAAGCCGCTGTCCGCAGGCCAGGACGAGGCTGTCTGGCCAAGTGTGTGCCGCGCCCCTGCCGCTCCTGCTGCTTGCGTTTGTACCAGGCACCCACCCGGGCGAGGAGCACCATGGCCAGGAGAGCGCACAGCGAAAACCAGGCCAGACTGTCCCGTCCCTGGGGGATGACGATCAGGGCGGCGAGCAGCGGACCGGCCGAGGTGCCCGCATTGCCGCCGACCTGAAAGATCGACTGCGCCAAACCGTAGTGGCCGGCCGAGGCCATGCGGGCGACCCGCGACGATTCAGGATGAAAGACCGAGGACCCGGTGCCCACCAAACCGACGGCCAACAGCAGCAACGCGTAGCTCGGCGCCACCGACAGGGCCAGCAATCCCAGCAGGGTGCTGCCCATGCCGAAAACCAGGGAATAGGGTTTGGGGTGGCGATCGGTGTAGAAGCCGACCGCCGGCTGGAGCAACGAGGCAGACAACTGGTAGGTCAGGGTGATCAGGCCGATCTGAGTGAAACTTAAGTCAAAATGCTCCTTGAGCTGGGGGTAGATCGCCGGGATGAGCGACTGGAGCATGTCGTTGAGAAAATGACAGAAACTGATGGCCAACAGAACCTTGAAACCGATCCGCTCGGTCCTGGCCTGGGCAGGCTGGTCGCCTGGGTGACGAGACATGGGTGCCTCCTTTGGGGCGCGCAAAAAAAAAGAACCCGGCGGTTGCCGGGCCAAACGAAAGACGGCGGGGACTGTACCGGATACGGGCCGGCGGGGCAAGTGGATTGCGCCGCGGGCTTGGGCGTTGCAGCCGAACTTTCCTCAACGACAGGGCGCGGATTCCGGTCCGCTTGCATTCGGAGGGAATGCAAGCGGACATCGAGGGAGGACGAGGTGGGGTGACAGCGGGTTGCCGTCCAAGGGCTCCGCGCTCAACCGCCCCCATCAGGGTCCGGTTGTCGCCGGAGCGCTCGAACCAGCACAATCAAATCACATTTTGAACCGCGAAACCAGGGTGGTGAGCTTCTCGGACAGTCGCGACAACTCGTCGGCCGATTGGCGCACGATCTGACTGTTGTTCTTCACCTCCACGGACTGCTCCTTCACCTGTCCCACGCCCTCGGACATCTCGGTGGTCATCTGGCTGCTGTGCGCGATGTTTTGATTGATCTCGGTGATACCCAACGAGGCTTGGTTGACGTTGGTCACGATCTCCGCGGTGGTGATCGATTGTTCCTCGACAGCGGTGACAATGGTATTGACCACGTCGTTCACATCCTGGATGACCGTGGTGATCGATTGGATGTCCAGTACGGTGACCTCGGTCTGATTCTGGATCTGCTCGATGGCCTGCTTGATCCTGCCGGTGGCATTGGCGGTCTCCTTGGCCAGGTCCTTGATTTCATTGGCAACCACCGCAAATCCCTTGCCCGCCTCGCCGGCCCGCGCCGCCTCGATGGTGGCGTTGAGGGCCAGCAGATTGGTCTGCTCCGAAATCTCGGTGATGGTTTCGGTGACAATGCCGATCGCCTTGGCCGCCTCGCCGAGCTCGCGCACCCCCTCGTGGGACTTGCGCGCCTTGGCCACCGCCTCTTCCGTGGTCAGGCGGGCCCGGGCGCTGTTTTCCGCGATCTCCTTGATGGTGGTTCCCATCTCCTCGGAGGCCGAGGCGATCATGTCCAGATTGGTGGTCGATTCCTCCATGGCCGCCGAGATCGAGGTCATGTTGTCGGATACCTCGTGGGCATTGGTGGCGGCGGTGTCGGCAATCCGGGTGGTGGCGTCGGCATTGGTCACCATCTGTTCGGAGATGGTGGCCAGTTCCGTGGAAGCGGCGGCCAGGGCTCGGGAGGAGTGAATGATATCTTCCAGCATTTCCCGCGATTTACCCACCATGATCCCCAGCGATCCGGCCAGCTGGCCGATGGCGTCGTCGGTCTTGGCGGCAAAGGCGATGGTGTAATCTCCCTCGCCCACCTTGACGCTCTGGGCGGCGAGTTCCTGGAGCGGCTTGTTGATCGTGCGAACCAGCAGCAGGATAATGAGAATGGCAACCGCGATCACCCCCAGCCCGGCGAGCAGATTGTTGCGCATCATCTGCGCGGCCAGGCCGTTGTCGATGCCCGCGTGGGAGATGGTGATGGCGATGTACAGCCCCCATTTGTCGATGTACCGCACGTAGGCCACCTTGCTCTCCCCATTGTCGATGTATTCAAGAAATCCCTCCTTGTGCGCCTTGAACGCCGGAATCAGCTTGAATATATTGGTATCCTTGCCCAGGGAAGGATGGATGACCAGGTCGCCGGCATCGGTATAGGCAAAGAAATAGCCGCTGTTCAGCCGGGTGGTGGAAATGAAGGTGCGGACCTCGGGGGCCAGCATGAGCTGGCCGACAAAGACGGCGCCGACCACTTGGCCGTTGGCGGCGCGCAACGGGGCATAGGCCGTCAGGTACCAGTCGTTGACCACGTAGGCCTTGCCCTTGTACACCTGGCCCTGAGCGATGGCCTTGACCACCGGGCTGTCGGCGGGGATATAGGTGCCCAGCGCCCGCTCCCCGTTTTCCTTCTTGACCGTGGTGGCCACGCGCAACAGCTTGCCGTCCACCATCTGGAACACCGTGGCCAGGCTGCCCGTGCTGGTGGTGACGCTGTCAACGAGGTCGTTGGCGCCGCCGATCGGGTGGTCGCCGGCCATCAATCGCGGCAGCAGCACCTGTTCCGACTGCAGGCTGACCTGGTCGACCATGGTCTGCGGCTGCGTGCTGGCGGTGTCGATCGCGGGCGCGCCCTTGTCCAGGACCTCCTGTTCAAAAATCTTGAGGTCGCTGTCCAGTTTCCTGCCGATGGTCTCGTCATAGGTGGTCAGGGAATTATAAACCGCCTGGTGGATATGCTCCAATGCGTCGCGACCAAGGGTGTTGAGTCCCTGGCTCGACATTCGGATGGCGTTGCCCGACGTGATGCCAATCGAGGCAACGCACAGCAGCACCACGGCGATGAACAGCTTGGTGGTGTATTTCATCGAACGAAACGCGGTCAATGTCATGAGTTCTCCTTGCCTGTGTTTTTTTTATGGGAGAGTGCCCCGTTCCCGCAGGGAACGGCGCATACGCATCGCGGCTGAGGTTCAGCGTTATGCAAAAAAAACACCATGCAGAAAAACATCTGCACACATCACTCCAACTTCTCGTTTTTCCGTCATCGTTCGCAAACAATCGGCAATAGGGCCGACAAGGCTGTCCGGAAATGTCGGACAGGGGCAGCGCGCTTGTCCGATTTTTCCGGATTAGGCGGCGCGCTAATCGATTGGCCGTCCCCGTCCTTCCTCATAACACGCCGAGTCCCTTGCCTTCATCCGTAGCCCAACCGTTCCAGTTCCTCGTCGCTGAAGCCGACGAAATGGGCGATTTCATGCACCACGGTGATCTCGATCTCCTCGATCAACTGCTCGCGGGTGGCGCAGTACTCTTCCAAGGGATCCTGAAAAATATGAATGGTATCGGGATACAGCGGCGGGTCGGCCAGGCTGCGTTCGTTCAATGGCACGCCAAGGAAGATACCGAACAACGGTTCGTCGGGCCCAAGCCCCACTTCGGCAAGCATTGCCGCCGTGGGCCGATCCTTGACCGAGATGAGGACATTATCCAGAACAGCCCGGATTTCCTCGGGAATACGGGCAATCGCCTGTTCCACGATCCGGGCGAAAGCCTCGGTGGTAAGTTGGAGCGGCCTGTCGCTCATCGATCCTCTCCCGGCACCCATCCAGCGGGCAACGCGGCCCGCATGGTCTCAGGCCAGCGGTGGCAGTTCAACGGCCTTGCCAAAGTCATAACGCCCTGTCGTGTCGTCATGGCGCCACCTGTTCTTATAGGGGTTGAACACCAGGCACGGACAATTGACCCCCTTGATCACCCGATCGGCCACGCTGCCGAGGAGCACTTTCTCGATTCCCTGGGCGCCGTGGGTGCTGAGGACAACTAAATCCGCTTTTTGTTCATCCACATGGGCAATGACGGTCTCGGCAATCGAGCCGCTCAGCACCACCCCCTCGCAGATCACCCCCCGCTTGTCCAACGCTTTGATGAAAGCGTCCACTTTCTTGCGCATGTGGGCCAGCAACTTCTTTTCCACCTGCTCCAGGGTGGCCGGATCATAGTCGGAGAAATCGGCGATTGGCCGCAGGACGTGCACGAAGGTCGTTTTTGCGTTGAGCAGCCTTGCCATGTGCAGGGCGAAATTGGCCTGCAGATCGGAATGGGTTTTGAAATCAATGGGAACGATGATGTGTTGCCTTTCCTGCATGGGGTGCCTCCTTGATGGACGGGTGGATACGATTCCAAGGACCAGACAAATTGCATGACCAGATCAACCGTCTTTCCCGGGCCTTGCCAAGCGAGGAGCAGCGACCCGCGAGCAACCGCGGCCGGCGTTTCGGGCACGCGCGGCCTGTGGCTCCTCCGGTGTCGGTTCGTCCTCGATGCGATGAGCCTGTGCAATGACTCTACCAGCGAAAGGCTTGTTGATGCAATGCGTCATTGCCAGCGGCAGGCAAACCGGGACCCGTCAAGCAGGCGGCATCCCCCCACGCTCCCAGGCCATGAGGCCTGAGTCCTCCGGCGTCGTCAACGCAAAAGGCTCCCCTAGGGGAGCCTTTTTTCTGCCACCAATGGCGCGATGAACGGGCCGCTCACACCTTGCGCAGGCGGCACATGAAGCTGCGGCTGGTGGAGGTACCGCTCACCGGGCCGCGTACCTCGTCCTCGGTGAGGGTGTTGAGGTTGGCGCGCGGATCATGCTCGCCCCAGCCCCAGGCGATGCGGACCATGCCCGGGCGGGTCGTGGAAGAAAGGCGTGCGGGCATTTCGATCTCGCCCTTGGGGGTTTCGATGCGGATGCGGTCGCCGTCGACAAAGCCCTGGCGGGCCGCGTCCTCGGGATGGATGTCGACCACGCAGCCCTCGCCGTTCCGCAGCAGCGCGGGGATGGTGCGGTACTGGGAATTGGTGAAGCGGATGTCGCGGCTGCCGCTGACACCCAGCACCGGATAGGCGTCGCTCTGGTCGGCAAAGCTGATCGGGTCCGCGCCCAGGCCGCGCGCAAACGGCACCCCGCAGAATCCGGCCTCGGCCAGGCGCTTGGAAAAGAACTCCACCTTGCCCGAAGGGGTCTTGAAGGGCTGGTCGCGGTACTTGTGGTACCGCAGCTCCTCGATACGCAGCCCCTTGCCGTGGACGCGCAGATCCGCCACCGTCACTCCGGCCGGTTCCAGCTGGTAGTCGATGGCCTCCTCGGCGGTCTGCCAGGGGAAGTCCTCGCTCAACCCAAGCCGCCGTCCCAGCTCGAAGACGATCTTCCAGTCCGGCCAGGAATCACCCACCGGCTCGATCACCGCATCCTGGAGAAACATCGGGTTGTTACGGATCGAGGCCCGGTTGAGCTGGGTCTTTTCAAAGCAGGAGGAGGCCGGCAGGATGACGTCGGCAAGCCTTGCGGTCTCGGTGAGGAACATGTCGATCACCACCAGGGTGTCGAGCTTGGTAAAGGCGGCGCGGGTGCGGGTGGAATCGGCCATGGTCACCAGCGGGTTGCCCGATTGGACCACCACCATCTTGAGCGGATAGGGCTGTTCGTCCAAAATGGCGTCGACCACGCAGCCCTGCACCTGGTTGCCCCAGGTTTCGGAAAAGGTGTTGAACAGCGAATAGTCGCGGGTGATCGGCACCGTGCCCTCGGGCAGCCTTTCCTTCAACTGGATGTTGCGCGCCGGGATCGGCTGCGGCAGCACGTCGCCGCCGGGCTGATCGAGGTTGCCGGTCAGGGCGCGGAGCATGGCGATGGCGCGGGTGGTGTCGAAGACCTCGCGGTGCATGTCGAGGCCGTTGCCGTCGATGATCGCCGCCGGCTTGGTGGTGGCGTAGAGGCGGGCAATCTCCTTGATCCGCGCGGCACTCAGCCACAGGCTGTCGGCCACCTGCTCGGCCGGGTACTGGGCCGCCACCTGTTTGAGTTTCTCAAAGCCGACGGTGTACTGACGGACAAAATCGGCGTCATAAAGATTATTGCCGATAATCTCGTTGATCATGGCCATGGCCAAGAGGCCGTCATGACCGGGCTTGATCTGCAGCCAGATGTCGGCCTTGCGGGCCAGCGCGGTCCGCACCGGGTCGATGACGATCAATGTTGCCCCGTGCTCCTTGGCCCAGTGAATGCCTTCGGCCGCGCCCAGGGCGGTGTTGCCGTCGTTCTTGCCCCAGACGATGATGCATTTGGCCGCCTTGGCCTCGGGAAAGGCCATGGACCCGTAGACATAGCTATGGGCAAAATCCCGGGCCACAAAACAGATCGAACCGTTGCCGATGGTGTTGGGGCTGCCAAAGGCGTGCATCAGCCGGTTGGGATAATCCCAGGGCGCTCCCCAATCGGCGGCCATGCCACGCAGCCAGGCGATCGACTGCGACCCGGATTCCCGCCGGTGACGCTGCATCGCTGCGACCACCAGATCCAAGGCCTCATCCCAGCCGGCCTCGCGAAAGCCGGTGCCGTCCGCCTTCTTGATCAGCGGCGTGGTCAGACGTTTTGGCGAATAGACGATCTCGGCCGCTGCCGCCAGCTTGGCGCAGGTCAGCCGTTTGTCCGGCTCAAGAAAGGATTTGCGCCGGGCGCCGATCAGGCGGCCCTCCTCCACCTCGGCCTCGATGGGACAACAGGACGAACAGAAACGGCAGACAGTATCGATGATCATCGTTTCCTCCTAACGGCTGGCATGGACATAACAACTGCGGATCAATTCATAGTGGTTGCTGTGGGTGCGAATCTTCCACCACACGCTGCCGGGCTCGTGCACCTGCCAGGACGGCGCCAGTTCCCTGCTCTCGGCCAGCAGCCGGGCCACGTTGACCAGGCCCTTGCCGGCAAACCGCCCCTCGGCCGTGCCGCCCAGCCACTCCGTAACCGGCGCCGCCTCGGTGGACCAGGAAAAAGGATCGGAGAGAAGAAACTGGGCGCCGGTATCGCGGGTCACCCGGTTCATCTCCCGCAGATGCGTCAGCGGCGAGGGCACCTTGTCCACCAGGTTGAGCGAGGAGAACAGGCCGATCGATTTCTTGCGAAACGGCAGGGCCAGGGCATTGGCCACCACGAACTCCACCCGATCGCTGCGCCAGTCGTCGGGCAGGCGGATGGTCGCCTCGCGGCGCAGCAACCCCTCGTCCTTGAGCCCCACCACCAGGGACCGCTCGCGCATCAGCTGGCGGGCGGCGCGGATAAAGGCCTGCGAGGTGTCGATGCCCACGGCGAAATCGCAGCGGGTGCTCATCTCGAAGGTGAACCGGCCGACAGCGCCGCCGGCATCCAGGGCCACGCCCCCCTGGGGATGTATCAGCCCGGCCCAGGCGGCATAGGCCTGGCTGGCCTGCTCATCTCCCAGCAGGTCGCTGAAATGGCTCCACAGGTAGGACGACACCACCTCGTCAGTCTCGTATTTATTGGCCGCCCGCTGGTTGTCGGTGGCGTGCGGATCAAGCAGGGCCACGCCCTCGGTGATGGGATAGAGGGCACGGCAGCGGGGGCACTGGAGCGCACCGGTCTCGATGTCGTTGTCGCGCTCCTGGATGATGTCGGCCACCAAAAGGTGTTCCTGGGGTAAACAGCGTGGACAGACAATCAGCTCAAGGAGTTGTTTTTTCATGGTGCTCCATGGGTGCGAGGGATGCGGGGCAAGATACGCGGGAACAAAGGGCACAACAGATAACCGCCGAAAAGGACAGGCATTACCCCGTCAACCTAACTTCAGGCCCAAGACGCGTCAACCGAAAAATGTCCGGTCCGCCCCTCCGTCGGCCCGCACGCGCGATCTCCGAACGGGAGCGTATTTACAATCGCCCATGGATGGGCTAGGATGCCTCGTCCTTGTCCCTTTTCATCCGAGAGAACACATGCGCAAACGATTACCGGCCGAATGGGAACCCCAAGACGGCGTGCTGCTTGCCTGGCCGCACCAGGAGACCGACTGGCGCGATGACCTGGCCGCCGTGCAGGCGGTCTTTGTCAATATTGTCCGAGCGATCAGCCGCTTTGAACGGGTGCTGATCGTGGCCCCGGAGATCGAGCCGGTGCGAGCGCGGCTGCACGCAGACTCCGTCGACCTGCAGCGGGTCCGCCTCTATCCCATGGCCACCAACGATACCTGGGCCCGGGATTTCGGGCCGATCACCATTTTTGAAAACGGCACCCCGGTGGTGCTCGACTTCGGCTTCAACGCCTGGGGCCTGAAATTCGCCGCCGATCTCGACAACCAAATCACCGGCAAGCTGACCCGGTTGGGGGGCTTTGGCCGCTGCCCCGTGCGCATCCCCGGCCTGATCCTGGAAGGCGGCAGCATCGAGAGCGATGGCGCGGGCACTCTCTTGACCACCAGCACCTGTTTGCAGAGCCCCAACCGCAATCCCCATCTCGACCGCGGGGGGATTGAGCGGGCTCTGGCAGACCTCCTCGGCGTCTCCCGCGTCCTCTGGCTGGACAACGGTTATTTGGCCGGCGACGACACTGATTCGCACATCGATACCCTGGCCCGGTTGTGCCCGAACGACACCATTGTCTATGTCCGTTGCGACAATCCGGCGGACGAGCATTATGAAGCCCTCTGTGCCATGGAGGCCGAACTGCGCGGTTTCCGCACCGCCAGCGGCGTGCCCTATCGCCTCATTCCCCTGCCCTGGCCGCGCCCCTGCTTCGACGCCGACGGCCAACGCCTGCCCGCCACCTACGCCAACTTCCTCGTCATCAACGGCGCGGTGCTGATGCCGACCTACCACGATCCGCAGGATGCGGCGGCCCTGGAGATCCTGGCCGGCGTGTTTCCGGACCGGGAAATTATCGCCATCGACTGCCGCCCCCTCATCGTCCAGCACGGCTCGCTCCACTGCGTGACCATGCAGATCCCCCAAGGAGTCTTGCCATGAACATCCTCCGCGTCGGCCTGATCCAGCAGCGCTGCACCGACAACCGCCAGGCGAATATCGACACAAGCATCCGTGGCTTGCGCGAGGCCGCCGCCCAGGGCGCCCACCTGGCGGTGTTGCAGGAACTGCACGGCACCCCCTACTTCTGTCAGACCGAGGACACCGGCTGTTTCGATCTGGCCGAACCGATCCCCGGCCCGTCCACCGAACTCTTCGGCGCCGTGGCCAAGGAACTGGGCCTGGTGATCGTCACCTCGCTGTTTGAACGCCGGGCGCCGGGCCTCTATCACAACACCGCCGTGGTCCTGGAGGCCGACGGCTCCATTGCCGGCTGTTACCGCAAGATGCATATCCCGGACGATCCCGGATATTACGAAAAATTCTACTTCACCCCCGGCGATCTCGGCTTTACCCCCATCCCCACCTCGGTCGGGCGGCTCGGGGTGCTGATCTGCTGGGATCAGTGGTATCCGGAGGCGGCGCGACTGATGGCCATGGCCGGAGCCGAACTGCTCGTCTATCCCACGGCCATCGGCTATGACCCAAACGACACCCAGGACGAACAGAGCCGTCAGCGCGAGGCCTGGATGACCATCCAGCGCGGTCACGCCATTGCCAACGGCATTCCGGTGCTCAGCGTCAACCGGGTTGGTTTCGAACCCGATCCCTCGGGTGTCGGCGCCGGGGCCCACTTCTGGGGCAACAGCCTGGCCGCCGGCTGCCAGGGGGAGCTGCTGGCCGTGGCCGACACTGAACGCGAACAGGTGCTGGTGGTCGACCTCGACCGGCAGCGCAGCGAGAAAATCCGCCGCATCTGGCCCTATCTGCGCGACCGGCGCATCGACGCCTACGGTGATCTGATCAAGCGCTACCGCGATTGATCCCCGCCCACCGACCACACGGAAATTGCGATGAACGGAATTGTACTGGTCATGGTCAGCCTGGCCTTTGTCCTTGCCGGCTGGCGGCAGCTGGTCTGGGTACCGGCGGGCGGCGCCAGCGCGCCCATGGAACTGCTGTCCAAGGCGATGATCGACGCCGCCTCCGGCGCGGTGACCCTGGCCATTGGTCTCGTGGGGGTGATGACCCTGTTCATGGGGCTGATGAAGGTGGCCGAGGCGGGCGGCATGCTGCGCATCATCGCCCGGCTGATCCGGCCGCTGATGATCCGCCTCTTTCCCGACGTGCCACCCGAGCATCCGGCCATGGGCGCCATGATCCTCAACCTCTCGGCCAATGCCCTGGGGTTGGGCAACGCGGCCACCCCTTTTGGCATCCGCGCCATGCAGGAACTGGACAAACTCAACAGCCAGCCCGGCACGGCCACCAATGCCATGGTCCTGTTCCTGGCAATCAACACCTCCTCGGTCACCCTCTTGCCCACCGGGGTGATCGCCCTGCGCGCCGCCGCCGGCTCGCACGATCCGGCCGCCATCCTGCCCACCACCCTCTGCGCGACCATCGGCTCGACCACGGTCGCTATCCTGGCGGCCAAGCTCTACAGCCGCTGGTCCGCCGCGCCCCCACCCCTGGCCGCCGCAGGGACGACAAACGGAACACCGGCCCCCGATTCCCACGCCGTACAGGAAGCCCCCCTGGAGGACCAGGGCCAGCCCTATCCCCTGTGGGTGAGCAGTGTCGCCCTGACCTGTCTGCTCGGCCTGGTGCCGGCGACCGTGCTCTACGGTCAGGCGATTTCGCCCTGGATCATTCCCGGGTTGATGGTCTTTTTCCTCGCCTTCGGAGCCCTGCGCCGGGTACCGGTCTACGCATCCATGGTCGAAGGCGGCCGGGAGGGCTTCCAGGTGGCGTTGCGGATCATTCCCTACATGGTGGTCATCCTGGTGGCGGTGGCCATGCTGCGATCCAGCGGCGCCCTCGACCTGCTGGTCAGCCTGCTCGGGCGCTTCACCGCTCCCCTGGGGCTGCCGGCCGAGGCCCTGCCCATGGCCCTGCTGCGACCGCTCTCCGGCTCCGGGGCCTACGCGGTGCTCGCCTCGCTGATCAACGACCCCGCCATCGGTCCAGACAGCTACACCGGCATGCTGGTTTCCACCCTCCAAGGTTCGACCGAAACCACCTTCTATGTGCTCGCGGTCTATTTCGGCGCGGTCCAGGTGCGTCGCATCCGTCACGCCATGGCCGCGGCCCTGACCGCCGACCTGGTCGGGGTGATCTGCTCGGTGCTGGCCTGTCTCGCCCTGTTTGGCAAATAACCACAGGGATTGTATCGATTGTTTGTTGACGGCTTGAACCGGAGCGGCCGATGCCGCTATAATCGGGCCAACGTCACTGTTTTTGGCACATCACGCCAACCATTTTTCCAAGGAGGAGACGAAATGAGACGGTTTGCTGGTGCGGCTGCCCTGATGGCCGCGATGTGGTGCGGAACCGCCGCCTGGGCGGCGGATGCGGAGAATTGCAAAGATCATCCGCTCTTTTCCCGCATGAACAACTTCGAGATTCACGGCTGCGCGACCACGGAATTCGATAGCGTGGCCTTCCCCAAACCGGAACTGAAGGAATGGGACGCACCCGACAATTATCAAGCGATCGAGGGCAAGGTCCACGCCATCAGCTACCAGCTCAAGGAAGGAGCCACCCAGGTCAGCGCCCTGCAGATCGTGCGCAACTTCCAGAATGCGGTCAAGAAGGATGGTGGCACGATACTGGGGGATTACAGCGGCGAGGTCTATCCCTCCCTGCCGGAAACGGCGGTCAAGTATCTGGGCGAGTCCCCCAGTGGCAGCTCCTTTGATCGCTACACCACCATGACCCTGACCAAAGACGGCACCGAATTCTGGATCTACCTCTGCGCCAGCGAAGGCGATCAGGATTACATGCTGCTCTTGGTCGAAAAGCAGGAGATGAAGCAAGAGATCAACGTCAACCCACCCAAGAAATAGACGAGAACAGCCAACGGGCACGGCCAGGGAGCATCCCCCCGCCTTGCCCGTTGGCCGCCTCGGGCTTCACCGAAAAAATCTCCAGACCGGCAAGCAGGCCAGCAGGATGGCACGCCACGCTCCATCTCCCCCGCAGCTGACGCCAATCGACACCCGAGCAACCAATGGCCATCACAGAACAAACGATTCGCTGCCCCAAATGCGGTCATGAGCAGACCAACCCGCTGGAATGCGAGGCCTGCGGTCTGCTCTTCCGCAAATATGAACAGGCCCAGGAGCGGGCCAAGGAACGGGAGACGCTGACGGCCGCGCCAACCGAGCCTCCGACGCGTCGGTCCGGCCCACTGGCGCGCGTTGGCGTGGCGTTGCTGCTGGTGGCGGTGACCGCAGCTCTGACCTCTTTCCTGGTTGCCGGCAAAGGTTCCAACACCCCCGCTCCCCCTGCTCCTCCGGTGTCCCTGCCCACCGCCGACCATGTGCCCGCATCGCCATCCAGCCAGCCGGAAAACGAGCAGTTACCGGAATCGCCCCCATCTGCCGCGGCTCCGGTCATGGCCGTCAGCCCCATCGAACCGGCCCAACGCGGCACGGTGGCCATTGAAACGCCCTGGGGCAAGGGTTCGGGGTTCTTCCTCACCAGCACCAGCATCGTCACTAACAAACACGTGGTCGAACCGGACCGGCAACAGCTGGAGGAAATCCGCCGCACCATACGAACCGGCCGGCAGCTGATCGACCTGGAACAGCAAAGCATCAGTGAGTTGCGCAACCGTTTGCGGCGCATGGAAGAAGGCCCGACCCGCCGCCAGCTGGTGATCATTCTCGCGGAAAAGGAACGGCAGCTGGCCCTGGCCCTGCCCCCGCAGGAAGAGGCGGAAGCCCGCCTGCGGGAAATGGAAAAGCCGCGCTCGGCGTCGGCCATTAAAATCTTCCTCGCCGACGGCAGCGAATATACCGCCAACTCTTTTCAGGTCAGCGCCAAACGCGACCTGGCCCTGCTGTCGATCTACACCGCCAAGGCGGTGGTGCTCACCCCTGCCGCCAACAACCAGCCCTTGCGCCAGGGGGACAAGGTGTTCACCATCGGCAATCCGGTGGGACTGCGCAACACAGTCACCGCCGGGATCTTCTCCGGTTACCGTCAGCACAAGGAGAGCGGCGAAATCATGCTCCAGACCGACGCGCCGATCAATCCCGGCAACAGCGGCGGCCCGCTGATCGACGAGCAAGGCCGGGTGCACGGAGTGAACACCCTGATCATCCAGAACACCCAGGGCATCGGTTTCGCCATCCCCATCCAGGCCGTGTTCGAGGAATTTTCCCTCACCCCGCCCTGATCCCCCAGGATGTGCGACGCACCCCTTTCCCCTGCTCAGTCCGCGGGCGTCATGCTGAAGGTCTGATGCAAGGTGGTGCCGCCGATGGACACCGTGCGCAGCGGCACCAGGGCGCGGCCGACCTTGTAGCCCGAAGTCCGCCACCATTCCCACGCGAGCCCGGTGCACCCTTCGGTCTTGATACTGATGTTGCGCGCGTTGCCGCGCAGCGGGATGGTCGTCGAAAAGGGGGCGGTGCGATCCTTGCCGTTGCCTTCCCAGCCTTTGTGGCGGATCACCTTCAGGCCGTTCTCGTAGCTGATTTCATCCCAGGTCACCGTGAAACGGGCAACGTACCAACCGCTGTGCTCAAGACGAATCTCGCCGCCGCTGTAGCGTTCGGTCTTTTCGGCGACATACTCGGTCGTGCCATGAACGCCGGCGGAAACGCCGTCCTTGAGAAAGACAGTGTAGTAGTTCAGGGGCGCGGCCGTATTGGTCCGTGACAACAGGGTGTTGTCCCAGATGATCCGGTTGATTTTCTGCACATCGTCCATGCTGTTCAAGCTGAGGCCGTTGTAGACGGCTTCCGAGCCGCCGTGGACGACGATGCTGACGTCGATCTGGCTGAGCTTTTCCTTGAGGGCGGCGGAGGCATTGGCGTCGATCTTGAGCCCGTCCTTCGAGCAGGTGCCCTTGATGGTCGTCTCCAGTTCGGTCGACGACAGCTTGGACTCGAATTTGAGGAAAATCTGCCGGCCGTACTGCACATTCTTCACGAACAAGGGGGGGTGTTCCTCGCTGATGCCTGCGCGCGCCAGATCTTCCCAGGTGGTTGATTCGGCGAAGATGTCGGCCGGCTTGGCCGGTCGTTCAGCCGACACGCTATAAAAAATCTGCTTGAAGCGGATGAGATAGACCGACTTTTTCTCGGCCCGGGTGCTGGAAAAGTCGATGCTCAACTTCTGTTTCAGGTAGGAGATGTCGCATCCGAACTTCAACATCAATTCGTTTTCGTCATACACCAGGCTGCTGCTGTACTGGAAGTTCGCCGGCAGGCTCCACTCCCCGCCATGGCTATCAAACCACTTGGACAGGATATCGTTGATCCCGGCCCGCACATTGGCAAACGTCGGCACGACCTTGAAGGAAATGTCCGTCGCGCCCGGCAGATCGACAGTGATATTGACGCGGTCCTTGTCAACCGCCAGCTCCTGCGGCTTGCCGTCCAACAGGTCGTTGCTGGCGACCAGCAGCGCTCCGGGATAGGTCACATCTTCGTAAGCACTGGGCACGGCAATGTCGAAATCGGCCTCGTAGCTGCACTTTTCCCGGGTCATCACAATATACGTGGAATCGTCGAACCGTTCCTCGGCCGGCAGGTCGATGTTGCTGATGCTCGTGCCGTTGAACACCATGACGGTCTTCGGATTGTATTGCAGACTTGCCAACTTGTCATTGATCAGCGCTCGATTGTTGCCCATCTTATCTTCTCCTCCGTGTTGTAGTTGCCTCGTCAACGAACGGCCGCTCCCGCCAAAAACAATCAATACGCAACAGAGACGGCCCCTTTCCTTGAACGGGAGAGAGTAGGCGACATCACTAAAAAATGTAATAGATTAATTTTAAATATAAAATTGATACACTACCTACCCAAATGGGCCGATGTGCCCATCTGTACCCGGGTGCTCAAAGGCGCCCGACGTGGCCGTAGGCGGTGGGAGGGAAAAACAGGAAACGATCCCCGTCCCATGATCGCGCGGCTCAGGAAGAGAGGAGGAGGTCCGCCGCGCGATCATGGGATCGCAGGAGTATCGGAGAGGCGGAGCCCTGTCCGCACCTCTGTCGGGAATCAATCAGTGGAACAGGTTGCCGAAATCGGTGGCGTAGAAGATGCGCGCTTGAACGACCTCGACCTCGATGCCGTTATCGTTCTTCACATCCTCCTTGTACTGGAGCAGCAGCTGCCAGCCAGGAGCGAAACTGTAGGTCAGGGTACCGCCAATGGTCTGGCTATTGATCTCGGAATTCGCCACCTCGACGTCGTCCAGCTCGGTCGATCCGCCCCAATGGCCGTAGTAATCAAACGAAACAGCCCAGTTCTTGGCCAGATCGATACTCAGGTGGCTTTCCAGGTTGAACAGCGGATCCTGGGCCAAATCCTGTCCGCCCAGGTAGTCGTCGTTGGTGGTGTAGAAATCAAAGCCGGTGGTGACCTCGAAATAGAGGGGATGGTTGGGAATCAGGTCAAATCCCTGGGTAAAGTTGACCTCCTCGCGGAAAGCCCAGCGATTGCCGCCGAGATTGAGGCCTTGATCGCTGTCGTATTCGCCGGTGGGCAGAAAGAAGTAGGGAGAAAAAGCAAGGTAGGTCTTGGATTGGGGCGAATTGACCAACCAGATCGTCCCCAGGAGGATGATATCCCCAATGCCCGACGAATTCTGGCCCGGACCGGCGACATCGAGGGAGGCATTGCCAAAGGGCACGATCACCTGGGCATTGGCCAGCATCGATCCCATGTTGAAATAGTACACTTCCCTCAACAGAAAAAGTTCCTCTGCAAAATCGATGTCCGCCGCCTTATCGCCATTGACGTTCAGGGTGTCGCCGCTGACATGGTTATAATACAACAGCGACAACAGGGTGCCCGGCGGCGCGGCGATGTAGTCGCGCATGAGGTTATCCGCGGAAACCACGGCCGGAATGAGCAGAATTGAACAAACGAGGGCCAAAATACCGTGCTTCATTGCTTCTCTCCTTCTTCGTGTTGGGGGGGGGAACTGCTGACACACTGCCATGATGCCTTCTAGCAATAGACATGCCGTGATCCACACATGTTTCTCAACGGGAGGCGAAGAAGAATACATCCACATCTTCCTCAAATATCATCTTTTTATCGAATGACTCGTCAGAAGAGGTCAACAGATCAATGGGGCGGGAAAAGGAACAACCACGGGGAATGAAGGAAACAAACAGAGGAATTTGTCCTGTTAGTCGGTGTTGTTCAGTGCAAACCAGAGAACGGGACAAAAAGAGCCGAATAATTCCGCAAACGGGACAGAATGACCGGGAGGTGGAGCCGTATTGTGCGCTTCCAGTGCAATCATCGACAGCGCTACACAGGCAATCGGCCGGCAACGATCAGGAAGTTTTTCTCTGTTGCAGAGACGATGCAAGCAAAACAGCAAGGGCGTAACCTCCCTGCCCTCACCGCTCCTTGAGCCGCTCGCTGTCGAGGATGAAGATGGTCTTGCCTTCGACGCGAATCAGTCCTTCCTCGCTCATCTTGTTGAAAATACGCGACAGGGTCTCCGAACTGGTGCCGAGCAGGCTGGCCAGTTGCCCCTTGGGGATGTCGAGCACCACCCGGTCCTGGCGTTGCTGCTCTTCCATCAGATACTGGAGGTAGGCGGCCAGCCGGCCAGGCACCTCCTTGAGTGACAGATTCTCCACCTGGGTGGCGAAACGGCGCAGCCGCAGGGCCAGCACGGCCAGCATGTTGAGGGCCAGCGAGGGGTTGCCGGTAATCAAACCAACAAACTCGGCCCGGGGAAAAAACAGCACCTCGCATTCGCTCAGGGCCTCGGCATTGGCCGGGAAGGGGTTGCCGTGGAACACCGGAACCTCGCCAAAGGGTTCTCCTGGCCCGAAAATATGCAGGATCTGCTCCTTGCCGTCGAAGGAGGTTTTGAAAATTTTCACCTTGCCGCTGGCCACCATGAAAAATCCGATGCCTGGATCGCCCTCGAAAAAAATCGAGGCGCCCTTGCCGTAGCGCTTGGTCACGGCGATCTCGGCAATCTTCTCCACCTGTTCACGGGGCAGGCCGCTGAACAGCAGGCTATGGGCAAGCAATTCGTCTTTTTTTGCTCTCATTTCAATCTACTATCAAAAGAATGGGGGCAGGAGGCGGTCCAAGTGTGCAGGACACGCCGCGCCATCACGGCCCAGGCATCGCTTTCCGAATGGTGCAAACAATCATCCGAAAAAAATCTATTTTTGATCTAGGTCAAACAACGATTGCGGCCATCGGCTACAGTGGAGGCATCCTACTGAGGAACAACGTCGAACGCGACATAAAAAAACCATACAGGAGAAACGCCATGTTTTGTAACCAGTGTGAACAGACGGCCAAGGGGATCGGATGCAACATCGCCGGGGTATGCGGCAAGAACGAGGAGGTTGCCGATCTACAGGATCTGCTGATCCATGCCCTCCAGGGGCTGGCCCTCTATGCCCGCGAAGGACGGAAACTGGGCATTGTCGACCAGGCCACCGACCTGTTTACCTTTGAGGCCATCTTTTCCACCCTGACCAACGTCGATTTCGATCCGGAACGCTTTGTCGCCCTGATCCAGCGGGCGGTCGAGCTGCGCGAGGCCATGAAGGCCAAGGTGGGGATTGCCGGCGGCACCACCGAGTTCACCGAGGCACCCGCCACCTTCATCCCGGCCGGCACGGTCGCCGAACTGGCCGCCCAGGGCAAGGCCCTGAATCTGATCGAATCCCTGGATAGCGACGTCAACATCCGCTCGCTCAAGCAGACCCTGCTCTACGGCCTCAAGGGCATCGCCGCCTATGCCGATCACGCCGCCATCCTCGGCCAAACCGATCCGGCCGTGGCCGCCTTCTGCTACGAGGCCCTGACCGCGCTCCTGGCCCAGGGACTGACCGTCGAGCAGTGCGTGCCCGTGGCCATGAAGGCCGGCGAGATCAACCTCAAGGCCATGGAGCTGCTCGATGCCGGCAACACCGGCACCTATGGTCATCCGGTGCCCACCCCGGTGCCGCTCGGCCATCGCAAGAACAAGTGCATCCTCATCACCGGCCACGACCTCCACGACCTGGAACTGCTGTTGCAGCAGACCGAGGGCAAGGGCATCGACATCTACACCCACGGCGAGATGCTGCCCTGTCACGGCTATCCGGAGCTGAAGAAATATCCCCATTTTTACGGCCACTTCGGCACCGCCTGGCAGAATCAGCAAAAAGAGTTCCCCACCTTTCCGGGACCGATCCTGTTCACCACCAACTGCATCCAGAAGCCGAGCGAGGTCTACAAGGACCGGGTGTTCACCAACGGCCTGGTCGGCTGGCCGGGCGTCAAGCACATCAGCGACAAGGATTATTCGCCGGTGGTGGCCATGGCCCTGGCCATGCCGGGGTTCACCGATGACGTCGACAACGGCCAGGTGCTGGTCGGTTTTGGCCGCAACGCGGTGCTCGGTGTGGCCGACAAGGTGATCGAGGCGGTGAAATCCAAGGCCATCCGCCACTTCTTCCTGGTGGGCGGCTGCGACGGCGCCAAGCCCGGCCGCGACTACTTCACCCGCTTTGTCGAGCAGGTGCCCAAGGACTGCGTGGTGCTGACGCTCGCCTGCGGCAAGTTCCGCTTCTTTGACAAGCAGATGGGCGACATCGGCGGCATCCCGCGCCTCTTGGACGTGGGCCAGTGCAACGACGCCTACTCGGCCATCCAGATCGCCGTGGCCCTGGCCAAGGCCTTTGACTGCGGCGTCAACGACCTGCCGCTGTCGATGGTGCTCTCCTGGTACGAGCAGAAGGCGGTGGCCATTCTCCTCACCCTGCTGTACCTTGGCGTCAAAGACATCCGCCTTGGACCGTCGCTGCCGGCCTTCATCACCCCGGCCGTGCTCCAGTTCCTGGTGGATACCTTCAACATCAAACCCATCGATACCCCGGAGGCGGATCTCAAGACCATCCTTGGCTGATCTTGTTCCTCCTCCCAACGCGGATACCCCTGGCCGGTGATGCCGGGCCAGGGGGTGAGAGGAAGACACCATGAACGACAACCACAAGACCTATCTCGTGCTGCCTCATTTTGACGCTGGCCTGCTCAGCCCTGAAGATTTGGAACAGTTGGCCGCGCTGGCGCGGAAATACCGGATTCCGCAGACCAAGATCACCGGCGCCCAGCGGATCGCCTTCCTCGGCATGGAGCCTGAAGCCCTGGTGGGACTGCGCGCGGAACTGGGTATCCCGGAGACACTGCCCCACACCCGCAATCGGATTCATTACGTCCAGGCCTGCCCGGGACGCACCTGGTGCAAATACGGTCATCAGGACGCCTTGAGCCTGGGCGAGCGGATCAAGGCGATCGAATTGGACGGCCCCCTGCCGGCCAAGGTCAAGGTGGGGATTTCCGGCTGCCGCTTCTGTTGCTGCGAATCGTGGATGCGCGATGTCGGCCTGACCGGTGAAAGCAAGGGGTGGCGGTTCACCTTTGGCGGCAACGCCGCCGGCCGCCCGCGTATCGGCGATGTGGTTGCCGAGGGATTGAACGATGACGAAGCCGTGACCCTGGTCACCAGAACACTGAATTACTATCTCCATGCGGCCCGGTTCAAGAGCCGTTCGGCCCGATTCATGGAACGCTACGGGATCGAGGCCTTGAAAAAGGCGGTCCTCGAATAATCGACACTCACTGGACACAAAGAAAAGACCATGAAAATATTGCGAAAAATCATTAAGATCGACGAAGAATTGTGCAACGGCTGCGGCCAGTGCGTGCCCGACTGTGCCGAAGGTTCCCTGCAGATCATTGACGGCAAGGCCCGGCTGGTGGCGGACAAACTGTGCGACGGCCTCGGCGCCTGCCTCGGCTCCTGCCCAACCGGTGCCTTGCAGATCATCGAACGCGAGGCCGATGAGTTCGACGAGGAGGCGGTCCATCAGTTCCTGGCCAGCAAAGGGCAAGAGGAGGCCAAGCCAGCGATCCCGCACGGTTCAGGCTGTCCTTCGGCCCGGCTGCAGACACATGCGCCGGTGTCGCCCTGCCAAATGGCCAACGTGCCCACCAGCCAAGCCGGGTCGGCCCTGTCGCACTGGCCGGTGCAGATCCGGTTGATACCGCCGACCGCGCCCTTTCTCGAAAATTGTGACCTATTGGTGGCCGCCGACTGCACCGCCGTGGCCTATGCCGGCCTGCAGCAGGATTTCCTTGCCGGTCGGGTGGTGATGATGGGCTGCCCCAAGTTTGATGACCAGCAACTCTATGTCGACCGCTTCACCGAGATCTTCCGCACCCGCAAGCTGAACTCGCTGACCATCCTGATCATGGAGGTGCCTTGCTGCCACGCCATGCTGCATATCATCAAAAGGGCCTGGGATACGGCCAAACCCAATTTTCCCGTCCGCCACGTGGTGGTCTCCACCCGGGGCGAACTCAAGGGCGAAACCACCTGGTAAGCCCATCGTTTCTCCGCCTCTCCACCTCACCCTGGGCTGCCGATCTCCTTGCGGCGGTTCCGGGGTGAGTTTTTCCCCCCTTTTGCCCCGCCCCCGATTCTCCCTTGCCCTCGATCTTCCGGTGGGCTAGGCTGTCGGCAACAGAACAGCTCCCCGATCCCCGCCGGATCGCCACCTCTTGCGCGGAACCTCCACCATGAGAACCAATCTGACCCTAATCGGCATGCCCGGCGCGGGTAAAAGCACCGTAGGCATCATTCTGGCCAAAAACATGGGGCTGGGCTTCATCGACACCGATGTGCTCATCCAGATCAACCGGCAAAAAACCCTGCAGCAGATTCTCGACGAAAGCGACCACCTCACCCTGCGGGCCATCGAGGAAGAGGAAATCCTCAAACTCAACATCAGCCACCATGTGATCGCCACCGGCGGCAGCGCCGCCTACAGTGCCAGGGCCATGACCCATTTGCAGCGGATGTCGATCGTCATCTTCCTTGAGGTGTCCTTCCCGGAAATCGAGCGCCGCATTCGCAACTTCGCCACCCGGGGCATCGCCAAGGCCAAGGATCAGACCTTCCGGGAACTGTTCGACGAGCGTCAGCTGCTGTACAAACGCTACGCGGAAATCACCATCGCCTGCGACGGCATCGGCCAGGAAGAGGTCGCCCGGCGCATTGCCGACCAGGTGCACAGCCAAGACACGTCTTGCACCTGATCACGCCGATCGCCCTCCCCTCCAGCCCAAGCGGCGCAAAAGGGTGTGTGCCGTAATCCCTGCTGTCCTCCCCGCGACCCTCTAGGTAAATTTACCTAATTTTTACTCTCCAGTTTTTGACTTTCCCACCTGGAAACACCTATCATGCGAACAGGAGAAGCGTGGCGCCAAGCGCCTCGACCAAACGGGATATCGTGCGAGGTGGCGGCGCCCACCTGAAAGCACGCATCGACGCACCAAAATCCACAGGGAGGGGGACATGAATTTGCATTCGATCCGGTTCAAACTCGTCAGCGGGGGCTGTTTCGCCATCCTCGTGCTGTTGATCGTCAACGGCTACATCTCGATCACCAACTCCTCCCGGGCGCTGACCGACCTGGCCATGAAAAACGCCGAGGCCACGGCCAAGGGCATCGCCGTTCAGCTCGACAAGGCCTTGCTGGGAGAGCTCAAGACCGCCCTGGCCTTCGCGACGGAAAGCACCTTCAAGGCCGTGGGCGAAGAGGTCAAGGCCAAAGGCATCGACGGCGCCGCTTCGTCCATTCAGGTTCTCCGCCAGCTGATGAAGACCAAGTTCAAGACCCTGGGGAACAATTACCTGGGTATCTTTATCACCGATGCCAAGGGCACGCTTTACACCGGCGAACTGGCCGACGGCAGCGAGTACAAGGGCTCCAACATCGCCGAGCGGCCCTACTTCCAGACGGTGAAGCAAAGCGGCAAGCCCGTGTTCGGCGATGTGGTGCGTTCGCAAAAAACCGGGGAAATCATCAGTGTCGCCTGCGCGCCTGTTCTCTCGGATTCCGGCGAATTTCTCGGGGCATTCGGGATGTCGATGAAGGCCTCTGCCCTGACCCACCTGGTGACGGACAACAAAATCAGCGAAACCGGCTATGCCTTCATGATCAACAAGGACGGCATCATCATTGCCCATGTGGTGGAGAAGAATGTCCTTCAACTCGATTTGAAGACACTCAAGGGCATGGAAACCATCACCAACGCCATGATGGCGGGCAAGACCGGTGTGGAGAAATACGTTTACCAGGGACTGGACAAGATTGCCGGTTACGCGCCGATTGCCACCACCGGCTGGAGCGTGGCGGCGACGCAGGAATCGAATGAGTTTCTCGCCAGCGTCAATGCCCTGAAGCGGACCATCCTGTGGATCGCCATGACTTCCTTGCTGCTGGCCGCCGTCCTTATCTTTCTGGCGGCAACGGCAATCACCAAACCGATCAACAAGGCCGTGGAGGGACTCAAGGACATCGCCCAGGGCGAGGGCGATCTGACCATGCGCCTGGCTGTCACCTCCAAGGATGAGGTCGGCGAATTGGCCACCTGGTTCAATGTTTTCATCGAAAAACTGCAACAGATCATCGGCCGAATCAGCAGCAACACCCAGTCGGTGCATCTGTCGGTCGGCGAACTGGCCGGGATTGCCGCCGCGCTTTCCAAGAATGCCGAACATACCTCGGGTCGAGCCAACAACGTGGCCACCGCTGCCGAGGAGATGAGCGCCAACCTCAACGGCGTGGCCGCGGCCATGGAGCAATCGACCACCAACACCACCATGGTGGCCAGCGCCGCCGAACAGATGACCGCGACCATCAACCAGATCGCCCAGAACGCCGAACAGGCCCATTCGATCTCGGAAAAGGCAGTGCACCAGGCGGCCAGCACCTCGAACAAGATGGCAGAACTGGGTCAGGCGGCGCAGGCGATCGGCAAGGTCACCGAGGCGATCACCGAGATCTCCGAGCAGACCAACCTGCTGGCGCTCAACGCCACCATCGAGGCGGCCCGGGCCGGCGAGGCCGGCAAGGGCTTTGCCGTGGTCGCCAACGAAATCAAGGAACTGGCCAAACAGACCGCCGCCGCCACCCAGGATATCAAAAACCAGATCGCCGGCGTTCAGGGCACCACCCAGTCGACGGTGGAGGAGATCAACCAAATCACCAAGATTATCAACAGCATCAACGAAATCGTGGCCACCATCTCCACTGCGGTGGGTGAACAGTCGGCGGCCACCGGGGAGATCGCCGACAACATCGCCCAAGCCTCGCAGGGACTGGCCGAGGTCAACGAAAATGTCAGCCAGAGTTCAGCCGTGGCCGGCACCATCACCCAGGACATCGCCGGAGTCAACCAGGCGGCCAACGAAATCACCGGCAGCAGCCGGCAGGTCAAGGCGAGTGCCGACACCCTGCAGCAGCTGGCCAACGAGCTCCAGGGGATCGTCAACACCTTCAAGATCTGATTCCAACTTACTTTCAAGTTGTATATCTACAAAAAAAGCCGGGCAGGAGGCGAACATGTCGCCCCGCTGTCCGGCTTTCGTTTTATCGACGGATTGGCTCCAGTACGCCTTACCAGTGGGCCTCCTTGTTGGCCGCCGTCGAATAGAGTATCTTGCCCGCCTTGAAATCGGCCACCGCATCGCGAACCTTGCCGGTCACGTCGCTGACCACCTTGATCTCGGCAGCCTCCAGGGTGGCGAAGGCCTTCGGGCCGCAATAGCCGGTCATCAGCACCTTGGCGCCCTTGTCGCTGACCATGGTCGCCGCCTGAATGCCCGCCCCCTTGAAGGCATTGACGTTGTCGCTGTTATCCACCACCTCGAAGGCCATGGTGTCGGTCTCGACGATCAGGATATACGGCGCCCGGCCAAAGCGGGGATCGACCTCGCTGTCCAGCAGGACGCCCTTGGATGTCACCGCAATTTTCATTCTTCCTCCTTGCCGTTCAGGTCAGTGACCGCCGCCACCGCAGACCTGGTTGTCAGCGATTTTCGGCAGGTTGCCGGCGATGAAGTCCTCGACCACCGGCCGGATCTCCGGACGGACACCGTCGTGGTAGACCTCGATGCCGACCTGACGAAAACCCATCAGCGGCCGCATGCCGATGCCGCCAACCACCAGGGCGTTGACGCCTGCCTGGGCCAGCAGGGTGACCGGCACCATGCAGCCGCCCTGCACATGCTCCTGGTTGGGCAGGATCGAGACCTGCTTGATCTGGCCGTCCTCGACATCGATGCAGGTAAACACGTCGCAGTGCCCGAAATGACCGGCCCGCATGCCGTCCAGCCCGCCTTGTCCCTCGGAGGGAATGGCTAATCGCACCATTGGTTTTTCTCCTTGTTCCTTTATTTGTTATTGAATCGTTGCGTTGAAGTCCACGATCCCCAACGGGTTCATGGACGGTGAATTGATGATTTTGGCCCAGATCTCCCGCACCCGCTGATGGGTCGGCGACTCTTCACCGAATTCGAACAGGGTCTTGCCGGCCACCATCGACCGGGTGAAAATTGGATCAAAGGGCACCCGGCCAAGCAAGGCGGCGTTGCGCTTGGCAGCCAGGGTTTCAATGGCCTCGGTCATCTCCGGGTTGAGATCGAACTTGTTGACGCAGACCATGCCCGGCACCTTGAAATGGGCGGCAAGATCGATCACCCGCTCCATGTCGTGGATGCCGGAAACGGTCGGTTCGACCACGATCACCAGGGCGGTGGCCCCGCCGATGGCGGCGATCACCGGGCAGCCGATGCCCGGCGGACCGTCGGTCAGCATCAAATCGCAACCGTGCCTCTCGGCGAGCTGCCGAGTCTCCTTGCGCACCAGGCTGACCAGCTTGCCCGAGTTCTCCTCGGCGATCCCCAGGCGGGCATGGACCATGGGACCGAAGCGGGTTTCTGAGATGTACCATTCGCCGCAGCGCTGCACCGGAAAATCGATGGCCGCCTCCGGGCAGAAATCCACACAAACACCGCAACCCTCGCACCGGATGGGGTCGACCTCAAAGGCTTCGGTGATGGCTCCGAAGCGGCAGAGGCTACGACAGGTCCCGCATCCGGTGCACAGGTCGGGGTTGATCACGGCTTTGCTGCCGCCCATGAAGTCGGTGCGCTGCCGCACTGCTGGCTGCATCAGCAGGTGCAGGTCGGCGGCGTCGACATCGGCGTCGCAGAGTATACTGTTGTGGGCCAAGGCGGCAAAAGCAGCGGTCAGGCTGGTCTTGCCGGTGCCGCCCTTGCCGCTGATGATTACGAGTTCACGCATGTTGCCGCCGTGCTCCTGTTGACGATGGTTTCTATCCGTTGAGACAGTTGGATGAATTTTTCGCGCCACTCGGGCAGCTCCTCCACGATCAGCCGGCCGCGCGAATAGGCCTCGGCGATACGCCGGTCAAAGGGGATGGCCATGAGTAGCGGCAATCCCTCGACCTCGGCGTAGGCAAAGACCTGATCGTCGCCGAGGTCGGCGCGGTTGACCACCAGCCCGGCGGGAATGCCGAGCAGTTTGACCGCCGCCACCGCCAGCCGCAGGTCATGCAGGCCAAACGGGGTGGGCTCGGTGACCAGCAGGACGAAATCCGCGTCAAGCATGGCGGCAATCACCGGACAGGAGGTGCCCGGCGGCGCGTCGACAATGGTGAGCCGTTGGGGGTTCGCTTCGGCCCGGACCCGTTTGATCAAAGGGGGCGACATGGCCTCGCCCACCCGCAACCGGCCATTGATGAAACGGATATCGCCACGATGGCCGAAGTCGAGCGTCCCCAACTCCCGTCCGGTCTCGGTGATCGCGCCTTCGGGGCAGACCAGCATGCAGCCGCCGCAGCTGTGACAGAGTTCGGCAAAGATTAGCACCCGCTTGCCCACCACGGCCAAGGCATTGAAGCGGCAAATATCGGAGCATTTTCTGCAAAAGGTGCATTTGGATTCATTCACCAGGGGGATGGGCGTGTTCACCTGCTCGCTGTGCTCGATGGTTGGCTGCAGAAATAAATGGGCATTGGGCTCCTCGACATCGCAATCAAGCAGCTCCACGCCGCTACCAAGCGCCATGGCCAAGTTGGTGGCCACCGTGGTCTTGCCGGTACCGCCCTTGCCGCTGGCCACGCTGATAATCATGCGGCCTCCTGTTTGGGAGGTACTTGCAGTAACCCGAAAATCTTCGACAGCACGGCCAACAGTGCCTCTGCGTCCCGCTCGCCCGGCTGCGGGGGCAGCTGCATCAAGACGCCCAACCCCTCGGTGACTTCGTGGAACTCCGCATCTGGCAGGGAACCGACAATGGCAGTGTTGGCCAACGGGTTGACTTTCACCAGTTGTTTGACAAAATCAACGCCGCTCATGTCATCAAGCTGCTCATCGACGATCACCAAATCCAGGCGTTTATTCTTGAGCTGCTCCAACCCGGCGGCTCCAGTGGCCACCGGAACCAGTTCCACGTCCTGTTCGCGCCGCAGACGGGTCACCAGAATCGAGAAGCGGGAAAAATTTTTCGCTACGAATACAATGGTCAACGCTGTTCTCTCCTTAAAAAAAACGGCTGTCAATTCCGACAACCGTTGATCTGTGCACTGTTGTTGTCAGGGGAGGGGCAATTACCCCAATTCAGCGATTCCCCCTTCGACCGCCTCCACCGCGACCGCAGCGCCCGGCTCCACCGGAACATCTGTTGCCCATGCCGCGGCCTCTTCCCACCCCCATACCGCTTCCTGCGGGTTGTTGGGATTGATCCGTAACGTTTTCCCCGTTTGTGGTGTTTTGCTGGCAGTTGCCCATTCCCCGGCCAATGGGACCGGTTCCTGTCGGACCTTTTCCATCCATTCCAGGCATATTCTCCCTCCGTCGCTCGCTGTTGTTCTTTCAGGCGTTCATTCGTGTTTCCACGAAGATGCCGGCGTTTCCGGCAGCTTCTCCGCCCCCTCGTTGATGGCGCTCTTTTCGCCCCGGCCTGTCCGGCCGCCACCAATCCACCCAGCGGTGACCGAACCAGCCCCGATTTCCCGTCCGCGCCGGATTCTGCCGCGACAACAGATCTGCTTGCCGCAACCCGGCATGCGAAATTCCGGACCAAAGGGCCGACCCAGCAGATACTGTGCAAGGACCTGGCGAACGTCACCGGTGATGAAGGGGATCAGTTCCACCCCCGCAGCCTCGAGCATGGACGCCGGCCCTTCCGACACCGCGCCGCAGATAATCAGCATCACCTGCTGGGCACGAAGCATCTGCAACAGTTCTCCCGGCCGTTCGGGATCAAAGGCGAGCAGGGACGTCCCGACCAAGGCATTGCCGTTGATCTCCGCGATCAACAGGGTACGAGCCGAATCAAACACCGGCGAAACCCGCTGCTCCCAGACGGTGACGGCAATTTTTTTCCCTGGGCCTCGTGCTTTCATACTCACCTAAAAGCATATTGTGTGCCACAATAGAGCGACATGACAACCAAAAGCGAATCTCTTTGAAAAAACAGACTATTTTCCATGCACCACTGGCACGGACGGTCGTTGTTGCGTTGCACGGCGATCCGCATGCGACCCTGTGCACCGTTGCATAGTTGCAATCACGCGACCCTGCTCGTCTTTGCGCCGCTATGGCGGCCGTCGATCTCCGGCAGATCGAGCTGCAGTTTCTTCACTTTCCGAAACAGGGTGGACTTGTGCATGCCCAGTTCGCGGGCGGCGGCCAACCGGTTGTAGTTGTTGCGCTCTAGGGCTTCGAGGATGGCCTCCCGTTCAGTGGCCCGGTGCAGGGCGCTCATGGAGGCCGAGGGCGGCGCGGTCACTGGGGCGGGAGCTGACGTGGACAGAGGGGTGGCGTGCAGGTAGGCCGGCAGGTGGTGAAGACCGATCGGCCCCTGGGAACACAGGATAAAGGCGTGCTCGATGATATTTTCCAGCTCGCGGATATTTCCCGGATACTCGTGGGCCATCAACCGTTCCAAAGCCGCGGGTTCGATGCCGCTGAGCATTTTACCGCGCAGCCGATTCATCTTGTCGATGAACCGCTCGATCAGGAGCGGGATGTCTTCCTTGCGCTCGCGCAGGGGCGGCAGTGGCAAGCGGACAATATTGATCCGATAGAAGAGGTCGCGGCGGAAGCTGCCCTGCTCGACCAGGGCTTCCAAATTACGGTTGGTGGCCGCCAGGATGCGCACGTTGACCCGCTCCTTTTTGATGCTGCCCAGGGCCTGGAATTCCCGCTCCTCCAGTACCCGCAGCAACTTGACCTGAAAGGCCGGGCTGGTCTCGCCCAATTCGTCAAGCAGGATGGTGCCTCCATCGGCCAGGCTGAAATAGCCCGGCTTGTCGTGGGCGGCATTGGTGAATGCCCCGGCCTTGTAGCCGAACAGCTCGGATTCGAGCAGGGTGTCGGGCAGGGCGCCGCAGTTGATGGCCACAAAGGGTTTGTCTCGCCGGGTGGAGAGGTCATGGAGCGATCTGGCCATGATCTCCTTGCCGGTGCCGGTCTCGCCCTCGATCAGCACCGTGGAGTCGCTCTCGGCAATCTGCGGCAGGACCGCGAAGATTTTCTTCATTGCCCGGCTGCGGCTGACCATGTCGCCCTGGCGGAAGGTGGCGCTCAGTTCGCGGCGCAGTTCCTCCACCACCGTATTGTCGCGGAAGGTTTCCACTCCGCCGAGGATTTCGCCCGATTCGCTTTTCAGCGGCGCGGTGGAAACGCTGATCGGGATGCGCTTCTTGTCGCTGTTGATGATGTAGGTCGAACTGCTGACAAAGGAGCGCCCTTCCTTCATGGTCTTCCGCAGGGCGCAGTCCCCCTCGCACATGTTGGAGCGAAAGACCTCCCAGCAATAGCGGCCGATGGCCTCCTCGCGGGGAACGCCGGTGATCTCCTCGGCCGCCCGGTTGAACGACATGATCCGCCATTCGTGGTTGACCGTGAACACGCCGTCCGAAATACTCTCCAGAATGATGTCGGTGACGCCGTCCGGCGGCCGGGTTTTCTTTTGTTTCGCCATGCCCGTTGGTTTGTGATGGGTTGTTCCGCTCAACGCTCAAATGTATTCTTGATAATCAGCAGTTCCCGTGCTGGCAACCCCTGGGAACAGGGTTGCGCAATCGTTGCCCAGGTACCACATTTTTCTTGCACTTCGGCAGGCAACATTGTACCTACTGGTATGTAAATTTTCAAGGGGAACTAAATCTATGGATGCACGGGAACGATTGATCACCTCCACCCAGGCGTTGCTCTGGGAACGGGGCTATGTGGGCACCAGCCCCAAGGCTATTCAGCAGCGCGCCGGTGTCGGCCAAGGCAGCATGTACCATCACTTCAGCGGCAAGTCCGAGTTGGCTCTGGCGGCCATCCATCGCTGCGCCGACCAGATCAGGGCCTATACCGAACAGCGCCTTTCCGCCCCGGGAACCGCCTTTGCGCGAATCGAGGCCTTTCTCCTTCAGGAACGGCAGGTTCTCCAGGGATGCCAGCTCGGCCGGCTGACGGCCGATCCCGAGATCGTTGCCAACCCTGACTTGCATCGGCCGGTCGATGCCACCTTTGTTTGGCTGCGGCAGCGTTTGGCCGAAGTGCTGGACGAGGGCGTGGCCAACGGTGAATTCGCCGTCGGACTCGATGTCAACGATATCGCCGCCACCATTGCCGGGGTGGTGCAGGGCGGCTATGTGCTGGCCAAGGCAGCGGGGTCGGATGAGCCCTACTACAGCGCGATTCGAGGAATTCTCGCCTTGCTGGCGCCGCCAACGAGGCAATGAGCGGATGAGGCGGGACCGCTGGGGAAGAGGCGCGCCGTCCAGTCGAACAACTGGCGGAAGCCAGGTGTCCTTTCACTGTCAATCAAGGAGGTTTGCATGGGGTACGAGACTGTTTCGCTAACATTTGCCGATGATTATGTGGCCGAGATCACGCTGAATCGTCCGGAGAATCTGAACACCTTCAACATTCCGCTCGCTATGGAGCTGCACCAGGCCCTGCTGGAGATCGACCGAGACGACCGGGCGCGGGTCGCACTCGTCAAAGGCGCGGGCAAGGCCTTTTGCGCCGGTATCGACGTCAGCTTTCTTCCCGGCAAGTCGGTGCAGGAATACCGGGAATGGATCGAGTGCATGGAAGCGCCCCTGGTGACCATCAGCCGGATGCGCAAACCGGTGATCGCCCAGGTGCATGGCGTGGCCGCCGCTAACGGCGCCGGCCTGGTGGCGGCCGCCGATCTGGCCATTGCCGGCGAGAAGGCGCGCATCGGCCTGACCGCGATCAATGTCGGCCTCAACTGCGTGGGGCCGGTGATCCCGGTCAGCCGGTCGGTGGGCAGGAAAAAGGCCCTGGAGTTGCTCTTTTTCGGTGAACTCATTCCGGCCCCAGAGGCCGCACAAATGGGTCTGATCAACCGGGTGGTTACCGATGGCGACCTGGAAACCGAAGCCCGGACCTGGGCCGCCAAGCTGGCGCAAAAAAGTCCACTGGCCCTGCAACACGCCAAAAAAGCCTTCTACTCGGCCGCGGACCAGGAATACACCAAGGCCTTTGACTACATGAACGAGGCCTTTGCCCGCCTGTGCGCCACCGACGACGCCAAGGAAGGAATCGTCGCCTTCAAGGAGAAGCGCCCGGCGGTGTGGAGCGGGAAATAAGCCGGTTTTCTGACCGCTTGCCGACAAGCGGTTTTCTTTTGACCTTTTCAACGGGAAGGCAGCGCATGACGAATAAAAAAATTGTTGTCATCGGCGGTTCGGCCGCCGGTGCCAAGGCCGCGGCCAAGGCACGAAGACTCGATGAATTTGCCGACATCACCATTGTCCAGAAGGCCCCGGATCTGTCCATGGCCTCCTGCGGCTATCCCTACTATGTCGGCGGAGTATTCAATGATCGCAACGCCCTGCTGTGCACGCCGGCGGGGGTGGTTCGCGATCCGGTCTTTTTCCAGAAGGCGAAAAAGATCACCGCCCTGGTCGAAACCGAGGTCACGGCCATCAATCGGGCAAACAAACAGGTGACCTGCCGTCACTGCAAGAGCGGTGAGCACACCACGCTGGCCTACGACAAGCTGGTCATCGCCACCGGCGCCCGGGCCAACATGCCGCCCATTCCGGGAATCGATCTGCCGGGGGTCACAACCCTGCTGTCCATGGCCGACACCGACTACCTGCGGGCCATTCGCGATGCCGGTGAGGTCAAGCGGGCAGTGGTGATCGGCGGCGGCCTGATCGGTGTCGAGGCCTGCGAGGCCCTGCAACAGTCAGGCATCCAGGTAACGGTGGTCGAGGCCGTGGATCAGGTGCTCACCTTCCTCGACTGGGATCTGGCCAAGCTGGTGGAGAACCACATGCAGGCCAAGGGTGTTCGGGTGTTGACCGGTATCGGCGTCAAGGAGTTTGTCGGCGAGAACGGCAAGCTGATCGGAGTCAAGCTGGCCGACGGCACGGTCCTGGAGTGCGGCCTGGCGGTGATGGCCATCGGCGTGCGCCCGAACAGCGAGCTGGCCCGGGAAGCGCGACTGGCCGTCGGCACGTTCGGCGGCATCACGGTCAACCAATACATGCAGACCTCGGATCCGGACATCTATGCCGGCGGCGACTGCGTCGAGATCCCCAGCCGGATCACCGGAAGTCCTGCCTTTGCTCCCATGGGCGACCTCGCCAATCTGGAAGGCCGGGTGATCGGTGAGAATATCATCTGCGGCAACACGGCCACTTTTCCCGGCACGGTGCACACCGGCATCTGCAAAGTGTTCGATTTCAGCGCCGGCTCCACCGGGCTTTCGGAGAAAGCGGCTCAGCGTATCGGCATGGACGGTTACACCACGGTGGTCAATGCCAGCCCCGACAAACCGGGGTTCATGGGCGCCAAGATTCTGGTGTCCAAACTGCTGGTCGACAAGGAGCAACGCATTCTGGGGTATCAGTGCGTGGGTCTGGGTGATGTCAGCCGCCAGATCGCCACCGCCGCTATGGCCATCCAGGGCAAGCTGAAGCTCGCGGACGTGATCAATGCCGATCTGCCCTACGCGCCGCCCTTCTCCCCGGCCATCGACCACTTCATCACCGCCGCCCACATCATGGAAAACAAGCTCAAGGGACGGATGACCGGCATCGGGGTGCGTGAGGTGTGGCACAAGCTCCAGGCCGGCGAAAAGCCGTTCCTGCTCGATGGCCGCAACCCCAACGAATACGAGGAGATGCATCTGGGCATCGGCGAGACCCTGATCCCGCTCGGCGCCCTGCGGGCACGCCTGAATGAACTGCCGGCCGACAAGGACGCGGAGATCATCTGTTTCTGCAAGATCTCGCTGCGCGGCTACGAGGCCGAGTGCATCCTGCGGGCGCACGGCTACACCAACGTCAAGGTCATGGAAGGCGGCATCATGGCCTGGCCCTATCCACGCGAGAAATAAACCGGAACCTGTCGATGTTCCTCCCTGACCGGCAGGAGCTGGGGTCGTTTCGGCGGCCCCGGTTTCTGCCGGTTTTTGTTTGCGCAGCGCACGGCGCACCCCTCACGCGGCCGGTCGACGGCGAAACAGCGCCACCCGGCAGCCATCCTGCCAGAACAGTTCCAGGCCGAAACAGCGGGCAATGACGTCAAGCGTCTGCCGATGATAGAAAGCGACATGCGTCCGATCGCGGGTGTAGGACCAGGTGGCGAAGCGATCCTGGGTGGTCCAGAACTCGGTCATGATCCCCAGCAGGCCGCCGGGCGCGAGCAGGCCGCATACCCGGGCGATCTCCCGTCCAGGGACATGAAAATGCTCAAAGCATTCGGTGGAGAGGATGAAATCGTAGGGCGGTTGCAGGGGGCCAGGGGCAAACAGCGGGTCATAGTCGTCGCAGGCCAGCCCTTCGCGCCGCAGCAACTGCGACAGGACCGGTCCCGGTCCGCAGCCGTAATCCAGGCCGCGCATGGCCGGATTGAGCAAGGGCAGCATCGGCCGGAGGATCTGCTGGAGAAAGCGGACGTAACCGCTGTCCTCGATGCTGTTCTGGTGCTGGCCATAGCGCGCCCGTTCCTGTTCCGGCGATAGCATGTCCCGAGGGTCGGTGAAGATCAGCCGGCAGTGGGGGCAGTGGAAATAGCGGCGTCGATCCGCGCCCCGGACCGGCTCTGTCCGATCCGAGGTCAAGCACAGGGGGCATGGGAGGGTCATCAAAGCCGATCTCCAGGGGAATACGGGATTCGCGGAAAGGCCGCGCATTGCGCCCTTCTTCTCAAGCAGCCCCATGGCCAGGACACCCACTCTTTCGCTTGCGACCGCCGCGCCGGTACCGCAACCGATGAAAACGGATGGCAAAATCGCGTTGAGACAGTATAGAAGAACTGTGCCGGGCACGGAGCGCCCGCCGCCCGGCCGGCACCGCCACGACGCGCCTTCCATTCTGCTCTTCCCCGGACACGGCAACCAGCATGACCATCACCAGCAACATCCTCAAGCTCAACATTTTCGCCGCCCTGAAGATGATGCTTTTCCCCATGGCGATCATCACCGTGTTCTGGAAAGATCAGATCGGCCTGTCGCTCTCGGAGATTCTGCTGGTCAACGTCTTTTTCTCCACCGCCAACCTGCTGATGGAATACCCCTCCGGGTATGTCAGCGATCGCTTGGGGTATCGGCTTTCCCTGGTCATTGCCTGTGTGTTTGGCATCTGCGGCTGGACCGCCTACCTTTTCGCGCACAGCTTTTGGCATGTGATCGGCGCCGAACTGTTGCTCGGCGTCTGCTACGCCTTTATCAGCGGCTCGGACAATGCCCTGCTCTACGAAACCCTGCGCGCCGGCGGCCGGAGCGAACTCTATACCCGCTGTGACGGCCGGATGGCCGGTTGGGCGCAGATCGGCGAGGCCGGCGGCGCACTCTGTGCCGGTTTGCTGTACGTCACCGCTCCCCTGCTGCCGTTCATGGTCCAGATCGGCGTCTGGGTGGCGGCCCTGGGAGTGGCGCTGTCGCTCCGCGAACCCCACGCGGACAAGGGGCCACACATCACCTCCCACCTGAGCGAGGCGCTGCGCATCGGCCGCCATGGCCTGGGAGAGAACAAGCCGCTGCGGGCGACCATCCTCCTGGGCATGCTGCTCGGGTTGGCCTCCTTCTATCCGGTGTGGCTGGTGCAGCCGTTCATGCGCGAGAGCGGCGTGCCCCTGGCCTGGTTCGGCCCCATCTGGGCCGGGGCCAACCTGATGGTCGCCGTCTGCGCCTACCACAGCCACAAGGTGCTCGACCTCCTTGGTCTGCGCCGCATCGTTCTGCTCTTTATCCTGCTGATTGTCGGCGCCTATGCGGGCCTGGGACTGACCTCGATGATCGGCAGCTTTCTCTTCTACTACCTGTTGACCGCCATGCGCGGCCTCCAGGGACCGATACTGCGCAGCCTCCTCCAGCAGCATGCCACCCGGCACATGCGGGCCAGCATCCTCTCGCTGCACAACCTCATGTTCCGTCTGGGCTACGTGGTCAGCGGCCCGTTGATCGGCTGGGTGAGCGATACCCGTGGCCTGCAGACCGCCTTTCTCACCCTGGCCTGCGCCTTTGCCCTTCTCCTGCCGCTGGCGGCCCGCAGCTTTCTTTGGCATCAAGACGAAGACCGGCGGCATCCCGCTCCGTGAATGGGCTGCGGCGCATCTTGACTGGCAATGCCTGCCATTTTTGGCTACGCTGCATCCACGGCAACCGCATGCGCTTAGCACGAACGGCTCCACGCACCCTGTAGGGAGGAAGAAACCATGGAACAGGTCAGGACAGTCAGCGGCACAGTGGTGGACGCGGTCAATCGGCGGATGTTCGGGGCGCGGATCGAAGTCGGGCCCACGGGCCGAATTGCCTCCGTGGTCCCCGAATCCTCGCCCGCGCCGGGTTTCCTCCTGCCCGGATGGGTCGATGCCCATGTTCATGTGGAGAGTTCGATGCTCACCCCCACCGCCTTTGCCCGGGAAGCGGTGCGCCACGGAACCGTGGCGGCGGTGACCGACCCCCATGAAATCGCCAATGTGCTCGGCCGGCGCGGGGTGGAGTTCATGCTCGCCGAGGCGGCCCGGACGCCGTTTCGTTTCGCCACCGGCGCGCCCTCCTGCGTACCTGCCACGCCATTCGATAGCGCGGGAGCAGTCCTCGATGCCGCCCAGGTCGCCCAATTGCTCGCCCGGCCCGACATTTCCCACCTCTCGGAGATGATGAACGTCCCCGGCGTGCTGTCGGGAGACGCGGAAACCGCAGCCAAGATCGCGGCCGCCCGGCAGCGCGGCAAACCGGTGGATGGCCACGCGCCCGGCCTGCGCGGCGAGGATCTGCGCCGCTACCTCCAGGCCGGCATCAGCACCGACCACGAGTGTCTCGATCTTGACGAGGCCATGGAGAAGGCGGCGGCCGGCATGTTCATTCAGCTCCGCCGGGGATCGGCGGCCCGGCAGTTCGACGCCCTGCTGCCGGTGCTCGCCCGCTTTCCGCACGCTTGCATGCTGTGCACCGACGACAAACACCCCGATGACCTTTCACGGGACCATATTGACGCCTCGGTGCGCATCGCGGTGGCTGCGGGTATCGATCTGTTCGATGTGCTGCGGGCCGCCAGTGTCAACCCCGCGCGCCACTACCGCCTTGACCTGGGCCTGCTGCAGCCGGGGGACCGAGCAGATTGGATCGAGGTCGACGATCTGCGCGATTTCCGCGTGCGGCGCACGGTACTCGCCGGTCAGGTCGCTGCGGAGAACGGGGAGAGCTGCTTGCCGCTCCTGGAGCCGCTCGATTGTCCCAACCAGTTCGTCCTGCGTCCGGTGTATGCGGAAAGCTTCCGCATTCCCGCACAAAAGGGGTCCTGCCGGGTCATCGGGGTGCGCGATGGCCAACTGCTCACCGATGCCGGCAGCTGCCAACCCACCATGCGCGGCGGCGCGGTGGTCGCTGATCCGGCACGCGATTTGGTCAAACTGGCGGTGTTCAACCGCTACACCGTTGATGCGCCGCCCGGCTTGGCGCTGGCCGCCGGTTTCGGGCTGACCGCCGGAGCCCTGGCCGCCAGCGTGGCCCATGACGCCCACCACGTAATTGTTGCCGGTACCGACGACGCCCTCATGGCCCGGGCCGTCAATGCGGTGGTGGCCCATGGCGGCGGACTGGCGGTCACGGATGGGCAGGGGCAGCTGCACGTCATGCCCCTACCGGTGGCCGGACTGATGACAACCGGGGGCTGTGCGCAGGCGGCGGCTGAGCATGACCTGGTCACCCGGGCGGCGAGGGCCTGCGGCTGCAGCCTGCGCGCCCCCTTCATGACGCTGTCCTTCCTTGCCCTGCCGGTGATCCCGGCCCTCAAACTGACCGATCGCGGTCTGTTCGATGCCGAGCGTTTTCATCCGGTGGATTTCTGGCTCAGGGGATGAAACATCTTTGGTGTACGCAAGGCGCCCAGGCCGAGTCGTCACCCAGATGACGCTGCTTCTCCCAATGTTCGATACCCAGCGCCGTCAAACCCTGTTCCAGTTCGGCCATCGCCGCATCAACCCAGTCTTGGCGCTGATGCGCGTCACCGCCGATGACCGTGAACAAAATATCCAACTCCGCCACCTCGCCCAACGCCCGGGCCAGGGATTTGATGTACACATGGGGATGTCCCTCGACCACCCGGCTGAGCACCGGCACCATGATCGACTCGTCGTTGCAGCGCACGGTCAGGCTGCGGGCAAAGCTCCCGCCGTTGCCAAAGGTCTGATCGATGAAAGCGGCCAGCGAGTGGCGGATGATCCCCTCCAGTTCCGGTGGCACTCCCGGCAGGGAGATGATCACCGTTCGGCCCACGGACAGCAACACTCCCGGAGCGGTGCCCACCGGGTTATGGAGCGGCACGGCGCCCTTCGGCAACCAAGCCATCTTTTCCCGGAAAGGATTGAGCCCGCCCTCGGCCAGCACGCCCTGGGCATGGAAATCGTCATAGCGTTGCCGCACCATTTCCCGCGCGGTTGCATCGAGCGCCAGTTCCACCCCCGCTCCCTTGGCCACCGCCTCCAGGGTGAGATCATCGTCGGTTGGCCCCAGGCCGCCCGAGGTGAACACCACCGCCACCTCCCGGTCGATGGCCGAGCGCACCGCAGCGACGATCTCCGCCTCGATGTCCGGCAGCATGGTCACCCGGACCACCCGGCCGCCCCGGCTGTTGACCAGACGACAGATCCAGTGGCTGTTGGTGTCGAGGATTTCGCCCCGCAGCAGCTCATTGCCGACCGCCAGGATTTCAACGGCTATTGGTCCGGTCATCGCGTTCTCCGATACGGTGTCTCTCGCCGCCTGTGTGAAAGAAAAACTCCATCCGGGCGGTACCCTGCCCGGATGGAGTTCGTCAACAAAGGCGTTGAAGGAAAAAAATAAGCGGCCGGCAAAAAGCCTGTGCGGCGGGCGTGCCGTTTGCGTGATGCGCGGCCCCGGGTTTAGTTTGAGCGATCCTGTTCGAAGCTGTTGCGCATGGCCAGTTTCGGCACGCGCGAGGTGACCACATACTCGCCGTTTTGTACCGCGATCTGCGGTACCTGCTTGGACATCTCAAAGGCCGAATAACCCGGCTCCAGACTCTCCCAGAACTTGATCCAGGGCGAAGCGGCGAATTTCTTCAGATTGCGCTGGGTCAGCGGAAAAGGAAAGATGTGGACATCGAACCGCTCCTGGCCTTGGGCAAGGGCCTCGTGCGCCAACAGGTAAATTTCCTCGATGCGGCGGTCGGTCATGGCGAAACAGCCCACTGACTTGCAGTTGCCGTGCACCATGATCAGATTGCCTGTCCGGCGCTTGGCCACATCGAATGCATTGGGATACCCGATATCAAAGGCCAGGTGATAACCGGAATTGGGATTCAGCTGCTCGGCCGAAACACTGTAGAAGCCCTCGGGTGCCTGCCAATCGCCTTCGCTGATCTTGGGGCCGGGGAAGCCGGAATAGTTGCAGACCTTGTAGGCTTTGAACAATTCGAATCCACGGCCCTTGTTCATCCACAGTTCGAGTATGCCGGGGATCTTGAAAATACGGACAAAAATCGGTTGCCCGACGGCAAAGCCCTTGGCCTGCAACTCCTGCTGGATCTTGGGCCGGGTCTGGGCCATGGCGGTTTCTGCCTTGGGGGTGGTGGGCAGATCGGTGCCGGTGGCAACCGGAACCGGCCAAGGGCTGGCGAGGGTGAGGAGGGAAAAGAACAGCAGCCCTTTGCATAGAGAGGAGGAGAGATGTGGTATCTGCATAAACCTTGTATGAAAAGAAGAAGGAAAAAAAACGACCGACGGTCCGGAGCGGGCCCGCGGACAGCCTGACAATCATTCAAGCAAAGCGGCGCGGTGACCTCAACCGGCCCTGGCTGTCTGGGTCTTGGCATAGGCCGAGGCGGCGCACTCGTTCTTGCCCAGATCCAGTTCTTCCTGGCGGTCCTCGTCTTCCTCGCGGAGGTTGGCGTTGACCAGGCGGATCGTGGCGTATTCCTCGGGCTGGGGCCGCATATTGGCCTTGATGAAGTCGACAAAGGCCGCCAGCGTCCCGATTTCGTAAATTTCCTGGTTGCGCTCGAACACCTCACCCAGGGGGCGGGTGAAGATCAACTGTTCGTTGGCCTCATCCCAGTCGATATAGTGCGCGGGGAGCACCATGAGCTGGCGATCGAGCCCCTTGACCATCTGGATCGAGTCGAACAGCATGCCAGCCCATTCCTCGGCCTTGCCTCCCAGATCGGGCCGGCCGACCGAGTTGATGAACACCATGTCCCCGGAAATGAGGAACCGCTCGTCGATCACGTAGGAGGTGGAACCAGGGGTATGACCGGGGGTGAACAGGATCCGCACCGTGGGACCGCCGAGGCTGAAACGGTGGATCTCGCCGTCGCGCAACGGGGTGTAGGGATTTTTCGAGGTCTTGAAATCGCCGTCGTTGGCGTAAAACACGGCACCGGTTCGTTTGGCGATGTCGCGGCTGCCGGCGATGTAGTCGGCTTGGAGATGGGTTTCAAAGGTTTTGCTGATCATGCAGCCCTTGTCCGCGGCAAAGCCCAGATAGAATTCAAGGTTGCGCGAAGGGTCGAAGAGCATCATCTCCTTGCCGCTGATCAGACCGTAGCTGCACGAGGCCTTGCCCGGACGGATGAACTGATACAGTTCGTACCCATCGTTGCGGGCCACCAGCATCGGCACCAGGAGATTGCCCCAGGTCTTGATGCCGCCGCGCAGATAGCCGACGTCGTATCCATGTTTGGCAAAAATATCCGCCACATACTTGGCTGACCCTTCCTTGGCGCAGACGATGCGCACCTTGCTGCCTTGAGGAATACGGCCAACCGACTCCTCCTCGTTTTCCATGAATTCGTAATAGGAAATGTTGCGGAGGGTGAACGGATAAGGGCTTTCGACGTGGAAGCGATTGAAATCCTTTTCATTTCTGACATCGACCACCACCATGTCTTCCCGGGTGGTCAACCACTGGAACAGGTCCTTTGCCTCGTAGGTGAAGGGTGCCATGTGCGCTCCTGGAGGGTAAGAATTGCCGTACCTGCAACGGGCTTTGCGAAAGCTAGCCAAACCTGAAATTATTGTCAATGTTATTTTGAAGTTACCGGAAGCTACCGCCAATTTTCCCTCGCCGCCACCTGATCACCACCTTGTCTCAAGCAGACTGCCATGGGCCAGCGGGGCCGCGATCCCCGGCAAAACGATCCGGAGGTCATCGGACCGGCTGCTCGGCGTCGGGCGGTCCAAACCCGCCGCCACCCGGGGTTTCGATGACGATCACATCGCCGCTGTCCACCTTCACCTCGTCGTTTCCTTGCAAGGCGACCACCCGTCCCTCGTTGCGCACCAGGGTGTTGCGGCCGCACTGGCCGGGCTGGCCGCCCGCAAGCCCGTAGGGGGCGGTCACCCGGCTGGAGGAAAGAATGGTGGCGGTCATGGGTTCGAGAAAGCGCATCCGCCGGACAACGCCGTCGCCACCCCGGAACCGGCCGCGGCCCCCGGAGCCCCGGCGGATGGCAAAAGCCTCGACCCGCACCGGAAAACGCAGTTCCAGCACCTCGGGATCGGTCATGCGGGTGTTGGTCATGTGGCTGTGCACCGCGCTGGTGCCATCGTGATCCGGCCCGGCACCGGTACCGCCGCAGATGGTCTCGTAATTCTGGTGGACCTCGTTGCCATAGAGAAAGTTGTTCATCGTCCCCTGGGAGGCGGCCAACAGGCCGAGCGCACCGTAGAGACAGTCGGTGATCGCCTGCGAAACCTCGGTGTTGCCGGCAATCACCGCCGCCGGATAGCGGGGATTGATCATCGATCCTTCGGGAATGACGATCCTCAATGGCTTGAGGCAGCCCTCGTTGAGTGGCAGATCATCGTTGATCAAGGTGCGGAACACGTAGAGCACCGCGGCCCGGCACACCGAACGGGGCGCATTGCGGTTGCCCGGATGCTGGGGCGAGGTGCCGGTGAAATCGATGATGGCTTCGCCGGCCGTTGGATCCACGGTAATCCGCACCTGGATGCGGCTGCCGTCGTCCATGGGATAGGTGAACGCGCCATCGCGCAGGGCCGACAACACCTGCCGCACCGAGGCTTCGGCATTGTCCTGGACATGGCGCATGTAGGCGCGGACCGTGTCCAGGCCGAAGTGCTCGACCATGCGCCGCAACTCGCGTACCCCGGTCTCGTTGGCCGCGATCTGGGCGGTCAGATCGGCCAGGTTCTGCTCGACCTTGCGGCAGGGATAGGGACCGGAGAGCAGCAACTCCCGGGTGGCCTGCTCACGGAACACCCCTTCTTGCACCAACAGCCAGTTGTCGATCACGATGCCTTCTTCCTCGATACGGCGCGAATCGGGCGGCGATGAGCCGGGGGTACGGCCGCCGATGTCGGCATGATGTCCGCGCGAGCCGACGAAAAAGAGAATCTCGCGTCCGGCCGCATCCCAGCAAGGGGTGATCACGGTCACGTCCGGTAGATGGGTGCCGCCGTTGTAGGGCGCGTTCTGCATGAACACGTCGCCGGGCCGCATCCGCCCCCGGTTGTCGCGCAGAACGGCCCGCACCGATTCGCCCATGGACCCCAGATGGACCGGCACATGGGGCGCATTGGCCACCAAATTGCCGTCGGCGTCAAAGAGGGCGCAGGAAAAATCGAGCCGTTCCTTGATATTGACCGAATGAGCGGTGTTGGCCAGGGTCACGCCCATCTGCTCGGCAATTGACATGAACAGGTTGGCGAACACTTCCAACATGACCGGATCAACGGTGGTGGCGACGACTTCAACTCCTGGGCGGGCTGCGCGGCGTTCCATCAGGAGGTGGTTGCGGCTGTTGACCAAGGCCTGCCAACCTGGCTCCAACACCACGGTGCCGATGGGTTCGACGATGATTGCCGGTCCCTGCAGCCGGTGGCCCGGCTTGAGATCCTCGCGCAGGTACAGCGGCACTTGCCGCCATGCGCCGCCGCTCCACATGGGCACCTTTCGCGCCGGCTGGACAGCGGTCTCGGTCAAGGGCAGCTCCGGTTCCAGCAGTGGTTCGCCGCAGCCCACGATCTCGACCGCCAGGGTCTCGACCATCAGCTCACGATCCGGCGAGATGAAGCCGAATCGCCGGCGATGGGCCGCCTCAAAAGCGCGGCGCATGGCTTCCGGAGTATCGAGTTCCACCGCCAGGGCGGTGTCGGTGCCGCTGTAGCGCAGAGAGACCGTGCACAGGGGGTGGATCCGGTCCTCGGTCACCCCTTGATTGCGCACCTCGGCATCGGCTTCGGCCAGCAGCGGTTCGGCGGCATCGGCAATCTGGGCGGCTAGGGCCGGATCGGCAAAGGGATGCTCGATCTGTGTCTCGCGCAGGGCGCGAACATCGGCCAGCCCCATGCCGTAGGCCGACAGCACTCCGGCCAGGGGATGAAGAAAGATCCGCTCCATGCCCAGGGCATCCGCCACCCGACAGGCGTGCTGGCCGCCGGCCCCGCCGAAGCACTGCAGGGTGTAGGCGGTGACATCGTAGCCGCGCTGGACCGAAATCTTCTTGATTGCATTGGCCATGTTCTCGACCGCGATGCGCAAAAACCCCTCGGCCACGGTCTCGGCGCCGGCAGGGGGCCTTCCCGTGGACGCGCCAATCCGCGCCGCCAGCTGGAGAAATTTGTCGCGTACAACCGCGCGATCCAGCGACAGATCCCCTCCGGGGCCGAACACGGCGGGAAAATACTCCGGCTGGATGCGACCCAGCAGGACGTTGCAGTCGGTCACGGTCAGCGGACCGCCTCGCCGGTAGCAGGCCGGACCAGGATCGGCCCCGGCGGAATCGGGTCCCACCCGAAAACGGCCGGCCTCGAAATGGAGAATCGAACCGCCGCCGGCGGCCACGGTGTGGATGCGCATCATCGGCGCCCGTAGCCGCACCCCGGCCACCTCGGTTTCAAAACTGCGCTCGAACGTGCCGTCAAAGTGGGTCACGTCGGTGGAGGTGCCGCCCATGTCAAAGCCGATCAGGCGAGTCAACCCAGCCATGGCCGCGGTGCGGGCCATGCCGACCACCCCGCCGGCCGGGCCGGAGAGCACCGCATCCTTGCCGCGAAACAGGAACGCATCGGTCAGACCGCCGCTCGACTGCATGAACATCAGCCGGGTGCCGCTGCCGCCGATGGGTAGCTGACCGGCCACCCGCTCGACATAACGGTCCAAGATGGGCGAGAGATAGGCATCGACCACGGTGGTGTCGCCGCGGGCAATCAGCTTGATGAGCGGGCTGACCCGATGGCTGACCGAAATCTGGGTGAAGCCGATGGATTCGGCCAAGGCGGCCAGTCGCTGCTCATGCCGAGGAAACCGGTAGCCATGCACCAGCACGATGGCCACCGCCCGCACCCCCTGTGCATGGGCGTCCCGCAACCCACGCTCCGCCTGTTCCTCGTTGAGCGGGGTCACGATGTCGCCGTGGGCACCGATCCGCTCCTCCACCTCGATCACCTGGGCATACAGCATTTCCGGCAGGACGACATGGCGGGCAAAGAGCTGGGGCCGGTTCTGATAGCCGATGCGCAGGCTGTCGCCGAACCCCCGGGTGATCATCAACAGGGTCGGCTCCCCCCGCCGTTCCAACAGGGCATTGGTGGCCACGGTGGTCCCCATCTTGACCGATGCGATTCTCTCTGCGGGGATAGGCGCGTCTCCCTCCAGCCCCAGCAGGGAACGGATACCGTGCAGGGCCGCGTCCGGGTAGCGTTCAGGATTCTCCGACAACAGCTTGCAACTGGTCAGCCGGCCGTCCGGCGCCTTGGCCACCACATCGGTAAAGGTGCCGCCGCGATCGATCCAGAACTGCCATTTCTCTTCCGAAGTCGAACACATACCATGAAATCTCCTTGTCAAACGGGATGCCGCGGGGTGAAAATCGTACCCGTCTTCACATATCACCACCGCCGTGTCAACCGTTTCCAGCGCAACCGGGACAACCCCCTGCCCGCCCGCGGTCAATCCGCCCCAAGTATCGGGATTTTTCCTTTTGACAACTGCGGATGTTTCTCCCTACTATAGGGCATGTTGTTCGCTGATCCCCCTTCTCCTGTCCCCATGATTCCATCCGTGGCGCGGCCGCCTTTTTCCGACAGATCGACCTCGACGCAGGAACGCAACCGGAGGTAGTGCCATGCTCGCTCAATTCTGCTGCCCCCCCTGTATCGCAACTGTTCACGGTGGCCGGACTGATCGCCGCCGCCCTGCTGCTCGTGATCCTGATCGTCCTCAACCAGCGAAAGAAAACCATCATCACCGACAAATCAAAGGCCTTGGCCGAAACCGAGGCCCGCTACCACTTGTTGTTTGAGCACTCGCCCATTCCCTTGCTCGAAGAGGATTTGAGCGCGGTCAAGACCTTCATCGATCAACTGACGGAACAGGGAGTTACCGATATCGGCGCCTATTTTGACCACAATCCGGAAAGCCTGAGCCGTTGTTTGGCCATGGCGCGGATCATCGGCGCCAATCAGGCCGCCTTGCGCATGTACCGAGCAGGATCGCCCGACGAACTGACCAGATTGACCATGGTGTGGCCCGACGATCAGGCGGGGCAGTTCAAACATACCCTGCTCCACCTCCACAAAGGAGGGTGTTCGGAAATCATCCTCAACCACAAAACATTGGATGGCGCGTCGCTGACCATAGAACGGCGGGCCGTGGTCGCCTCGGGTTTTGCCCAGAACTGGAACAAGGTTTTTGTCACGGTGATCGACCTCACCGAGCAGGTCAAATTGAAAAATGAAATCAAAACCTTTGAAAAGCAGCTGCAGCAGACCCAGAAACTCGAGGCCATCGGCAGCCTGGCCGGCGGCATTGCCCATGATTTCAACAATCTCCTTGCTCCGATCATGGGCCGGGCCGAGCTGATGCTGGTGGAGAATACCGGCAACGGCGGAGTCTGCGAACACTGCCAGGGGATCATCGACGCCTCCCGGCGGGCGCGCGACCTGGTCAAGCAGATCCTGACCTTCAGCCGCCAGGTCGATCAGGAGATCCAGCCGGTTTCGATTGCCTCGGTGGCGCGCGAGGTGGTGCACCTGATCCGTCCCACCCTGCCCGCCACCATCGCCATCGACTGCCAGCTGCCCGATCACGGCCCCCGGGTCATGGCCGATTCCACCCAATTGCATCAGGTGCTGATGAATCTGATCACCAACGCCTTGCACGCCATGGAAAGCACCGGCGGCCGACTCGGCATTCGCCTGGAAACCGTGACCCTCGGCATCGGCGAATTCGACCATTTCTCCATCTCCCCCGGCTTGTACCAGCAGCTGACCATCGAGGACAGCGGCCATGGCATGGATCAGGAGACCATGGCCAAAATTTTCGACCCCTATTTCACCACCAAACCGCGCGGCAAGGGCACGGGCCTGGGGCTGGCGGTGGTGCTCGGCATCCTGCGCGGCTACGGCGGCGAGATCCGGGTCACGAGCGAGCTGGGCAAGGGCACGACCTTCACCCTCTTCTTTCCGGTGGTGGAACTGGCCGCCGACCAGGCCCCTCCCGACAATCGCAGCCAAGAACCAATGCCCCGGGGCAGCGAGCACATTCTGCTGGTCGATGACGAGAAATCCATTGCCGACGTGACCACCAGCATGCTTGAGCGCCTCGGCTACAAGGTGACAGTGCGCATCAGCAGTTACGATGCCCTGGAGGCCTTCCGCAACCTGGCCGACCGGATCGACCTGCTGATCGCCGACCTGACCATGCCGCAGATGACGGGCCTGCAACTCTATCGGGAAATCAAGAAAATCCGCCCTGAGGTCAAGGTCATCATCTGCACCGGATTCAGCGAACAGCTCGACAGCCGCAAATCCAGGGCCATCGGCATCGAGGGCTTTCTCCATAAACCAGTGGTCATGGCCGACCTGGCGCGGTGCGTGCGCACGGTCCTTGACGGCTGAACCGAACTTCACACCCGACGCCGGCAGGCGGTCGATTCATCGACAACACGCCCATGGATGCATGGCTCTCACTATCCGATCACAACGGCACCACACATGAAAAAAATTCAGATTCACCAGGCAACAACGGTTCTGGCAGCCCTGCTCGCCAACGGCTATTCGCGCACCAAGGTCAAACAACTGCTCAAGTACCGGGCATTGCGCGTGGGCGAGCAGCTGCCCGCCCATCCTGAACACCCCCTCGCGGCCGGCGACGTGCTGGTTGTCACCTCGGAAAAGGAAGGCGGTGTCCGCTATCCGCCGTGTCCGGGCATCACCATTGTCTATGAAGACAAGGAGATCCTGGTCGTCGACAAGCCGCCGGGCCTGCTGACCATTGCCTCGGCCAGCGAAAAGACCAAGACCATGTTCTACAAGCTGACCGCCTGCCTCGGCGAACGGCCCGATGGCAAGGAACGGGTGTTCATCGTCCATCGCCTTGACCAGGGAGCTTCCGGCCTGCTGGTCTTCGCCAAGACCGAACAGGCCAAGCATGCGTTGCAACAGTCCTGGCCGCAAGCTCAGAAACGGTTTCGAGCCATTGTCGAGGGAACGCCGTGCCCCCCCAGCGGGACCATCAAGAGCCTGTTGTGCGAGTCGAAGATCCACCGCGTCTATTCGGACAAGACCGGCAGTGGCGCGGGCAAGCCCGCCGAAACCCGTTATCAGGTGATCCACACCGCAGGCGACTATGCTCTGGTCGAGCTCATTCCGGTCACCGCGCGCAAGAACCAGCTTCGCGTTCATCTTGCCGAGCAGGGCCATCCGGTGGCCGGTGACAAGAAATACGGGGCCAAGACCGATCCGATCAAACGTTTGGCCTTGCAGGCTTCCTTTCTCTCCTTTGCCCATCCGATCAGCGGCGCGCCCATGGAATTTTCCCTGGAACTGCCGGCAAAATTCAAAACCCTGCTCAAGGAAACCCAGGTCCAATGACCGCCCCAGGGAGAAACACCGTGGATGCGTGGAAACCTGTCGCTCCGCCAGACGAGGCTAGGCCATGAAAAGAAACGTGTTTTTGCTGCTGATCCTTCTGCTTGCCGGATGCGCCACCCTGAGCCGCGAACAGTGCCAGCAGGGCGACTGGTTCGGCATCGGCATGACCGACGGCCTGGGTGGAGAACAGGCCAGCCGTTTGGAGCAGCATGTCCGCGCCTGCGCGGAGTACGGACTGCCCGTGGATCGGCAGCACTATTTTGCCGGCCGCGACCAGGGCTTGCGCGAGTACTGCCGCTATGCCAACGCCTTTGTCACCGGCCTTGCGGGGAGCCGTTACCAGCATGTCTGCCCGCCTGCGATCGACGCCACCTTTGCCCACTACAATCAAGCCGCCTACGAGGTCTACCGCATAAAACAGGAACTTGCGTCCGTTGACGGCCAAATCTCCAGCGTCGAAGACCGTCTGCGGGACTCTGGACTCTCGAAGGACCGGCGCCGTGAGCTTCGTCAGGAGCTTCGTGAACTGGACCGACGTTATGACCGCCTGCGCGCCGATCTCCATGACAGCCAGCGCTACTTGGAGCACCTGATGGACGAATCCAGATCCCGTCACTCGCCCTGACCGGCACCGCTGAACCGACCATCGCCTTTTTCAGCGGACGGCTGGCGCCGATACCTCGTTTTTCAGGACGGGAACATTGACAGGGGGCATCCGCTTCGGTAGAATTGCCGGTTTGATCTTGCGGGACGCTGGTGAGCCAAGAGGATCCTGACAACGGCAGCGGCGTGTGCACCTCGATCCTCCCATGGAGCCGTGACGCCGGCAGGCAGAAGAGGCTGGCGTGTCCGTCGCCGCCGCCTGTTCGCCGCCCCCCTTTCATTGTTTTCAACCAAGGAAATACGCTTTGATCTACATACTGTTTGGATTGTACGTATTTTTTCTCGTTCTCATCCTCTTGTACAACTTTCTTCAGCTGAATTTGCTGTTTCATTATCTGGGGAAGAAAAAAGTCACCCCGCCGCAACCACTGGCCGAGGATGCACTGCCCCTGGTGACCATTCAGCTGCCGCTGTTCAACGAGCCCTATGTGGCGGAACGGCTGATCGACAACATCGTGGCCATGGACTATCCCCGCGACCGGTTCGAGGTACAGGTGCTCGACGATTCAACCGACAACACCACCGAACTGTGCGAGCAGAAGGCCGCATTTTATCGCGCTCAGGGGATCGACATCCGGGTCATCCATCGCACCGACCGGACCGGATTCAAGGCCGGTGCCCTGTCCGAGGGGTTGCTGCACGCCAAGGGTGCGTTCATCGCCATTTTTGACGCCGACTTTCTGCCCAACAAGCAGTTCCTGCGCAACACCGTGCCTTATTTCCAGGACGAACGGGTCGGCGTGGTCCAAACCCGCTGGACTCACCTCAACGACGATTATTCCCTGTTCACCAAACTCCAGGCCCTGCAGCTCAACGTCCACTTCACCATCGAGCAGATGGGACGCAAGGCCGGGCATCATTTTCTTCAATTCAACGGCACGGCGGGTATCTGGCGCAAACAGGCCATTGACGATGCGGGTGGCTGGAAGGCCGACACCCTGACCGAGGATCTGGACCTGAGCTATCGGGCACAGCTGAAACATTGGGAGATTATCTATCTGGAGGATGTCGAGGCCCCAGCCGAGCTGCCGGTAGAGATGAACGGCATCAAGTCGCAGCAGTTCCGCTGGATGAAGGGCGGAGCCGAGAACGCCCGCCGCCTGACGCCGGTGATTCTGAGAAGCGACCTTGATCTCGCCACCAAGATGCACGCCCTAGCCCACCTGTTCAACAGCTCGATCTTTGTCGCCGTCCTGATGATTGCCGTCACCAGCGTCGCGCTGCTGCCCTTTCTCGACGATCTCGGAGTCGACACCCGCTTTCTCGGCCTTTCGCTCCTGGGGTTGGTCGGTGTGGCCACGGTCTATTTCTACGCCAACATCAACCTGTTGCCCCGCCCCCTGTCATGGAAACAGGTTCTGGCCCTGATCGTCTATTTTCCCTTGCTGCTGACCATGTCCATGGGCTTGAGTTTCCACAACTCGGTGGCGGTGATCGAAGGGTATCTGGGCATCAAGTCCTCGTTTGTGCGCACGCCCAAGTACAACATTGTCGGCCGCATTCGCCAGCGGATGGACAACACCCAAAAAAATCCGATCAGCAACACCCTGATTCTCGAAGGCCTGCTCACCCTGATCTTCTGCGCCGCCCTGCTGCTGAGCGTGCATCTCAAGGACTACAGCTTCTTCATCTTTCACCTGATGCTGGCCTTGGGCTTCGGCTCGGTGTTCATCGTTTCCTGGCGCGATCGCTGATCCCCCGCCGCATACCGGCTCCCGTCTAAGAAATTCCACGCTGACGGGAGCCGCGACCACCTGTCTCCGCAAGGCCGCGCTCCCCTGTTTTTCCTCTTCCGGAAATCAGCTCCAAACAACTGGCTACAGATACAGCCACGTCCTCAACGGCTGATAATCACTTCTTTTTTCCCTTCGATCACCAGAAAATTGAGGGTGGTATGAATGGTGAACAAAGGGAAGAACAAGGCCATGAGAAAGACGTTGAGCAACGGGATCATGCTGATCATGGCTGGAAAGATCCCTAGACGGAATGCCTGCTGATGATAGCGCCGAACCCAGCGCAGCTTTTCGCCCAGGGTCCAGCGGTAGCGAGAGGCCGGATAATCAACGAACATCAGGGCCGAATAGAAGGTGTAAAGAACAAACACGGCGGCCTGTCCAATCACCGGGATAAAATTGGCAAACAGGGCCGCCACGGCCACCACCAGCCCCATGGCGCCAATTTTGACGCCCTCCCACAGATCGATCAGGACACCAGCGAGGGTCAGGCTGGCCTCGCCCTCTCCGGCTTGCACCGTGTAACGGTTGCCGGCCCAAGTGCTGAGGAACACGTAGCCCGGCGTGGTCAGGCTGTAGGCCAGGACAAAGGCCAGATAAAAGGCCACCACCCGTGAAAGGACGAAAAAAATCCACTTCAGGGCAATCCAGCCCCACAACACCGGCCAGTGCCAAAATTTTTCCACGGTCGGCGGGGTGGTGAAAAAAGATCCGGTGAGCTGGCTGATCAGGTCAACCGAGAACAGATAGCCCAGCCAGGTCAGCGTGCCGGTAAGCAACACCAGGATAAGACTCCAACCCAGCAGACGGGGATAACGGAAAAGAAAGGTCAAAGAAAAACTAAGCGGCACCCATGGCGGGGTGGGTGGGTTCCCACGAAACGACTCATTGTTCATGAACTGATGACTACCCGATAAAAAGAAAAAAACTGGATATTACCTCACGTAGAGCGTCATACTGGACATGCTCCACCGGAGGGATCCGTGACACAAGTGTCCGCCCGCCGGGCGGAACGAGGGGCTATCACCCCTGGTAAACGCAGCTGATCAAATCGGCCAGCTCGTAGGCAACCTGCTGTTCGGCCAGAGCGGCAAAGGCACCGTTGAGGTGGTCCCGGCTGTCCACTTCCAGCAGGCAGCCCTGCTCGTTCTCATGTACCAGGTACCCTCGGGCCTTCAAGGCGCGCAACGTTTGCTCCAAGTCCGGAACCAGAAGGCCCAGCCGTGAAAAATCGTTCATGTAAAAAAGAGGCCACTCCGCCTGACATCCCAGGGATCTTCCTTTTTCCATTATGGGTAACTGCGCCATGGCAACCTCCCGGTTATTCGTTGGTTCTCTCCAAATGATCCAGCAAGCCCTTTGCCCCCTGGCTCATCGCGGCCTCCCTCACAGCACGGACATCCTCGACTTAGCCGCTGACAAGAACTAACCATGCCGTGCACTCTGCCTTTTCTATATCCATCGATCAGGAAACCGGCAACGGTTATTGAAATTGCTCCCCGTCCGAAGCGGGAGCGATCAGCCGGAGAAGGTGAACAAGGCCGCAATAAGAGGAAGGACGGCAACCGGAAATAAAGCACGTGGAGAGCAAGCAGGGTCCGCGACAGAAATAAAGAAACAGAGACCGGATTCACCCCACCGCCCGATCCAGCATCGCCGGCAGGCCGCCATGCTCGTCGGGGGCAAAGCCGAAGACCTCGCGCCAGATAGTGTCGTTTTCCATGCAGAAGTAGATGCAGGTGGAGGGGTGGGCATGTTTGCGCAGTTCGTCAAGGATCAGGCGGTACATGGCCACCCGCTGGGGACGGAAGTAGCGGCGCTTGCCGTCGAGGCCGTCGACAAATTCCTGATAGAAAAAGCGCGAGGCTGGAAAGCGGTCGGCGGCGATCTGCTTGAGCGCGGGCAGATAACGCAACGCGCCCAGGCTGATCCAGGCGATGGCCTCGGCCGGGACCGTGGCAAAGAGGCGGCCAATGGTGGAACGGTACCCCTCCTCCCAGCCGTCGTGGAGAATGATCGGGTCGAAGTGAAAGGCGAGTTTGTACCCCCACTCGGCGCAGTGGGCCGCCGCCTGCAGCCGCTCGTCCAGGGTGGCGGTGCGGATTTCTTCCCGGGCCATGATCGGCGGACTGTTGAGCGACCAGGCGACCAGGGTCCGGCCCCGATGATCGAGGCCGCGCAGATTGGCGATGTTGACGCTCTTGGATTTGAGTTCCAGCACCGCGTTGGTCCGGCCGGCCATGTAGGTCACCAGCCGGGGGCTGAGATGGGTGAGACTGTCCAGGGCCAGGCTGTCGGTGAACTCGCCAGTGCCGATGCGAAAGAAGCGGTCCGGCTCGGCGTCAAGCGCGGTATCGAGTTCGTTGAACAGGTCCTCCACATTGACGAAGAAGCTGAGCCAGGGGTTGTTGAGGTAGGCCTGGAGGATGCAATAGACGCAGTCCATGGGGCAATTCATGCCGATGTTGAGCACCTGGTAGTTGCAGCAGCGGTACTCGCGGGTACCGGGGCAGGGCTTGAAAAAGGCGCCCCGGTTGCGGCACAGCAACAGGTGATGCTTGCCGGCGGTCAGGTTGGCGGGATAGTCGCCGTCGATCGCGGGGCCGCCCCGTTCGCCGACCACGGTCACCGGTAGCGCTGCCCGGGCCATGATCTCTTGGGTGTAGGGCAGCTCTAAGCAGTCTTCGGCCACGTGCAGGCGGGTGACGAAGCGGGCGGGGTCGCCGTAGGAAGTCTGTTTCACGAGTGGTGTCCCTTCGCTGAATGGTAACGGTCGGCCAGCTCCAGGTAGCGCCGGCCTTCCTCGGGCCGGCCATGTTTGATGCAGCCTTGGCCGTAAATGGTGCATTTGCGGGCCAGCTCGGCCACCGCTGCCCGGTGCTGGGCCGGTGTCAGCACGCCGCTGGCGATCAGGGTATCCAGCGAGCGGATCCGGTACCTGTCCATGCCCATGCGGTGGATCACCGACAACTGATCCGGCCGGCCGCCGTCCTTGCCGGTCAGCGATTCGGGCACCAGGAAAAACGCTTCCCGGCATCCCACTCGGAGCCACAGATCGTAATCCTCGCAGCATGGCAGGGTTGCATCGAACAGGCCATAACGGTCGAACAGCTGCCGCCGGACCATGACCGTGGACATGCCCACCACGCACATCCCCAGGCTCGCCGCAAAGATGTCGCCATGGGGAGGATCGTGCTTCTTTTTCTGGTTGACCCGTTGACCATGGCGGAACCAGATCTCGCGGGTGTGGGAGACGAGCGTCTCCGGGGCCGCCTCCATGGCCGCCGCTTGCAGGGCCAGCTTCCGTGGCAGCCACCAGTCGTCGGCGTCGAGAAAGGCGAGCAACGCCCCCCGAGCTTGGCTGATGCCGAGATTGCGGGCCGCCGCCGCGCCGCGGTTGTCCTGGACCAACAGGCGGATGGGAATGGGAGCATCGCTGGCCAGGCGTGCCACCAAGGCTGCGGTGTCGTCGGTCGACCCGTCGTCAACCACGATCAGCTCCGTGCAGGCACGCTGTTGCGCCAGCACCGAGCCGATGGCCCGTTCCAGGCACCAGGCCCGGTTATACGTGGGGATTATTACTGAAATCAATAGATTGTCAACAGCGGTCCGACGAGTGGCAAACCTATCCACCCTGTCTCGGCCAATTTACGCTGGCGGTTTGCCGACGGTATAGTATAGTAAAATGCTTGTTTCATAAAAACTTACGCGCCCGGACCGTTGTCTGTCCCGTCTTCAGCCGCAGCGGACGGCGTTTGACCAGGCATTTCTATGTACACAGACATCCTCATCAATGCAACCTTCTACGAGAACCGGATCGCTCTGGTGGAAAACGGCCACCTGCGCGAATTCCACCTGGAACGGGTTTCGGAAAAAGGGCTGATCGGCAACATTTACCTGGGCCGGGTGGTCCGGGTGTTGCCCGGCATTGACGCGGCCTTCGTCGACATTGGCCTGGATCGAACCGGTTTCCTCTACGTTGACGAGGCCTTCTATATTTTTTCCGAGAATTATCAACGCTTGTCCCCGGGGCATAAACTCAGGTCGATTCCGCCGTCCCACCTTCCCGCCACCCCGGCGATCAACGACATCCTCCACGAAGGCCAGGAGATTTTAGTGCAGATCGCCAAGGAACCCATCGGCTCCAAGGGTGCCCGCCTGACCTGCAACATCACCCTGCCCTGCCGTAACCTGGTGTTCATGCCGCTGACCGATCATATCGGCATCTCGCGCAAGATCGAGGACGAAGCCACCCGCCAGCAGCTGCGCGACCGGATCGAGGTCCTGCGGCCGCCGGGCACCGGCTTCATCATGCGCACCGTGGCCGAAAACATCGGCAACGAGGCCCTGGAAGCGGACATGGAATTCCTCCTGCTCTTGTGGGACGAGATCCTCACCAAGGCGCAGAAGGCCCAGGCCCCCTGCCTGATCTACAAGGACCTCGACATCATCCTCCGCTCGGTGCGCGACTTTTTCACCGAGGAGATCAACGAACTGGTGATCGACAACGCCGAGGTCTACGAGCAGCTGCTTTCCTACGCCAAGACCTTTGCCCCCCAACTGCAGGACAAGATCACCTATTACGATTCCGACCTGCCGTTGTTCGAACGCTACGGCGTGGAGGCGGACATCAACAGCGCGCTCGACAAGAAGGTGTGGCTGCGTTCCGGCGGCTACATCATCATCGAGCCCACCGAGGCCCTGACGGTCATCGACGTCAATACCGGTCGCTATGTCGGCGCCTCCGACCTGGCCGAGACCATCTTCAAGACCAACATGGAGGCGGTGCGCGAGATCGCCCGCCAGCTGCGGCTGCGCAACCTCGGCGGCATCATCATCATCGACTTCATCGACATGGAGAACGAGCAGCACCGCGAGGAGCTGTACGCCGCTTTCCAGGAGGCAATGCGCAACGACAAGAGCAAGGTCAACATCCTCAAGCTGTCCGAGTTCGGGCTGGTGCAGATGACCCGCAAGCGGCTGTCGGAAAGCCTGATCCAGACCATGTGCGAACCCTGCCTCTACTGCGGCGGCGACGGCTTCATCAAGTCGCGCCGCACCATCTGCCATGAGATTTTCCGCAAGATCAGCCGCGACGCGCGCAAGATCGGCGGCTCGCACGTCACCATCAAGGTTCATCCCCATATCGCCGAGATGCTGCTCAACGAGGAATCCTACACCATCGAGCAGCTGGAGCAGCGGACGGAAAAACGCTTCACCATCATCCCGGTGCCTGACATGCACATCAAACGCTACGACGTCATCTGGAACGAATAGAACAACCCAAAGATCCGATCAATTCCACCCCACACGACCTTCCCATGGCAACCCACATCCGATTGCGCGGTTCATCGCGAAAAGGCGGTTTTTTCAAGATGTTTTTCCTTGCCCTGGCCACCACCGCCGGCTTGGCCCTGGCCGTTGTCGCCTTTCTCCTTTTCGAGTTTGAAAAACCGACCCTGGTGCTTGACAAGCAGATCAAATACCTGGGCGGCCGAATCGAACTGCCCCTGCATGCCACCGACAACAAAAGCGGCATCAGCGCGGTGATCATCACTCTTGCCCAAGGCGACAAGAGCGCCACGTTGTTAGAGCGAACCTTCCCGCGCGCCGCCTGGTTCAAGCCCGCCGGCCCGCAATCGCTCAACGAAAAAGTGGTGATCGACGCCCAAAAGGCCGGAATCAAGGAAGGTGACGCCGAGTTGATCATCCTGGTGCGTGATTTTTCTCTCAACGGCCTGTTCAAGGGCAACCGCACCCTCACCCGTATCCCGGTGACCATGGACACCGTCCCGCCCAAGGTCGCCCTGGTCCATGGCCAGCGGGTCATCCAGCCGGGCGGCAGCGGCATGGCGCTGTACACGGTCGCCGAACTGCCGGCCCGCCACGGCGTCTTGATCGACAATGTCTTCTTCCCCGGATTTGCCACCGGCAAGAACAATACCTACGTCGCCTACTTCGCCCTGCCCTGGGACGCCGGCCAGCCGGAAAAAACTCGGATCGTGGCCTACGACGAGGCCGGCAACGAAGGCACTGCCCCTTTTGCCGCCGTGTTCAAGCCGGTTCCGGACAAGCGCGACAGCATCACGATCAGCGAGCAGTTCCTGCTGCAGAAGATGCCGGAGTTCGAGCAACACTACCCGGAGATGCAGGGCACCGGCACCCTGGTGGAAAAGTATCTCTATGTCAACAACCAGATCCGGCGGAACAACGCCGAAGCCATCGCCAAGGTCTGTGCCGCCACTGATCCGCAGCAGCTGTGGTCGGATCGCTTCCTGCGCATGCCCGGTTCGGGGCGGGCGGGATACGCCGACCAGCGCACCTATCTCTACAACGGCACAGCCATCGATACCCAGACCCATCTCGGGGTGGACATCGCCTCATTGGAACGGGCCGAGATTCGCGCCGCCAACCGGGGCAAGGTGGTGTTCGCCGACTATCTGGGCATCTACGGCAACATGGTCATCATCGACCACGGCCAGGGCATTGCCAGCCTCTACTCCCACCTGAGCAGCATCGACACCACCGTGGGCACCCTGGTGGAAAAGAACCAGCCGATCGGCCGTTCCGGGGCGACCGGCATGGCTGGCGGCGACCACCTCCATTTCTCCATGCTGGTGCACGGTATTTTCGTCACCCCCATCGAATGGTGGGATCAGCACTGGATTGACGTCAACATCAAATCCGCGTTCAATGAGTCCTGATCCAACTCCGGCAGCACCAACAGACCGGACCCAAACCACGGGAAGACGGAACAACGATTCCGGCTTCCGTCTGCGGCGGCCTCCTCTGCTGCTCTACAGCTACATCGCCAACGAGCTGTTGGCTCCCTTTTTCGCCAGTTTCCTCATCCTTTACTGCGTCTTTTTCCTGGTGCGGCTGATTCCGCTGCTCGAGGTGGTGTTGGCCCTGCGCATTGGCCTGGCGGATTTCATCCGCCTGTTTTCCTACATCTTTCCCCGGATGCTGCTCTACATCATTCCCATGGCCAGCATGGCCGGGGTGATCGTCGGCTTCACCCGGCTGACCAACGACCGCGAAATCCTGGCGCTCAAGGCCTGCGGCGTCAGCCTCAAGCAGATGCTGCCGCCGGTGATTCTCATTGCCGCCGCCATCGCCACCCTGACCGGCTTTTTCTCCATCCGCCTCATCCCCGCCGGCGCGCTGGGGTTCAAGCAGCTGATGTTCGAGCTGGCCAAGGAGAAGATCGACAAGGGGCTCAAGGCCAGGGAATTCACCGAAGCCCTGGGCGACATCGTGGTCTATGTCGATGAAATCGACGATCAGCAGCGCTGGCATGGAGTGTACGTTTCCGACATGCGCGGCAGGACGCAGCCACTGATCACCGTGGCCAAATCCGGCCACATGGAGGCGGAAATGGAACGAATGACGGTCACCATTGTCCTCAACGACGGCACCCTGCACAACAACGAGGGCACGGACAATCAGGTGGTCCGGTTCGGTCGCTATCAATTGCAGATTTCCCTCCGTCCTCCCACCCAGATCGGCAAGGAGGATGTTACCAGCCAGACCCGAGGGGCCATGAGCCAGCAGCAACTGTTACGGGCCGCGGCCAAACAAAAGCCCAACTCCAAGCTCCATCGCATTTTCCTTTCCGAATATCACCACCGCCTGGCCCTGCCGGTGGGCTGCTTCATCCTCAGCATCCTCGGTTTGCCCCTGGGACTGCAGGCCGCGCCCGGCCGCCGGGCCGTGGGCATCCCGCTGGGGCTGGTCGTCTTTGTCCTCTATTACATCGCCTTCACCACCGCCCGGGTGATGAGCGAGGAGGGCACCCTGCCCCTGGTGCTGGGCATGTGGCTGCCCAACATCCTCTTTTCCGTCCTCACCGTTGTCATTTTCTGGCGGGTGAACCGGGAACGGCCCCTGGTGCCGGAACAGGTCCAGCTCTTTGTGCTCGCCCTTTACGACCGCTTTCTCAAAACCGCCTGTCAGCGGGTCGCTGCCGTGGGACAGTCGATGCTGCACCGTATGCGGGGGACCAAGGAGCGGCCGGCAGCAACCAAGGACTCGGTCGACCAGCTGCCGATCCATGCCGACAGTACCACTGGCCTCTTTCACCTACCGGATTGCACGGACTATGACTGCCCGCAGTGCCGGATGGCCTTCAAGGACGTGGAGCAGGCCAAGGCAGCTGGTTTCATAGCCTGCGAGTTCTGTGAAGAATCACTGAGAAAAAAACAGACTTCCACGGATTGACCCATGCGAACACTCTTCGGTCTGTGCGGGTGCCTTTCAACCATGCTGGCGATTTTCCGTCCCCCCTCTTGGATGGTTGCCCTGATCCGCTCATCATTCTATAGTGATAGGAGAAACGGGCTATTTTCCACCCGAAACGACGGAGCCCCATTGCAGTCCCCTCGAACCCCTTGAAAGGAGTGTATCGTTCATGCAACTGGCTCTTGCCGCGCAGATGCGCGAACTTGACCGACGGACCATTGAAGAGATAGGTATTCCCGGCATGGTGCTGATGGAAAACGCCGGCCGGGGAACGGTTGACCTGATGGAAGGGTTCCTTGGGCCGGTCAAGGGAAAAACCGTGTGCATTTTTGCCGGTCCCGGCAACAACGGCGGCGATGGCCTGGTCATTGCCCGCACGGTACACGGTCTGGGCGCCTTTCCCTTTGTCTTTTTCATCCTCGATCCGGAACAGCTCCAGAGGGACGCGGCGCTCAACTTCGCGATCCTCAAGCGGTTGCACTTGCCCTTCCAGATTCTCGATTATTCGGAGAAGATGCTGACTCTGATCGACACGGTGCTGACGCTCAACCGCATCCATCCGATGCACTCCCTGGTGGATGCTCTCTTCGGCACCGGCCTGACCCGCGAGGTCAGTGGGCCGTTTCTTGACGTGATCAATTGCATCAACATCCTCCATGAGCGGCATCGGCTGCCGGTGGTCAGCGTCGATATTCCCTCGGGGTTGGACAGCGACACCGGCGCCATCCACGGGGCGGCAGTCCAGGCCGACCTGACCGTCACCTACGGCCTGCCCAAACCCGGCCATGCCCACCATGGCGGTCCTTGCGTCGGCCGTCTGGAGCGGGTCGATATCGGCATTCCCCCCAAGGTGGTGGCGCAAATGAAACTGGAGGGGGCGCTGCTGGACCACGATCTGGGTAGCCTGCTGCGCCACCGGGCCACTGCGGCGCACAAGGGTGCAAACGGCCACCTGCTCATTCTTGCCGGTTCCCTCGGCAAGACCGGCGCCGCCCTGCTCTGCGGTCAGGGGGCGCTGCGCAGCGGTACCGGCTTGGTCACCTTTGCCGTACCCGGGGATCTCAACCCCATCTTTGAAACCGCCATTGCCGAATCAATGTCCCTGCCTTTGCCCGCTTCCCGGGGACGGTTCTCCGTCGAGGACCATGGCCTCATCGAATCCGCCGTCCAAGGCAAGGACGGCATGGTTGTTGGCCCGGGCATCGGAACCGAGGAGACCACGGCGCAACTGATCCTCCGGCTGTACACGCAAAACAGCTGTGCGCAGGTGATCGACGCCGATGCCCTCAACATCCTCGCTGCCCATCCGGAAATGCTCGGCCAACCGGCCGGGCCACGCATCCTCACCCCCCATCCGGGCGAGATGGCCCGCCTGCTCGGCTGCACCATCGGCGAGGTCCAGACCGACCGCCTCGCCGCCGCTCGGCGGCTCAACGAGATCATCGGCACGGCGGGGCCGCCGGTCGTCACCGTGCTCAAGGGTGCAGGCACGGTGATTGCGGCAGGCAGCGGTGAATGGGCGATCAACACCTCCGGCAATCCGGGCATGGGCACCGGCGGCATGGGAGACGTGCTCGCCGGCATCATTGGCGGCTTGTTGGTCCAAGGCTACGATCCCTGGCAGGCTGCCTGCCTCGGGGTCTATCTCCACGGTCTGGCCGCCGATCGCCTGGCCGCCGAACACCCCTACGGCTATGCCGCCTCCGAGGTGGCGCAGCTGCTGCCAAAAATCATCGGCACCTTCATTCCACCTTCCACCAAGGAGAGACCATGTTGAAAGCACAAGACATCATGACCCGCGAGGTGATCACGGTCAACGCCCGAACCAGTGTGCGCGAACTGGCGGCCCTGCTGTTGTCCCACAAGATCAGCGGCGCCCCGGTAGTCGACGAGGCAGGCAAGGTGATCGGCGTGGTCACCGAAAGCGATCTGATTTTTCAGAACAAAAAGGTCCATTTGCCGACAGCCTTCGCCATTCTCGACGCCTTTGTCTTTCTTGAACCGCCGGATCGGATGAAAGAGGAACTGAGGAAGATGGCCGGTACCAGGGTGGGCGATATCTGTTCAACTCCCCTGATCAGCGTCGGTCCGGAAACCGACCTGGAGGAATTGGCCACCCTGATGGCGGAAAAAAAGATGCACACCCTGCCGGTGATGGCCGAGGGCACGTTGGTGGGGGTGATCGGCAAATCGGATATTATCAGGACGATTGCCCAGGGGATGTGAGGGGCGCGTACAACTGCCAGCAGTTACGGCCTTTTTTCTTGGCCTCGTACATGGCGATATCGGCGTGGCGAAGCATGGTTTCGGCGTCGCTGCAGTCGTTGGGAAAAACCGAGATACCGATGCTGGCGCCAATGAAGCAAATATGATCGCCCGCCTCGATCGGCTCGTTGAGCGAATCGATCACCTTCTGCGCCACCCGGGTGGCGCCCTCCAGGGTATCGGTACTCTCCAGCAGGATGACGAACTCGTCGCCTCCCAGCCGGCAGACTGAATCCGAGGTTCGCAGCACGCTGCGCAACCGTTCCCCCACCTGCATCAGCACGATGTCACCGACCCCATGGCCGAACTGGTCGTTGATCGGCTTGAACCGGTCGAGGTCGATGAACAACAGGCAGAGAATGCGGCCGTAGCGCTTGGCCAGGGAAACAGCCTGCGGCAATCGTCTGCGGAAGTAGTTGCGGTTGGGCAGATTGGTCAGCGGATCGTGGTTGGCCATGTAGCGGATCAACTCCGCCGCTTCCTGCCGCTCGGTGACATCCTGGAAAACCAGCACCCCGCCGACCAACCGCTGTCCCTGGCGGATCGGGGTTGAACGAAAGTCCACCGGGAAACTGGTACCGTCCTTGCGCAGCATCCTGGCCTCGTCGTAACAGACGGTCGATCGCTGGTCGGGCTGCGTCAGATAGGGGCAGCAGGCCTCGGAAAAATCATCGCTGCCGGGCAGGGATATCTTGAAAATCTCCGAACACTTTTCCCCTCTGACCTCGTCGTTGGTGTAGCCCAGCATTTTCAGGGCGGCGGGGTTGATGTAACTGATCGCGCCCCGGTCGTCGACGCCGCAAATGCCGTTGGCGGCGGCATCAAGGATCATTTCGTAGTTGCGCGACAGCAGTTCCAATTCCTGCTTGGCCCGATGGGAACCCAGGATGTAGCGGATACGATTTTTCAACACCGCCCATCGCAGCGGCTTGCGAATGTAGTCGACCGCCCCGGCCCCATACGACCGTTCGATGCTTTTTTCGTCGTCCAGGGCCGTTATCATGAGCACCGGTGGCGGATCCGTCATCGACGACCGGATGTGCTCGCACACGCTGGGGCCATCGATGCCCGGCATGGCAATGTCGAGGATCACCAGATCAAACGACTGTTCCGCCACTTTTTCCAGCGCCGCACGGCCGTCCTCCGCCTCGACCACCGCATAGCCCTCGGCCTCCAGAAACTGGCGCATGAGCATGCGGATCACCTCGTCATCATCGACAATCAGAATGACCGGCGTGGCACCCGACAAGAGGGAGACCGTCATAACCTATTCATCCCCATGGAAGATATTGTGTTCAATGAACGCATCCTCAATCATTGTAGGATGATCTAAAAATTAATCAAGCGGTTGACTGAAAAATTGTTTCACCCTGGCCGCCGACTCGACGATCTGCTGATGGATACGGTCAACTTGTTGGATATTGCCGCTCTTGCCCATGTTTTCCGCCAGCAGGCACAGATTGGCCAGTTCCTCGGCCCCGAACTGGCTGCTGCTGCCTTTCATGGTATGGGCGACCTTGTTGATGGCCTGGGCGTCCCTAGCCTGCACGGCCTGGTCCAACTCGGCGACACGTCGGTCCAGGGCGCGAAGAAAGACACCGATCACCGGCGCGAGATTGCCGACATTCTCGCGCAATCGCCCCAGCACGGCGGTGTTGACCACTGCGGAACCGTCGCTTTCCCTTGGCGTGTCAACGCCCGCGACCTCCGCTGTTCCGGCCAGCGACCTGGGCACCACCGACATGCGCAGCTCCGGAAGCCAGTGGGAGAGCACCACCTGCAATTGTCTGAAATCAATAGGTTTAGCCAGGTAATCGACCATGCCGACCTCCTGGCACCGTTTCTTGGCGGCAGCGGTGACGTCGGCGGTAAGGGCAATGACCGGCGGTGCCTGTCGGTGTTTGCGTTCCGCCTCCTGCAAGATGGTTCTAGTCGCGGCAAATCCATCGACGACCGGCATCTGGCAATCCATGAAGATCAGGTTGAACCTGTTGTCCCGGCACAGCTCGATGGCCTCTTGCCCGTTGGCGGCGACGACCACCTCCACGCCGGTGGGACGAAAGGTTTCCGCCATGACGATCCGGTTGGTTTCCTCGTCGTCGACCAGCAACAGCCGCAGGTCGCCTCCCTCGCAAGCCGGCGACGATTCGACCTCGGCGACAGCGGTGGGCGGCTGACCGCTGTCCACAGGCGCGCCTTCGATCTCTGCAGCCTGTCGCGCCACCCTCAGAGGCAGCGAGAACCAGAAGGTCGAGCCCTTGCCGTATTCGGAGCGGGCACCAAATTCGCCCTCCATCAGCTTGATCAATCTGGCACAGATGGACAGCCCCAGGCCAGTACCGCCGTACCGTCGGGTGGAGGAGCTGTCGACCTGGGAAAAGGGTTGAAAGAGCTTGTCCATGGAACCCTCGGCAATGCCCACGCCCGAATCCTCCACCTCGAAACGGAGCAGCTCGGCTGTTTCCCCTGCTCGTTCCTTGCGCACCCGCAGGAGGATGGCCCCCTGCTCGGTGAATTTGACCGCGTTGCCGAGCAGATTGACCAGTACTTGGCGCAATCGGTGGGCATCGCCCACGTACTGCCGGGACAAGGAGGGATCGATTTCGGCGTTAACCCGCAGCCCCTTGCTTTTGCCGGTTACCCGATAGAGGGAAAGGAGCTGTTCGAGCAAAGCCCGCAAATCAAAGGGCTCGCTTTCCAAGACCATCTTATCGGCTTCGATCTTGCTAAAGTCGAGCAGGTTGTTGATCAGGGTCAGCAGGCTGGTGGCCGAGGTGCGGATGAGGTGCGCAAAATGCTTTTGCCTCGGTTGTAGATCGGTATCGAGCAGCAGCTCGCTGATACCGATAACCCCGTTCATCGGCGTGCGTATCTCGTGACTGATCATGGCAAGGAAATCCGACTTGGCCTGATTGGCCGAGTCGGCCTGGCGGGCCTTTTTGCGTAGTTTCCTGTTTTCCCGCTCCAGCCGCTGCACCTCGGCCTCAAGTTCGGCGATACGCGTCTGCAGGGAGGAGGAGTGCTGGTCCATGGCTCAAGAAAATAGCGAAAGTTGCCGGTGTGCAGGCCTGCGTTTGGTCGCAGGCTGCATTGTCGGTGGCGGGGTGAAGACGTCGGCTGGCAGTTCGGCCAGCAAGGGGGAAGGCTGACGGTCCTCCGCCCGACCGCCATAGAGGGATCGCGACCCGCACCAGGTGAGGTAGAGGGTGGACCTGGCCCGGGTGATGCCGACATAGCACAAACGGCGCTCCTCCTGAACATGCGCCTGCAGGGCCTCGGCAACCAGTTCCCGGCGCGGCGCCAGCGGCAGCAGGCCATCCTCGACTCCGGCCATGAACACCACCGGGAACTCGAGCCCTTTGGCCGCATGGAGGGTGGACAAGGTCACCGCCTCGACCCGGGGGTCGTAAAGCACGGAATCACTGAAGCGCTGGAGGTGGGCGGCAAAGGCCGCAAATGAGCGACCAAAGGTGAGGGCTGTCTCTCGCAGGCGCACTAGGTCGGATGCCCGGGGATCGAGCTGGTAGCGCTCCATCAGGGCCGTTAGGATGCTGTCCAGGGAGCGTTCCCCGTCGTGGCCCACCAGTTGGCCATGGAACGCACGAAAACGGGCAAGGGCTGCGCCAGCGGTTCCGTCGAGGACGAGGCTGTCGAGCACGCCTCCCCGTTGCTTATCCTGAAGAAGGGATCGGCCAAGCTGGGTCCGGACGACCTTCATCCCTTGTTCCCCCAGGCCCTGCTCTTGGCCCAGCAGCTCCAAGAGATGGCAGGATTCGGCCAATCCGGCGAGCAGCAGCATCCACAGATAGAGCAGGCGGCAGTTCCCTTTGGTATAATAGGCCTCGATCTCGACCAGCTGAAAGGGAAGCCCCCGTCTGCTGAGCGTCGTGGCAAGGGCTTCGGCCTGGCGCGAGGTGCGGTAAAGAACGCCGATGTCCCGCAGGGAAGAGGCGGAGTTTTCCGCATGATCGAACCGTTCCAGGCTGCGGTGCGAGGTGCCGCCCACCTGCAATTCGATCTGGTCGGCGATGAAGATGGCCTCCTGATCGGGGTTGGCGCAACGCTGCAGATGGATCGTTCCTGGTGCGGTGCCGCAGGGTTGCATCGGCGCCTGCGGCACGGGATGGGGATTGTGGCTGATCAGCTGTTCGGCGGCGCGGACAATCATCGCGCCGCTGCGGTAGTTGCACACCAGCTGGTGACATTCCGGATGAACATCCTCGATAAAGGCGTGAAACCAGCGGGGATCGGCACCGCGAAAACCGTAGATGGCCTGATCGGGGTCGCCGATGGCGAAAACGGTGGCCGTCTGGGCCAGCAGGGTGACAAGTGCGTACTGGGCCTCGTTGACATCCTGGAACTCGTCGACAAACAGATGGCCGGTGGCGGCTCGCACGGACTCGGCCTCGTTGCCTCCGCCGCGAAGCAAGGCTACGGTGCGGGGCACCAAGGCGTCGAGGTCGATCAAGGACCGCTCGGCCAGCCATTGAAAATAACGCTGCTGATCGGGGTCTGACGGCGAACGCGCCTGACGGCAGCCGAGGGTGATCGCCGCCGCCAGGGCATCCCGTTGCCGTGCGCTCCATTGGGGATGCAGTTCTTCGAGAACAAGAGCCCGTTCTTCGGGCCCGATCACCCGCAGTTCGGGCTGGAAGCGGCGCAGCTGGCTGAGGCAGTAGCCATGAAAGGTGGCCACGGTGATGCCGGCGCCGGTGTGCGCCGTCTCCCCCAACCGCTCGCGCACCTCAGCCGCCGCCTTGTTGGTGAAGGTGATCACCGTGCAGGGCCGCGTTGAGCGGCCAGCTGTCCGCCGCACCCGGCTGACCAGGGTGTGGGTCTTGCCGGTACCGGGTCCGGCTTGAACCAGAATCAGCGGCGCTTCGCTGTCCACCGCCCGCTGTTGCTCAACATTGAGGGAGGCGGGCGGCGAGGCAACCGTGGTCGTCGTGACGGTCGTCGTCTCCAACCGGGTTCTTTTGTGCGTGTGTCGGGAAGCCGCCGCCACCGTGCCGAACAGACTGGCCTGGCCGCTCAGACGGGCGCGCTCCCCCTCGGAAAAAACGCGAATGACGCCGAACTCTCCGTCATAGCCGGGCGTGCGGATGACATGGTTGGTCCGCACCCGTTCGATCGCCTCGGCCAGGAGGGCAGACCCCTTGGCCCTGATCTCGTCGATCGGCGTGTCCAGCAGCAGTCCGAACTCCGAACCAAACAGGTTGATCAGTCGCGCATAGCCATCCACCGCCTTCTTGGTCGCCGGGCCACAGTCGAGCAGCTCCGCCACGATTTCCTGCAGCGGGATCAGACTGTGGACCCCGGGGCTGCCGATGGGAAACACCGGTTCGCTGCGGTCGGCCAACTCCATCACCCGATGGAGTACGCCGATGGTCAGCGGCTTGCCGCAGCGCGGGCAGCGCCCTCCAGTCTTCCGGGTTTCCGGGGGTTCTTGACAGACCTGACATTTGCGGTGACCGTCGCAGTGATATTTCCCCTCTTCCGGATAAAATTCGACCGTGGCGCGAAAAACGTGCTCACCGGCCGCGTTTAGCGGTGCGCGCAAAGCCTGGCGCAGGGAAAAGTAGTCGAAGTCAGTGGCAAAGAGATTGGCCTCGCGGCCCAGCTTGGCCGGCGAATGGCAATCGGAGTTGGAGATGAGGGTGAACCGGTCCAGGCGAGAAATCAGCCGGTTCATTTCCGGATCGGAGGAAAGACCGGTCTCCAAGGCAAAGATGTGGTCGCTGAGATCGCCGAAACAATCCTCGATGCGGTCAAAGCCCGACTTCGAACCGAACAGGGAAAACCAGGGGGTCCAGATATGGGCCGGGACCAGGAAACCCTCGGGCGCCTTCTCAAGCAGTATCTCCAGCAGATCGCGGGCATCCAGCCCGAGGATGGGACGACCGTCGGAGCTGATGTTGCCCAGGGTGACCAAGGTGGCATTGAGCCGCCGCACCGCATCGAAATCCGGCGCGTACAGCAGATTGTGCACCTTGCGCACCTTGTCGCCCCGTTTGTAAATCGAACTGATCTCGGCGCTGAGGACAAAACGGGTGGACTCGGGCGCGGTCGCCGGCCGGAGTCCCGGTGGCAGCCACTGGCTCCAGTCGCGGCCCGGTTCGGGTTTCAAACGAAAGAAACCGGGCTCGGCCGGTTCAAGGCAGTCGTGCAGATGGGCAAACCAGCCCGGGTGGGTGAAATCACCGGTCCCCACCACGCCAATCCCCTTGACCGCGGCCCAGGCGGCCAGACCGTACAGGTTGCTGGCCTTGCTCGTCGCCCGCGAGTAATGGGAATGGACATGGAGATCGGCGATATAGTTCATGCGCTGTTCCGCCAGCCGTACAGGTGATGGGTTTTGATGTAGGCCAACACCGCCGACGGCAGCATGGCCGGCTCCCGGCCAAGGGCCAAGTCCTCGCGGATCGATGAGGAGGACACCGGCAGTTCGATATCGTCGAGATAGGTCACCGTCCGCCCGGTGCTGTTGCGCCAGCGGTGGTGATGCTCGTCACCCTGGAAGGAGGAATCCAGAGTGGCGAGCGTCGTCCCAATGGCCGTGGGCTCGATTCGATCCCGCCTGACCACGATCAGGTCGATCAGGGCCAGCAGCTCGGCGGCCCGGTACCAGTGGGGCAGGTCGAACAAGGAGTCGGCACCGATCACCAGCGCATAACGGCAATCCGGCTGCCGCCGAATCAGGGCCTCCACCGTGTGGATGGTGTAGGACGGTTCGGGCAATTCCGCCTCGATGGCCGAGCAACGCATCCGTCCGCCATCGGGGCAATCGACCAAGGCCGCCTCGAGCATGGCCACCCGATGGGCAAAGGATGCAGACGGCCGTCCCTTGTGCGGCGGCCGGGGTGCCGGAATGAACAGCAGGTTATCGAGACCGCACCGTTCAAGGACGTGGCAGGCCAAGTCCAAATGCCCTTGGTGGACCGGATCGAAGGTGCCGCCGAACAGGCCGACGGTTCGACCCACTGAGGACACGCCCACCTTCAGGCGCGGGTCTCGCCCGCACCGTAGACGATGAACTTGCGCGTGGTCAACTCCTTGAGGCCCATGGGGCCATAGGCGTGCAACTTGGTGGTGGAGATGCCGATCTCCGCACCCAGGCCGAACTGGCCGCCGTCGTTGAAACGGGTCGAGGCGTTGACCATCACCGCCGAGGCGTCCACCTCACGCAGGAACCGCTGGCTACGCTCATAGGAACGGGTGAGAATGATTTCGGTATGTTTGGAACCGTAGCGGTCGATGTAGTCCATGGCCTCGTCGAGGTCGGCCACCACCCTGACCACCAGGGCCAGATCGAGAAATTCGGTGCCCCAGTCGCTCTCGCCGGCCGGTTCAATCATCTCGTCGCAGAGCAGGCAGCTGCGGTGGCAGCCGAGGATACGCACCCCTGCCTCCTTGAGCGCCGTCGCCACCTTGGGCAGGAACTCGTTCGCGATCTCGCGGTGGACCAACAGGCCCTCCAGGGCGTTGCACACGCCGGGCCGCTGCACCTTGGCATTGAGGATGACGCGGATGGCCATTTCCTGGTCGGCATCCTCATCGACAAAACAGTGGCAGACCCCCTTGTAGTGCTTGAGCACCGGGATGCGCGACTTCTCGGTCACCGCCCGGATCAGCCCTTCGCCGCCGCGCGGGATGACCAGGTCGATGTATTCTTCCTGCTGCAGCAGGCAGTCGATGCCTTCCCGGTCGGTGAAGGACAACACCTGGACGATGGCCGGATCGACCGCGTGCTTGGCCAGAACCTCCTGCAGCACCTTGGCCAGGGCCAGGTTGGAGTTGATGGCCTCGGAACCGCCGCGGAGAATGACCGCGTTGCCGGCCTTGAGGCACAGGGCCGCCGAATCGATGGTCACGTTGGGGCGGGACTCGTAGATCATCAGGATCACGCCGAGCGGCACCCGCATGCGGCCCACGGTGATGCCGCTGGGACGGCGGCGCATCTCGCTGACCTCGCCCACCGGGTCCTCCAGGGCGGCCACTTCGCGCAGCCCCTGGACCATGTCCTTGATCCCCTTTTCGCTGATCTGCAGACGATTGAGCATGGCGGCGGAAATCCCTTTTTGCTCGGCAGCGGCCATGTCCTTGGCGTTTTCAGCCAGGATGAACGCCTGCTGGGCGATCAGGGCCTCGCCCACCTCGAGGAGAATGGTGTTCTTCAACGCCGCCGGCATGGCGCCGATGACCCGGGCGGCGGCCTTGGCCTTGTTCACCATGTCCAGAACGGTAGCCTCAATCTGGGTGCGATCCATTGCTGTTCTCCTTTTTGTTCTCTGAAACCGCCGGATTGCGGCGGACTACACTGTGCATGCTTCGGTCGATGCGGTCCACTATGACGCGAAGCGCCCTCCTTGTAAAGCGGCTTTACTGCCCGCCCTCCCGACCCATGATCACCAGGTTGTCGCGATGGATGATCTCGTCGCTGTCCTTGCCACCAAGGATTGCCTCGATCTCCCGTGTTTTTTTGCCCTTGATCCGTTCGATGTCGATGCTGGCGTAATTGCTCAGGCCGGCGGCGATCACCGCCCCGCTCCGGTCCAGACACTGCACCGGCGCGCCGATGGCGAAACTGCCCCGAACCTCGGTCACCCCGGAGGGCAATAGGCTCTTGCCCTGCTCCACCAGGGCCCGGCGGGCACCGTCGTCGACCACGAGAAATCCCTGCGGTTTGAGCACGTAGGCGATCCAGTGCTTGCGCCGGTTGATCTTGCCCTTGCCGGGCAGGAAAAAGGTGCCGACCAACTCGCCGCTGAACAGTGCGCGAAGAATGTCCGGATGGCGCCCCGGCCCGATGAACGAGCAGCTGCCGCAGGCGGCCACCATCTTGGCGGCGCGGATCTTGGCCATCATGCCACCGGTACCGACCAAACTGGTGGACTGACCGGCCATCCGTTCGATGTCGCGGGTGATGCTGGCCACGGTGTAGATCGGCCGGGCATCGGGATCCACGGAGGGATTGCCGGTGTAGAGACTGTCGACATCGGTGAGGATGATGAACATGTCGGCGCCGATCATGTTGGTCATCAAGGCGCCCAGGGTATCGTTGTCGGAGAAACGCAGCTCTTCGGCGGAAACCGTGTCGTTCTCGTTGATGATCGGCACCACCCCGAACTCAAACAGGGTGAGGATGGTATTGCGGACATTGAGATAGCGGCCCCGGTGGGACAGGTCGGCATGGGTGAGCAGCACCTGGGCCACCGGCTGGTTAAAGTCGGCAAAGGCCTGCTCGTAGGCCTGCATCAACAGCCCTTGCCCGGTGGCGGCCAAGGCCTGCTTGACCCTGAGCTCCTCGTGCGCCGTCTTGACCACGCCGAGCCGTTTGCGGCCGGCGGCGACCGCCCCGGAGCTGACCAGGATCACCTGACGGCCGGTGGACTGAAGGAAGGAAACCTGGCGGGCAATATTGCCGATGATGTTGAGATCCAGACCATTCTCGTCGGTGAGGACGGCGCTGCCGACCTTGATCACCACCCGTTTGGCCTGGTCAAAAAGGGTTTGACGGTAAAACAGGCCGTCGTCCTTATTCACCTGAAAGGTCATGACCCACCTCTGCGCGCTGCTCCTCCAGCAGATCACCGAGCAGTGCCTTCAACGATTCCAGCCCCTCGCCGGTCTCGGCCGAGATAACCTGCACCGGCAGATGGACCGCGGCAAACAGCTCCTTCACCTCGGCCAACCGTTCCCCGTCGATCAGATCGATCTTGTTGAGCACGATCAGGTGGGTGCGGTCGAGCAGCTCCTGTTTGTAGGCCGCCAATTCCCGGGCCAGCACCTGGTAGTCCTGCAACGGTTGCTCCGCCTCGGTGGAGGCATCGATCAGGTGCAGCAGAATGGAGGTCCGTTCGATGTGACGGAGGAACTGATGCCCCAAGCCCACCCCCTGATGGGCGCCTTCGATCAGCCCCGGAATATCGGCGATGATGCACGGCTCGCTGTACTTGAGGTGCAGCACGCCCAGCTGCGGCTCCAGGGTGGTGAACGGATAGGCGGCGATTTTCGGATTGGCGGCCGACAGTTTGGACAGCAGGGTCGATTTGCCGGCGTTGGGCAGGCCGATCAGGCCGACATCGGCCAGCAGTTTCAGTTCGATCACCAGCCAGCGTTCTTCGCCCGGCTGGCCGGGGGTAGCCTTGCGCGGCGCCCGGTTGGTCGAGGTGGCGAAACGGGCGTTGCCCAATCCGCCCCGGCCGCCTTCGGCGGCGAGAAAGACCTGCCCGGGTTCGATCAGGTCGGCCAGAACCGTGCCGGTCTCGGCATCCTTGATCACCGATCCGACCGGCACCCGAATGATCGAATCCTTGCCGCCGCGGCCGTGCTTGTCGCTGCCCTGGCCGCCAAGGCCGGACTCGGCCTTGAAATGGGAACGGTAGCGAAAATCGATCAGCGAGCGTAGGTTGCGGTCCGCCACCAGGAAGACATCGCCCCCCTTGCCGCCGTCGCCGCCATTGGGACCGCCTTTGGGCACATACTTTTCCCGACGGAAACTGACGCACCCGTTGCCGCCGTCGCCGGCCTTGACAAAAAATTTCGCTTCGTCAACAAAACCCATGATTGTTCCGGGAAGGCATGAGGGGGGATAATACGAAAAAACCCGGCATCAATGACAATGATGCCGGGTCCGCGACCTGATCTGCGGGAAACGCCTCAACAAGGCGCTCCAATCCTCCCCGAACGAGGAGGTACCCGCCTCTACTCGGCGGGATAAACGGAAACTCTCTTGCGGTCCTTGCCGAAGGACTCGTACTTGACCGTGCCGTCGACCTTGGCAAACAGGGTGTAGTCACGGCCGCAGCCGACATTGGTTCCGGGGTGGATGACCGTGCCCAGTTGCCGAACCAGAATACTGCCGGCCTTGACGATCTGACCGCCGAACCGCTTGATGCCCCGTCGCTGCCCCGCACTGTCGCGGCCGTTTCGCGAACTGCCGCCTGCTTTCTTATGAGCCATGGTGTGTTCTCCAGTAAATCAGTTAATCCCTTATGCTGAAATCGTCTCGATGGCCAGGGCGGTGTACATCTGGCGATGCCCTTTTTTCACCTGATAACCCTGGCGACGTTTTTTCTTGAAGACGATAACCTTCTTATGGCGCCCCTGCTCGACGATCTTGGCCACCACCTTGGCGCCGTCAACCATGGGCTGACCGATCTTCACGGTTTCACCGTCAACCACCAGAAGAACCTCTGCTAACTCCACGGTGTCGCCTACTTCGCCCTGGAGCTTTTCCACGCGAAGCGTGTCGCCGGCTTCCACCTGATACTGTTTGCCGCCGGTCCGAATTATTGCATACATGCGACTCCTCCTCTCTATCACTCAAATCTATAACGGCCAATGGAAATAATTAATCGCAAAGCGCGTTATTTAACCCGATTCCATCGACTTCTGTCAAGTGTAATTTTCCACCCCGCCCTTTTCCCGAACAACGTCCCTCTGGGTCACGGACCGTCCGCCGGGAAGAAGCATAATTTGTATCAACCCTTTGTTCTTTTGCTTGTCCCTGGGCTGAAAACTCTTTAGGGTGTCTTGACGATGAAATGGCTACGGCTCGACACCCCCTTTGCGGGAGCAGCCAAGCGCGAAGACATCCATCAACCCCATGCACCAGGAGAAGAAAACATGCAGAAAATGGAATGTCCCTGTGGATATGTGTACGATCCCGCCGAAGGTGATTTCGAGCACGGCGTGGCTCCGGGAACCGCCTTTGCCGACCTGCCCGACGACTGGGTCTGTCCCAAATGCGGAGCGGAAAAAGAATACTTCTACGCCGTCGACTGATCCCCAGGCCCGCAGGCCGCTCGCGTTGTTCCGGTGCGCGGCCTGCCCCTTTCCCCTCTCGCGCTCCTCCTTGAATACTGTGTTTCTCCTTGTGCCGACGCGGCGGGTTTTGGCACTTTTTTCTTGTGCAAAGACAGCCTATACCATATCATCAATGATTCCGACAGGAAGAAACCCATCACCCGTTCGACTCCGAGGAGGTTTCCCCATGTCCTTCCATCGCTTGGCCGTTGTCCTGCTCTTTGCGCTCTACGCTTCGATCCTCCCGGCCTCATCCGCCTCCGCCGACTATTACGGGGAACCCGCGGATCTGGTTGGTCGCGCCGCCTCGGTCTACAAAGGCTTCATGGCCGATCCCAACATGGAATGGTTCCAGCGCAATGTCGACCAGGCACGGGGTATCTTCATCGTTCCCCAGATGCTGCGCGGCGGTTTCATCATCGGCGGCTCGGGCGGTCGCGGCGTGCTGCTCGCCCAGGATTCGGGTAGCGGCAAATGGAGCTATCCGGCTTTTTACAGCATGGGTTCGGTTTCCCTGGGATTTCAGGTCGGCGCCGATGCCTCGGAAATCATCCTGTTGATCATGACCGACCGAGGGCTGAACGCCATGCTGTCCACCGACTACAAAATCGGCGCCGATGTGGCCGTGGCCGCGGGACCCATGGGCGCGTCGGCCAAGGCGCAAACCGCCGACATCCTTGCCTTTGGTCGCTCGCAGGGCATCTATGGCGGTGTCAGTCTCGAAGGAGCGGCCATCTCTCCCCTGGATGACTGGAACCGGCAGTATTACGGCAAGCCGGTCCAGCTGTTCGACGTGCTCATCAACCAGCGATGGACCAATGCGCAGGCTGATCCACTGCGCCAGCTTCTGCCCAAACCGGGACGAAACGCCCAGCCCATCGGCCGATAGACCGAAATCCGCCGTCCGGGCAACGCCCAACCAACCAGATCGAACACCGTGCATCAGCGACCCTGTTTTTCCCTTGACCGCAGTCAGCCAAGCAGGTTGACGGTTCACCTGCAAGGAGCCTGGACCCTGCGCACCGATCCGCCGCCGCCGACGGAGCTGGTGGGAGCGCTCGACTCCTCCATTCGCACGCTCGCCTTTCTTTCCACCGACCTTGCCGAATGGGACACCAGGCTGCTGGTCTTCCTCAAGGCGACCACGGCAGCGGCCCGCAATGGCGGCATCGCGGTCGACCTGGAAGGCTTGCCGCCCGGGGTGCGGCGGCTGCTGGCCCTGTCCGAGGCTGTTCCGGAAAAGGTCACTTATGGCAAGAACGTCCGCGAATTGCTGGTTACCCGTATCGGCCGCCTGACGCTCGCCCTTTCCGGACAGGCGCGGGAGGCGGCCGCCTTCACCGGTGAAATCATCCTCGCCTGCATGGCGCTGGCCGCAGGCAAAAAACCCTTCAAATGGCGCGATTTCTTCTACTTCATCCAGAGCTGCGGCGTGGAGTCGCTGCCGATCGTCAGCCTGATCGCGGTGCTGGTAGGCGTGATTCTGTCCTTCGTTGGCGCGGTGCAGCTCCAGATGTTCGGCGCCCAGATCTATGTGGCCAACCTGGTCGGCTTGGGCATGGTGCTGGAGATGGGCGCGCTGATGAGCGGGGTGATCATCGCCGGCCGAATCGGCGCGGCCTACGCGGCGCAGTTGGGCACCATGCAGGTCAACGAGGAAATCGACGCCCTGCGTACCATGGGCATCTCGCCGGTGGGTTTTCTCGTCCTGCCGCGGATGCTGGCCCTGATGCTAATGCTGCCCCTGCTGTGCGTCTACGCCGACATCATGGGCATTCTGGGCGGTTCGGTGATCGGCGTCACCATGCTTGATCTGTCGCTGATCGAATATCTCGAACAGACCCGCAAAACCTTGCGCCTCGGCCAGTGCGGCCAAGGTATTCTCAAGGCGTCGATTTTCGGGGTCCTGATCGGCTATGCCGGCTGCCTGCGCGGCATGCAGTGCGGACGGAGCGCGCTCGCGGTCGGCGAGGCCACCACCTCGGCCGTGGTCACCTCGATTGTCCTGATCGTGGTTTCCGACTCGATCATCACCTTCCTCCTCTACCGCTGAGGCCTCGGCGATGACCGAGTCCGTTGCCGCTATCACCGTCCAAAATCTGACCATGGCCTATGGCAGTTTCGTCCTCCAGCGCGACCTCACCTTCACCATCGCCCGGGGGGACATCTTCGTGATCATGGGTGGGTCGGGCTGCGGCAAATCGACCCTGCTGCGCCACATGATCGGCCTCAAACCGCCGGCCAGTGGAGCGGTCTGGTACGGTCGCGATAATTTCTGGGAACTAGAAGAGGAGGACCGGGCGACGATCGTCCGAAGGGCCGGTGTCCTCTACCAGTCCGGTGCCCTGTGGAGCTCGATGACCCTGGCGGAAAACGTGGCCCTACCGTTGCAGCATTATACCGATTTGCCGCCCGCGGTGATTGCCGAGCTGGTGTCGTTCAAGCTGTCCTTGGTCGGGCTGGCGGGGTTCGAGGAATTCTATCCCGCCCAGTTGTCCGGCGGCATGCGCAAACGGGCGGCCTTGGCACGGGCCATTGCCCTGGACCCAGATTTTCTTTTTTTCGATGAACCCTCGGCCGGGCTCGACCCGATCAGCGCCCGCAATCTCGACGAGCTGATCCTCGAACTGCGCGAGAGCCTCGGCGCCACGGTAATCATCGTCACCCATGAACTGGCCTCGATCTACGCCATCGCCACCAACTCGGTCTATCTCGACAGCGAGGCCAAGACCATGCTGGCCACCGGCGATCCCAAGAGGCTCCTGCAGGAATGCACCGACCCGACGGTGCTCAAATTTCTCACCCGGGGAACCGGAAAACGGGAGGTTCGAACAGTTTGAGCAAGAAAGCCAACCCGACCCTGGTCGGCGCCTTTGTCCTCACCGCCATCGGCCTGACCATCGCCGCGATCGTCATCCTGGGCAACATCAAGTTCAAGGACGACCGCTTCCGCTGTGTCGCCTATTTCACCGGCTCGCTCTACGGGCTCGACATCGGCGCGCCGGTGACCTTCCGCGGAGTGACCATCGGTCGGGTCAGCGCGGTGCGGATCAGTTTCGACGCGCAAAAGAACAACTACATCATTCCGGTCTACATTGACATCCAGCAGACCCCGGATCTAACCAACAACCGGTCCGAAAATTGGCATCCGGACACTATCCGTGCCATGCTCACCGAGCTGATCGACCAGGGGATGCGCGCCCAGCTGAAAATCACCAGCCTGTTGACCGGCAAGCTCTACATCGATCTGGCCTTTTATCCCGGAACCAAGGCCCAGCTGCGCGGCAAGGACACCGACCTCTTCGAGATTCCCACCCAGGTTTCCGGGCTTGAACAGATCACCCAGACCCTGGAAACCATGCCGCTGAGCGAGATTCTTCACAAAACCGCCACCGCCCTTGACGGCATCAACTCGATCATCAACTCCAAAGAAACCCGCAACGCCCTGGCAGCCCTGGACACCACCATGGATCGGGTCAACACTCTTTTGGGCCGGGCTGACAGCGAGTTCCCGGCGCTGGCCGCCGAACTGAAAAAGGGATTGACCAATTTTGCGGCTCTTTCGGCCACCGCCGATCGTTTTCTGCACACCGCCGACAAACAACTGCCGGGGATGAGCACCGAATTCAAACACCTGCTGAGCGGACTCAACGCCACCGCCGCTTCGCTGACCAAGACGCTCAACAACATCGAACAACTGACGGCAAAGGATTCCCTGCTCTCCTACCAGGCCGGCGCCTCGCTGCGGGAGATCGAACGGGCCGCCGCCTCCATCAGACAGCTGACCGACTACCTGCAGCAGAACCCCAATGCGCTGCTCTTCGGCCAGGGCGAGGACTCTCCATGAATACTGCCAACAACGTCGGACGTTCCCTGGGATGGCTGCTGGTCTGCGCCTTGCTGCTCGGTGGTTGCCTCAAACCCACGACCAACAATATCCTCTATGCCTTGCAGCCGGTCCGGCAGCCCCCCCTGGGGCATGATTTTACCACCTCCAAGGAGTTGATCCTGCTCATGCCGATACAGCTGGCGCCGCATCTCCAGGGCCGCGGGCTGCTCACCCAGCGCACCTCCGGCGAGGCCCGCGCCTCGGCCAACCACCTCTGGGCCGGTCCGCTGGATCAGCAGATCAGCCAGCAGATGGTCGCCGACCTCAAGGACCTGCTGGCCACCGACCAGGTCGCCGCCTACCCCGGCCCACGCTACGGCGTCATCCGCTACCAGCTGGAAGTCGACATCAATGAATTCAGCGGCAACGGCCGCCAGTTCATCACCACCGCCGTCTACACCCTGAGCGACAGCGTACGCAAAACCATTGTGGCGCGAAAGACATTCCGCCAGACGCGCCCCATCGACAAACCGGAGTATTCCGGCTATGTTGACAGCGGCTCGCAGGCCGTCGCCGACCTGAGCCGCGAAGTGGCGGCCGCCCTGCTCTCCGCCCACCGTTCACAACCCGTACCGCCGATACGCCCATGAAAATCGAACGCATTGTCCTGCTGTTCTGCGCCCTGTTCCTGTGCACCCGCCCTGTCGCCGGCGAAACCCTGTCCAAATGGCTCGGCCAGACAGTCTATGTGCCGATCTATTCGCACATCTACGCCGAGGACCGCTACCGCGACACGCCCTTCCTGCTGACCGCCACCCTCAGCGTGCGCAACACTGATCCGGACAAACCATTCACCCTGAAAAGCGTTAGCTACTACGATTCCAAGGGGGTGCTCCTGCAGCAGTATCTGGAGCAACCCATGACCATCGAGCCTCTGGGTTCCACCCGGTTCATTGTCCCGGAATCGGAATCCAAAGGCGGCTCGGGCGCCAAATTCCTGGTCGAGTGGGAGGCGAAGGCCGCCGTCGTCGAGCCGATCATCGAATCGGTAATGATCGGCACCAAGATGCAGCAGGGCATTTCGTTTATCTCCACCGGCCGGGTGATCAAGGGCGTGCCGGCCCGCTGAACGGATACCTCGCCACCCCTTTTCCGTGTCCGCCCAACAAACGTCGCGCCGTCCGCCTTCAGAAGAGAACAACGCCATGACCCGATTGTCCCGCCTCCTGCTCGCCCTCCTCGCCGCCGCCATGCTCGGCGGCTGCCATCACGGTTCCCAGACCAAGGGATTGTTCCACAGGCTGATGGAACCTGCCCCCCTCCGGGTCGGCATCGCCCTGGATGCGCCGCCGCTGGCCTATGAACAGGGCGACGTCGCCATTGGTCTGGAGGTGAAGTTTGCCGCCGGTCTGGCGGCCTCGATGCAAAGAAACCTGGAACTGGTGGAGATACCGCGGCAGGACCTGGCCGAGGCGCTGCTGGACAAGAAGGTGGACATTCTCATGACCGGGATGACCGTGGCCGAGGCCCATGCCCGGAAACTGGCCACCGCCAACCCCTATCTGATCTCGGGCCAAGTGGCGCTCGTCCATCTGGATGATCACAAGAAACTTGGCAAGGGGACCCGAGGCCTGACCGAACAATCCGTCCGCCTCGGGGTGGTGGGCGAAAGTTCCGGCGACAACCTGCTCAAGATGCTCAAACCCAAGGGCACGATCAGCCGCTTCCCCACGGCGGCCGAAGGGGTACAGGCCCTGGTGGCCGACACCATCGACGTCTTTGTCTTCGACATGGCCACCAATTTCTATTACGCCTCCCTTTACGTCGACAAGGGGCTGACCCCGGGGGGAACGCCCCTCACCCGTGAACCGCTGGCTTGGGCGGTCCGCCCCAACGACACCGCCCTGCGCGACGCGGCCAACGCGTACCTGGCCCAGATCGAAAAAAACGGCGAACTACAGAAAATGCTCGAACGCACCATCCCCTTCTACCGCAACACAGCCTACAGCCCAAAGCCGTAGCACACCGTATTGCCAGAACCAAATTGCCTCCTCACACGTTCTACGCCTGACCATCGAGCCGTACCAGATCGCGGTAGAGACTCTCCCGGCCCATCAATTCCTCGTGGCTGCCCTGCTCGACAATCCGCCCCTGCTCCATGACCAGGATCCGGTCGACCCGACGGATGGTGGACAGGCGGTGGGCGATCACCAATGAAGTCCGGCCGTGGAAGCCGGCGGCAATGGCCTGCTCGAGCAGGTTTTCCGACTCGGTGTCGATGGAGGCGGTAGCCTCGTCGAGCACGAGAATGGAGGGGTCGCGGTAGAGGGCGCGGACAAAGGACAAAAGCTGCTTTTCGCCCAAACTGAGATTGAGCGCACCCTCGCCGATACGGGTCTCAAGCCCCTGGGGCAGGCGGCCGATAAAGCCGTCCAGACCGGTGCGGCCGAGGATATCGGCTAGGCGTCGCTCATCTGTCTGCTGATCGAGGATGATGTTGGCCCGCACCGTGTCGGGCAGGATGAAGATATCCTGCATGATGATGCCGATCCGTTGTCGCAGGGTCTCCAGAGGCAGGCTGCGAACATCGACCCCGTCTACCAGCACCACGCCCTGGGTTGGATCGTAAAACCGCACCAAAAGGGAAATCAAGGTCGATTTGCCGGCACCGGTGGACCCGACCAGGGCGATGGTCTCTCCCGGAGCGATGCGCAGGTTGATGTCACGCAGAATCGGCTGGCCCGGTTGGTAGGCGAACTGGACGCCGCGGAACTCGATGGCCCCGGCCGACGCCGCCGTTTCGCTCGGCAGGATTGTCGGCAGCGCCCGCATGGCCGAGCGGGTGTCCAGGGTCTGGAAGATCCGTTCGGCCGAGGCCATGGCCGACTGGACAATTGAATATTTTTGGGAAAGCTCGCGCAGCGGCTGAAAAAACAGCCGCATATAGGAGATGAAGGCGGCCAGTTCGCCGATGGTCAGCGTGCGGCGGATGACCTCGCCGCCGCCGTACCAGATGATCAGGGCAATGGCCGCCGAGCTCATCAGTTCGGTCAGCGGCATGAAGGTGCCGAACAGCTTGATCTGATCGAAGGAGCGCTGCAGGTATTCCCCGGTCAGGCCGCCGTGGGCGCGGCTGCTCCGCTCCTGGCCGCCAAAGGCCTGGATCACGGCCACTCCTGCCAGGGATTCGGCGAGGAAACTGTTGATCTTGGCCAACTGCGAACGGATGGCGCGGAACTGCTCGCGGGCGAATCGGGAAAAAACCAGGGTGATCACCGTGGCCAGCGGAATGAAGATCGACATCACCAGGGCGAGCCGGCCGTTCATCATCGCCAGAAACCAGAAGATACCCGCCAGCTTGAGACCGTCGTTGAACAGAGTGACCATCACCGAGGTGAACATCTCGTGCATGTTCTGGATGTCGTTGGTCAGCCGGGTCACCAGCCGGCCGGCGGGCTGGTTGTGGAAATAGCCGAGATCAAGGGTCAGCAGGTGGCTGAACAAATCCTGACGCAGCCGATGCATGATCGATTGACCGATCCATTCGAGCAGCACCACCTGAAAAAAGGTGGCAAGGAAGACCACGCCCACCAGCAGTCCGTACCACAGGGCCACCTGACCCAGCCCGGCGATGCGCGCCGCGCCCGGCAGCGACTCGACCACGATGTATTGGTCGATCCCCAGCTGCATCAGGCGCGGCATCCCCAAGGTGGCCACGGTGATCACCAGGCTGAGCGCCACCGCCCCGGTCAGCGCGGCCGCATGCTGCCGGCAGTAGCCCAGAATGCGCCGCCACAGCCGTGCGTCGCCGACCGATCCGATCTGCCCCTCTTCCGAATAGCCGAAATTATGCATCGTTTCGTTGCTTGTCCGCCATCACGCGGTAAAAGGGGGTGGCGAGCAGGTCCTCGTGCCGCCCTTCGGCCACGATCCGTCCTTCGTCAAGGACCACGATCCGCTCGGCGTGGCGCAGCACGTTGATCCGGTGGGAAATCAACAGCACCGATTTGCCGGCCAGGCCAGCAAGAATGCCCTGCAGGACCTGTTGCTCGGTCTCGACGTCGATGGCCGACAAGGCATCGTCGATGATCAGCATCGGCCGGTCGCACAGCAGGGCCCGGGACAGGGCCAGCCGTTGCCGCTGGCCGCCGGAGAGCTTGACGCCCCGCTCGCCGATGACCGCCTGGTAGCCGTCGGCGAAGGTGCGGATATCCTCGTCAATGGCTGCGGCCCGGGCGGCAGCCTCGATCTCGGCCATGGAAGCCTCCGGCCGGCCAAAAGCAATATTGGCGGCGATGGTGTCGGCAAAGACCACCGGTTCTTGGCCCACATAGGCGATGCAGGCACGGATGTCGGCCTGGGCAAGGCGGTTGACATCCTCGCCCCGGAAATACAACATGCCGTCGGCCACCGGATACATTCGCAGCAGCAGCTTGCACAGGGTCGATTTGCCCGAACCGGTGCGGCCGGTCATGCCCACCAGGCCAGGACCGATCTCCAGGTTGAGGTCACGAAGCGCTGGACGAATGGCCTCGCCATAGGTGAAGCTGAGTCGCCGGCATGCGTAGGCGGTGACGACCGCCGGCGGCAGGGCCACGGTCGGCCTGGTGCTGACCACCGGCTGCTGGGTGAGCAGCCGGTGGATACGTCGCATGCTGGTAATGCCGCGCTGGGCGAGGTTGGCCACCCAACCGACCGCCATCATCGGCCAGATGAGCATGTAGAGGTAGCTGACAAAGGCGACAAACGAACCGATGGAGATCGCCCCCTCGATCACCAACGCTCCGCCGTAATAGAGCAGGAGCAGCATGCCGACATTGCCGACCAGGGTGGCGATGGGAAAGAGCAGCCCCTGGATGGTGGCCACCTTGAGGTTGCTGCGTACATAGGCCTGGCCGAGACGCTGGAACCGGCCCTCCTGGAAGCGCTCCAGGGTATAGGCCTTGATCAGGCGGACCGACACCAGGGTTGCGCGGGCAAACTCGGTCAGCAGGGAAAACTGCTCCTGCACCAGGTTGAAGCGGTGATGCAGACGGCCGGAAAGAATGCGGGTGCAGACGATCAGCACCGGCATCGGCAGGAGGGCGATCAGGGTCAGCTTGAGGCTGATCGCCATCATGAACCCCAAGGCGGCCGCCGACATCACCAGCGCGTCCACCGCGGCCACCAGTCCCATGCCGCAGGCCATCTGGACCGTGGCGAGATCGTTGCTCGCATGGGCCATGAGATCGCCAATGGTCCAACGTTCGAAAAAAGGCTGATCCATGCGCAGCAGATGATCAAAGAGCCGATCACGCAGCTTTTTTTCCAAAATCCGGGAAAAACCGATGATCAGATAGCGCCAGGTAAAGCGAAGTACCGCCACCACCAGGGCCACCAGGCAGACGGACACGCTCAGTTGGATCAGCCGGGCGGTATCGGCGGTGCCGGCCGACAAGCCATCCACTGCGGCCTTGACAAAACGGGGGATGATCAGTTGGAGGAAATCGACCGTCACGAGGGCGATAAAACCGCCGGCCAAGCGCAGCCAATGGGTACGAAAAATGGGCCGGAGCAGCCGCAGCAGCATGCCGATGTCTGCCTCGCGATCGCCACGCACAGCGCTGCCGGTTTCAATGCCGCCGGGAGTAACGGTCATGAGCGCAGGGAGGGCAGCAGCTCTTCGTAGGCTGCGGTCAGACGGATGAACTGCTCGCTGTCGCCACCCTTGTCCGGATGCAGTTCGTGGGCCTTTTGCCGATAGAGGCGGGTGAGATCCTTCTTGCGCATCCCAGCCAGCTGTTCGCCGCTCAGGCCGAACAGGGCAAAAGCCTGGGTGCGCGAGATCTTGTCGGCCGTCGCCAGGCCGCCGCTATGGAACCGGCGCGTGCGCGAAGAGCGGGCGAACCGCATCCAGGCAAGGGGTTCATCGGGAGCGGCATCAAAATACATGATCAGATAGCGGATCAAACAGTCGGGCAGCCGGTCGGTTCGCGGATAGCCCCGCCAGAACTCGCCATCCCCGGCCACTCGGCATATCTCCTCGATAAACAGGCTGTCCAGGCGGTCGCGGTCGAGGGCCTGGGGAATGGACCGGGCATAGCTTTCCTTGAAAAACCGCTGCAGATTAAAAATGGCGAACAGATAGCTGTGATACTCGCGCGGCGGCAGGGCCTGCTCGCGGTCATGGATCAACTGCTCGATCTCGTCGCGCGATTTGTCGAGCAGGACCGTGTAGAAGGCGGCGGTCTTGTCCACGGTTTCCGGCGAAGTCCGTCCCATGCGCAGGTAATGCAGCCGCCTGCGGTCCATGGGCTGGGTCTCGCGCATCGCCCGGGTGCGCAAGGTCTCGCTCGCTGGTCGCCAGGCCCGGTACTGGCCACGGTTGCGGAAGGGCTCCAGCCGCTGCTGGATGTAGGGATCGACAAAGGGAAAGAGCAACGCCTCCAACTCGCTGTAGGGGGCGGTCACCCCCTGCTCGCGCAGCCGGCGGACAAACTCCTCGTCGATGTGAAACGACGATCCCCCGCTGTACACGATCAAGCGGCCCGGATCCCGGCCCAAATCGGCCAGATCGCGGGACAGGAAAACCCCGCCGCTTTGGTAGGATTCTCGCAGAATGTAGCCAACGTGCCGAAAACCGGTCTTCTTACGGGCAAGATACATGGATCACTCAACAGGGACAAGACGGGCAACACCCAGGGGCAACGGGGAACAAGGGCGCGAACCGCTCCACCAGGCGTTCACAACAAACGGTTGATCAGGTCTTCGACCGCATCGATCGAGAAAGGCTTGGCCAGGGCGGCCACGAAATGATGCTCGCTGTAGCGTTGCATCACCTCACTGCCGCTGTCGCCGCTGACCGCCACCAAGGCTGCTTCTGGACACAACGCCACGATCTGGCGCGCGGTTTCCAATCCGCCCATGCCGTTGTGGACGCGCAGGTCGAGCAGGGTCAGGTCGAAAGGGCTACCGGTCGCCAGCTGTTGGCGAAACAGGGCGACCGCCTCGTCACCACTGGAGGCCACGCTCACCTTGCAGCCGTAATGCTCGAACATTTTCCTGTTGATCAGCCGCATCATTTCCTCGTCGTCCATGACCAGGATCCGCTTGCCGCACCCTTTTCCCGCACACAGACGGGGATCGGTGATGGCCGCCTCCTGGAGCGGAAAATAGAGATACACGATGCAGCCACCGCTGTCGGGCGATTCGAGCCAGACCAGTCCGCCATGTTTCTTGACGATGGAATGGACAATGGTCAGCCCCAATCCCATCCCCTTTTGCGCCCCCTTCTGCTTGGTGGAAAAGTAGGGATCAAAGACCTGATCGATGATCGAGGGCGCGAGACCCGGGCCCGAGTCCTGAAAAGTGATCCGCGCCAACTCGCCGCTCGGTACGGGTTGGCCGGTTCTGGCCGCTTCGTCGCTGCCGTCCACCCGCTCGATGCACACCTCGACGCGGCCGCTGGTCCCCATGGCGTCCACCGCGTTCTTGGCGAGATTGACAAAAACTTGACGAACGAGATCGGGATCCAGCGTCAGGGCCAGTTCCTCCTCGTCGGCCCTGATCTGGTAACGAATCCCAACGGGGGCCAGATCGCGGGCCAACACCTCCTCAATCAACCTGCGCAACTGAACCTGGGATTTCTGCGGCAGGTAATTGTCGGAAAAGGTGGTGAACTGGCGAATCAACTGCGCGGTGAGATTAAGCGCCTTGGCCGATTCGCCCAACAACTGGCTCACATTCTCGTCGCGGCTGACGTAGCGCGCCATCTCCAGGTTACCGTTGATGATCGTGAGCAGATTATTGAAATCATGGGCGATACCGCTCGCCATCATGGACATGGCATCCAGTTTTCGGATACGTTGCAATTCCTTTTCCAGTTGCCGCTGCCGTACCTCAAGTTTTTTCCTGCCCGTGACATCCTGAAGAATGCCGATCACGAAAAAGGTATCGTTTTCAGGCACCGGCACCAGATTGCAGGTCACTTGGCGGTCACCGAGCAGCACCGGTTCATCATAGGTAAACAGCAGCGGTTCATACTGAGCGGCAGAAACGATTTGCTCCCTCCATCCACGCACCCGTTCTCCAGCGGTTTCAGGGAGCAGTTGGAGCAATGAAGCGCCCAAAACCCGCGCCTCGGGCAGGTTGAACAGGGTGAGGGCCGCATCGTTGGCCATGACGATCCGCCCCTGGTGGTTGAGTTCGACTACCCCCTCGGTCATCCGGGCGAGAATGATCTCCCGATGTTTTTTGCTGACCAGCAGTTCTGCGGTGACCTCGCGCGGATACAACCCTTCCAGCCCCTCGATGCTGCCGCTTGCACCGCGCTGATTGCACTGGAACCGTCGCAACGCCGCCTTGATGTGCACCATCATCGCGGCCGCCGATCCCTTGGCGATGCAGACATCCGCGCCTATTTGCAGGGTGGCCGTATTGTCCTCGAGCGCCACCCCTGAAAGGACCACCAGGAAGATATCCTTGAGTTCCGGGGTATTGCGGATGATGTAACACAATTTCTCCCCATCGATCTTGGGCATGATCAGATCGGTGAAGAGCACGTCGGGCCGCCGCCTGGCGATGCAATCCAGCGCGGCCAGACCATCCTCGGCCGTCTCCACCGTGCATCCCTCGGCTTCCAGCACATAGCCAAGAATCCTGCGAATGACCGGACTGTTGTCGACCACAAGGGCGTATATCTCATTCATGTTCAAGTAGCTCCTTGACCGCATCGACCAGTTCCCGAACTTCGAAGGGCTTGCTGAACACCCTGTCCGCCCCCAGCTCCTGCGCCGCCGGCAGATAGGCCTCCGGCCCGATACGACCGCCGCCGGAGATGGCAATGATCTTGACCTCCGGGAACTCCTTCTTGAGCGAGGTGATGGTTTTCAGCCCCTCCTGCTCCGGCATGATTAGGTCGGTGATCACCAAATTGGCCGGCTGTCGGCGCTGTTTGTGCATGCCCTCGCGGCCATCCCCAGCCTCGGTGACCTCGTAGCCCGCCCATTCCATCACCTGACGCAGCAAAATCCGCATCTGCTCGTCATCGTCAATGACTAAAATTCTCATGGCTTCCCTCCGTCACGATTGGGCAGAAGTTCCCGGATGGCCAGGGCCAGCAGCCGCATGTCCACCGGCTTGGCCAAGAAACGGCGAACCCCGGCCTCCAATGCTTCTTCCAGGGTCACCGCTTCACTATACCCCGAGCAGAGGATGATCGGCAAATCCGGATACAGGGCATTGATTTCCGCCGCCAGCTGCAGTCCGGTCATCCTCGGCATGGTATGATCGGTGATCAACAGATCGATACGTTCCTCGCCCCTGGTGAAATACCCCAGGGCCTGCTCCGGGCTGGTTGCCGGCAGCACGCGGTACCCCAGATAGGAAAGCATTCGGGTGCGCATGCTGACGATATCTTCCTCGTCGTCGACAAAGAGGATGGTTTCCGTGCCGCGAGGCATGGCGACTGTCTGCTCTCCCTCCTCGCCCGCCACGTCCTGCAACCGCGGGAAAAAGACGCTAAACACCGACCCCTTGCCCACCTCTGACTTGACGTCGATCACCCCGTCATGGGAAACAATGATGCCATGAAGCACGGCCAGCCCCATGCCCGACCCCTCGCCCACCTCGCGGGTGGTGTAAAAAGGATCAAAGATCCGCTCCAGCATCTCCGGCGGCATGCCCTTGCCGGTGTCCCTGACCGTCAGGACAACATATCGTCCCGGCATCAAATCGTGGTAGCGGAGCTGTTCCGCCCTTCCGGTTTCGATCTCCCGCAAAGAAACTTCAATCGTCCCCGTCTTGTTCTCCAGCGACTGAGCGGCATTGGTGCACAGGTGCATGACCACCTGTTGCATCTGTCCCGGATCGGCGTAGATCATGCCCACAGTATCGGCGATTTCCACCTTGAGTTCAATGGTTGCCGGCAGGGAGGCACGCAACAGGCGGCAGGATTCCTTGATCACCGGAGCGATCAGCAGGCCGCGCCGCTGGTTGGTCGACTGACGGCTGAAGGCAAGGATCTGGGCGACCAAATCCTTGGCCCGGTTGCCGGCCCTGCGCATCGCCTGGACATGCTCGCCGATCTCCTCGTAGGTGATGGGCGGCCCCATCGATGATTCGCCTCTTCCTTCCTTGTCCGGCAGGCGATACAGGAGCAGATCGGCATTGCCGAGGATGGCCCCGAGGATATTGTTGAAATCATGAGCAATACCACCGGCAAGCGTGGCGATGGATTCCAACTTGTGCGCATGCACCAGACGTTTTTCCAGGTTGCGCTGCACGCTGATATCCTTGGCCGAATAAATAAAGCCGACAATCCGGTCCGCATGGAACAGGGGAGAACAGGAGACGGCAAAGGTCCGGCCGAGATAGCGCTGGGTGATTTCCTGCCGGTGCGGTTTGCGTTCGTGCTGCACGGTCTGCGCCGGGCACAGCGGGCAGACGGTGTCCAACCCGGCGAACAGCCGATGGCAGGTCTTGCCCTCGATGGCCGCACCGTTGACCGAGAGCAGTTGCCTGGCGGCTTTGTTGGCCTTGACGATCTGCAGCTCGGTATTGAGAATGAGGACGGGATCGACAATGGCATCGAAGGTATAGCGCCATTCTTCGAGGGCGCGGCCCACTTCCGGGCCGAGGGTCTGCGTTTGCTCGCGCTCGAACGCCGCCCGATCCGCCGTCTCGACGCCGTCCGAGGAGATTGCCGCTGCGGCCCGGGGTCGACGCAGGCGGGGGCGCAGGACTGCGAAGTAATAGACCACCGTGGCCAGGGCATACACGGCGAGCAATGCGCACAGAAAAACAAGCACGGGACTGGTCACGGCATTCTTCCGGAAAGAAGAGGAGATCGTTGCCTGAAGATTCGTTCGCGGAAAAAGTCGATCGTCCGCCGGCGACGTTCGACGATCCGCACCTGTTCAGGGATAAGGTCCGAAATGGTATTGCGCATGATGGACATCTTGTATTCTATGTTGGCCGCGAAACGGTTGTCCAGGTACCAGGCATAAAAAAGGCCGAAAAACAGCCCCGGCGGAGTGAAACCTTCACCGGGGTTGATCACCCGGGTATACAGCCGTTCCTCCCCCCGCATCCGGTGCATCCGCGAAAGCCGCAAGTAGGCGTCGATGTCGCCGGGTTCCAGGAAGCTGTTCAACTGCTCTTGCTCCCTGACCTTGAGCCGGTAGACCCGGCCCACCGGCTCGCCGTCCACCATCAGGTCGTCCATGCGCTTTTCCTGCGCATAGTTGCCCAGCAGCGACTGCCCCAGGGCGACGAGCAAGACCATCTCGAACCGGTTGAGATTTTGCGCCTGGTCCTGGCGAATCTTGATCCGCTGATCGTGCGGATCGTAAAAGGAAAAGACGTTGTCCCACTCTTGGCAGCGTTTCCAGGCCCCCCGATCCACCAGGGTGATCCCCCGAAGAAAATGTAAGTGTTCCAAAGGAATGTCGGGATGGAGCCAGATGATTTCCACCACCCGGTCCAGGAGCCACTTGCGTTCCATCTCGGTCATCTTGACCATGGTCAGGGAACCGGCCGGGATCAGCTCGGTGCTGAGGGCATACAGTTGCGAGCGAATCCTGTCGTAGCGCAGGCACGGCGCACTCCGCACCGGATGGTCGCCAAGAAAAACCAGGTCAGCGGCGGGAAGAGCCTCCGTGCCGGCCGGAGGAACAAGGAAGCCGGCCTGCTGCAGGGCCCACAGTCCCTTGATCGCCCGGGCCAAGGCATCGGGATCGTGCTGAATGGACCCTCGCTGCCGCAGCAACTCCTCGGAAAACACCCGGGCCTCGATGGAGCCGAATCCCAACGACCGGACCCGGTTGCGGTCAATGTAGATCGGCTCCTTGTCTTCCAGGGCGTACCGTTGCAGCACGGACCCGGGAATATCGCTCATGTCGAGGCTGATCACATGGGAAAACAGGTCGCGAACACCGCCGGGGATATTGCGATGATAGGCCCGGATCAGATCGGAGACGTAAAATTTGCGGTCCGGCGCATCGCGGGCGACATCGGTCTCTCCCTTCTGCACCCAGATGTTGGCCACCAGCACCTTGAGGGCCGAACGGTTGCGGCGGATGGCCTCGGCCAGGCCGGGCACCTGGAGAATAGGGATGATCGAGGTGTACAGGCTTCCCGGAGCAAAGAGAATGATATCGGCCTCTTGCACCAACCGAACCACCTCGGGTTGGAGAAAGGGCGGCCGACTGAACTCCACCAGCACCCGGTCCACCGGATAGCCGCGCCGCGCCTTGCCCGATTTATCCTCGCTCGTGACCAGCACCCCGTTGCCGTACAGCATCTGCAGCTGCGACAGGGTGGTGGTGCAGGGCAGGACCGCATTGGGCCGGACTCCCAGACAGGCCGCCAGCTCGGCCAGTCCACGGATGGTCGCGGTGCGCACCACCTGATGCGAGGCCAGCAGCTGGGTGGCGGTCAGTGCCGGATCAAGCTGCTTGTAGATCGCCGCCGCCAGCAGAAGATTCCCCAGGCACTGAGGCCGTTGCAGGGTGGGAGCCAGGCGCCCGTCGGTGTAGAGTAGCGAGGTCAGTTTCCTCAGATACACGAGCATCGGCTGCGGCACGTCGGCCAGGACCGCGTTCGTATCCTGGAGCAGCTGCACGGCCGAATCGGGCCGGGAAATGAACCGGTAGTTGAACAGAGCGTGCAGGGCCGCGGCACAGCGGCTGGCGCCGACCGGATCGAGTCCGTATCCTTTGATGAGGGCTTCGCTCCGGATCGAGGCGATCAGCACATGACGGAGATCGCCCAAGGCTATCAGAGGAACATCTTTTTGCAATTCGCCGGTGGAGCCGCCGTCGTCGGTGACGCAAACCACCGAGCTGACCAGGGGAAACACCTGTTTCAACCCGGTGAAGGGCGCGCGCGCCCACCCGAGCCGCCGGGAATCACCGCCGATGATGTTGGACAGTCCGGTGCCGCCGCCGAACACCACCACCTTGGTCGTGCTCGAATCGAGCGATTCGATCTGCTGCCTGAGCTTGTTGAATATCGCCGAAACCACCGGCGATATTCCGCCGGCGGCGCTGTCGAGCACCAGAGCGGTAATCTTTTCCGCCAGGCTTTTTTCCGGCAGGACATCAAGAACGGAAAATCCCTGCGATGTCAGAAACTGCAGCTGTGCCTTGAGCTGCCGCGTTCCGGCCATGCCTAGCATGTACCTCGAAGCGTCTGCAAGGAATGGATCACCGCGTCGCCTGCAACAACTCTTCCACCCGGAGCAGATCCTTGGGTGTGTCGACCTCCACCGAATCGTGATCGGTCAGCACCACCCGGATGGAATAGCCGAACTCCAGGGCGCGCAATTGCTCCAATTTTTCAAACCGCTCCCATTGACCTTCGGGCAGACCGACAAAGGTCACCAGAAATCCTTTGCGATAGGCATAGAAACCGAGATGCTTGTAATAGGTCGGCTGTTCCCGGTCGCCGGGATCGCGCTGGAAGGGGATGGGCGAGCGGGAAAAGTAGAGGGCATTGCCGTGACAGTCGAACACGGTCTTGACGTGGTTGGGATCGGTGATTTCCTCCGGGCGGACAATCTTGTAGATCAGAGTGGCCATGGGCAGGGAGGGATCGTCGATCAGCGGCCGGGCCACCTGCTCGACAATTTCCGGGGAAAACAGGGGTTGATCCCCCTGTATATTGACAATCACATCCTGGTCGGCAATGTCGAGCAGCCTGGCCGCCTCGGCCAGGCGATCGGTGCCGGTGGCATGGTCGCGCCGGGTCATCACCCAGGAACCGCCAAAGGCCTCGACCGCCCGGGCGATGCGTTCATCGTCGGTGGCCACCACCACCCGGGAAAGCAGCGTGACCCGCTGGGCCCGCTCCACCACATGTTGAATCATGGGCTTGCCGGCAATCAGGGCCAGCGGCTTGCCCTCAAAGCGGTTTGACTGATAACGGGCGGGGATAATGGCGATAATCTTTGACTCGACTGTGCTCATCGGCGTTCCTGCAGTTTCTCTCAAGAGAGCATCATTCTTTTGTTCTTTTCCTGCGCGCCATGATACAGTGCGGCCGGACAAAAGGCAATCACCAAACAATCCATCAGGTTACAACGAAAATACATGGCCGTCTCGCCCCTCTCCCTGGCCCTGCTCGCCGAGCCGCACAGTTCGGCCAACCGTGTCCAGGTCCTGGCCGAAGCCCTCGGCGTTCCGGTGGTCAGCGAGCCTTTGGCCGCCGATCTGCTGCTGCGGTTCACCTCCGATCACCTGGAACTGTGCAAACCCGGCGACCCGGAGCTGCCCGGAGCCCTATGGGTCGATTTTGCCAGCCCGGCTGCCCGCCGCCGTGTGTCGCGGCCGGGTGACGAACTGCTGGTCCGGGCGGCCAAGGTGCGCCACACTGTTCAGCCGCTGTTGATCGATGCCACCGCCGGACTTGGCCGGGACGGCTTTCTCCTTGCCGCCAGCGGCTTTCGGGTGTGGATGTTCGAGTGCAACCCCGTGGTCGCAGCCCTGTTGGCGGACGGTTTGCAGCGGGCCGCAGCCGATCCCCGGCTAGGCGAGGTCGCATCGCGAATCCGCCTGCGGGCAGCCAATGCTCTCGACCTTTGGCCGACGCTGACCGAACGGCCGGAGGTGATCTACCTGGACCCCATGTTTCCGCAGCGGACCAAGACAGCAAAGGTCAAGCAGGAACTGCGTCTGTTGCAGCTCCTTGACCAAAAAACCGAGCCTCCGGAAGAGCTGCTGCGGGCGGCTCTCGCCCTTGCAATCAGGAAGGTGGTGGTCAAGCGACCGCTCAAGGGACCGTTTCTCGCTGACCGGCTCCCTTCCTATACACTCAAGGGCAAGGCGGTGCGTTTCGATGTCTATGTGGGGACGGGGAAAGAAACACTGCCCTCCTGATGGAACACCCACTGGTGCGTTCCATCGGGAGGAATGGCTTGAAAGAAGTTAGATCCGGGCAGCCTGTTGCAGGGCCGCGGCGATCTTGGCCTTCTGTTCATCGGCCAGCAGGATCGGCACCTGATAGGTGAGTGTGCGTTCGAGGATTGCGGCCGACTGGGGGAGGGCCTGCGGGTCGTAGACGATGCGCCGTTTGCCATGGGCGGCGAAGGGCCAGCCCCCTTGGCAGTAGGTCTTGCCCTCGAGCAGATGCTCCCAGTTGGGATAGTAATGCCAGCCATTCTCGCTCCAGCGAACCGCGCCCACGCCCTGGTCGCGCAGTACCTGGTTGACCGCCGTGGTCCGCTCCTTGTCCGGCAGCATGAAGGTGAGGAAGGTGGCGGAATCGCCCTCGGGATCGAGGATCTCGCGAAAACGAACCCCAGGCAGCACACGCACCGCCTCTTGGAAAAACTGTTTGTTCTTCTTCTGTTCCGCGACAATGGTGTCCAGCTTGGCCAATTGGGCCAAACCGATGGCCCCCTGAATTTCCATCATCCGGTAGTTGAAGCCGATGAACGGCCGGCCTTCGCCGCCGCGGCCGCCGGGGTTGGGCACATGGTCGTGGCCGTGGTCGTGGTACTCGGACATCCGCTGCCACAAGCCGGCATCATTGGTGATGCACATGCCGCCCTCGCCGGTGGTCATGGTCTTGACCGCGTCAAAGGAAAAGGTGCCCACCGCGCCAAAGGTGCCGAGGTGGCGACCGTTCAGCCGGCCGCCGGCCGCCTGGGCCGTATCCTCGATCACCGGGATGGCGTGGCGGTCGGCAATGGCCTTGATTTCCCCAATTCGGGCCTGGGCACCCATCATGTGCACCGGGATGATCGCCTTGGTCCTGGGGGTAATCTTCTTCTCCAGATCGGCCGGGTCCATGTTGAGGGTCCAATCCACCTCGGTGAACACCGGGATGGCGCCACAGTCGAGGATCGCTTCCCAGGTGGCGACAAAGGTGAAGCCCTGGGTGACCACCTCGTCCCCGGCACCGACGCCCAGCGCCGCCAGGGCGACCTTGAGAGCCGCGGTTCCGGAGGTCACCGCCTGGGCATGGGCGGCTCCGGTATAGGCGGCAAAGGCCCGTTCGAATTCCAGTACTTTCCACACATTGTTCCGCTGGGCGGCAAACTCGTAGCGAAACAGCACGCCGCTGTCCAGCACCTCGAGAACCTGCTGTTTTTCTTCTGCTCCAAAAATTTCAAAACCAGGCACAATTTACCTCTTGCAGTGTTGTAGAAAAAAGATCGGCAAAGCCGTGCGGCGCCGCTGGCGAACGATTAGCCCTCTGCCCGCGGCAGAAGATAGCCGTTGTCGATCAGCCGCACCTGGCCGGTCTTGCCGGCGACATGGACGGCCAAGGCGAGCACGGTACGCTCGTTGATCTCACTCATCGGCTCCAGGGTGTCGCAATCGACAAAGCTGACATAATCGATAACATTGCCGGCAAAGGAATGAATATGCCGCTCCAGCAGCGGGGCCAGCTCGGCCACCGAACGCATCCCCCGGGCGGCCTGGGCCCGTGCCAGCTCAAGGGCGGTCGACAGGCTGAGCGCCGCGGCCCGGTTGGCCGGGTCGAGGTTGGCGTTGCGTGAACTCATGGCCAGGCCGTCGGCTTCGCGCACGATCGGATGGCCGACAATCCGCACCGGAATATTGAGATCGGCCACCAGACGGCGAATGATCGCCAGCTGCTGAAAATCCTTCTCGCCGAACACCGCCACCTCGGGCTGGACGATGTTGAGCAGCTTGGTGACCACCGTGACCACGCCGGCAAAGTGGACCGGCCGGCTTTTGCCGCACAAATAGGTCGCCAGCTCCTTGACGCGTATTTCGGTCTGGAATCCCTGGGGATACATCAGCTGCGGGGTCGGGGCAAAGACCGCGGCCACCTTCTCCTGGCGGACCATGTCCATGTCGCGTTCAAAATCGCGGGGATAGCGGTCCAGATCCTCATTGGGACCGAACTGGGTGGGATTGACGAACAGGCTGACCACCACCTGATCACACAGGGTCCCCGCCCTGCGCATCAGGCTGAGATGGCCCTCGTGAAAATAGCCCATGGTCGGCACCAGACCGACACACTTGCCCGAGATTGCCCGATCCCTGGACCAGGCATACATTTCCTGAGGGGTGTTGATGATGTCCATTATTTGTTCAATTGATTGCGTCTGAATTGGACCATTTCCCGAATCGGATCCGTCTTCCCCTGCACCGGCGGCTGCGCGCCGACCAATTCGAGATACTTGTCATACATGGCCGCGGCCTCCTCTTTCCTGCCCAACTGCTCATTGACCCGCCCCAAGGCCCTGTAGGCCTCGGCGGCAAACTCTTCCCTGGCCGCCAGCTCGGTATAGGCGGCAATGGCCTTGTCCAGCTGCTTTTCGTTTTCGTACAGTCCAGCCAGCTTGTTCTGGATCAGGGGCTTGAGCAGGGACCTGGCCGCGAGGCTGGCGTTGACCTCCTCCAGGCGGGCAATGGCCTTGGCCCGCTGGGCCTCGCGTTCCTCCAGGAAAGCCAGCTCGATCTTCGCCCACAGGGCCGAAGGGGTGGCGCCGTAATCCTGCACCACCTGTTCCAGCAATTGGCGCTTGTCGCCAGAAGCGATCATGGCAGCGTCAAGGGCCGAGGCAGCCCGCGCGGCGCGATGGTCGCGGTAGGCACTGTAGGCGGCGATGCCCAGACTCAGGACAACGACCGCGATCACCCCGCCCCAGATAGGCCGCTGATTGCGGCGGATAAAGGCAATCATCCTAGGCGGCAGATTGAACTGCTCCATCAGGCCGACGGGTTGCAGGGGTTGCAGTTTGATGTTGTTGGAATCAAAGGCACTTGGTTCCGTCATGCGGTTGTGTTCCTCCGTGAAATGGTGCGGCGAAAAGGTGATGTCGGGACAGAAAAATGCAAGCTGGGACCAGCCGGAAAATACCCGTTGCGCGTGGCCGGACAACACTGGTAAACAGCTCGAATGCTCCTCCACCGCCAAGGTGCACGATTATACCCCGACGAAAAAAAAAAGCATCAGCCAATCCACGATGAACACGCAAAAAGCCCTGCGGCCGCCCCAGGCCTCGACGCGAGCAGACCGGTTGTTCGCACGCCGGCACGGAGTCCGCCATGGATGACCGCCGTGTCTTGACTGTGTCCGAACTCAACGAGTCCATCCGCCTCCTGCTGGAGGCCCAGTACCCCTTTATCAGTGTGGGCGGAGAGATTTCCAACCTGCACAAGCCCTACTCGGGTCACTGTTATTTCACCCTCAAGGACAGCGGCGCCCAGATCAGGGCGGTGCTGTTCAAAATGCAGCAACGCTACCTGAGCCGATTCCCCAAGGATGGAGATCATGTGGTCTGCCGCGGCCGGATCTCGGTCTATGAACCGCGAGGCGAATATCAGCTGATCGTCGATACCATCGATCACCAGGGAGCGGGCGCCCTGCAGCTGGCCTTTGAGCAACTGAAACAACGGCTGGCCACCGAGGGGCTGTTTGACGAGCACCGCAAACGCCGCCCACCCGGCTTTCCCGGCCACATCACCCTGGTGACCTCGCCCCGGGGGGCAGCGGTGCATGACTTCATCCACATCGCCAACCGGCGCTGCCCCATGGTGCGAATAGCGGTCTATCCGGTGGCTGTTCAGGGCGAACAGGCCTCGGCCGAGATGATACGCGCCCTGGAGGAGATCAATGCCCGGGTGGCCACCGACCTGATCGTCCTTTGCCGGGGAGGCGGGTCGATCGAGGATCTGTGGGCCTTCAACGACGAGCACCTGGCCCGGGCCATCCGTCGTTCGGCCGTGCCGGTGGTCAGCGCGGTAGGCCATGAAATTGATTTCACCATCGCGGATTTTGCCGCCGATCTACGGGCACCGACACCCAGCGCCGCGGCCGAACTGCTGACGCCGGACAGCGCGGCCCTGCGTGTGCGCATCAACCAGCAGGATGAGCGGCTGCGCCGTCTCCTCCGGAGCCGAACCGAGGGGGCGGCACAGCGCTTGCTTGTGGCCAGACGTCGGCTTGAATCCATGCGTCACCCCCTTGAACGGCTGATGCTGCGGCTCGATCAGCTGACGACACGGTTGGAGCGGTCGCTGCACACCACGCTGGATGCCCGGGGCCAGCGGCTTGCCCACGCCGCCCGCACCCTGGCTCGATTAAACCCGGTCCGCCGGGTCCATCTCTATGAGCAACGGCTCAACGAGGCGCGCATCCGTCTCCTGCGAGCGATTCGTACCCAGTATCAGGGCAAAGAGGAACGATTTGCCAGGGTCGCGGGCGTGTTGCACGCGGTCAGCCCCCTGGCCACCCTGGAACGGGGCTACGCGATCGTGCGGACGACCGAAAAAAAACAACGGGTGGTCACCGGCTATGGTCAGGTCCGCACGGGAGAGGTCGTGGAGGTCCTGCTCCACCGGGGAGCGTTACAGTGCAGGGTGGAGCAGGTCAGCGAGGAAGGACTCGGGAACAGCGGGCAGGAGGATCAATCAAGAACGGCGTCGACTTCCTGATCGATATAGGCAATGGCCGAGGCCAGTTGCTGGGGATTCTTACGGGCCGTTGTCCGCAGAATGTCGCCCCACTCCTGGAGCATGGTCGAATCCACCTTGCGGACATCGTTGGCCCGGCTCCATTCCATGCCGATTTTCCTCCCCAGATTGTCCAAGGCGATTTTCTGCGCCGAACGTTGCTCGGGCGGGGTCTTGGCCATTATTTCTGCGGAAATCTGCTGCCAGCCTTCGGAAAGAAAATTGCCTTCCTGGAAGGTCTTGAACCAGTTTTTTTCCTCGGGGCTCAAGCTCTCCGGTATCTCATACCTATAGACCGAAGTCCGGCCTGTCAGGGCTGCCTGGGCCTCGCTGGCATGGGTGAGACGGTCGCCAAACAGCAGCAGTACAGCAAAAAGTGTTATCCCGAATGCCATGCGCTTCATAATAGCTCCACCACTTTTGGGAATGGGTATTGACTAGATTGTAAAATAGCACACACCATCCCGATCGTCAAGATTCAGCCTCACCAAAGTACAAATTTTTATACCCAGTAGCAGCGCCGGTTATCGGGGTCCGGCTACGCCGGCTTCGGCAAAGGTGGCCATTTCCGTGAGGATGGCCACGGCCGCCTCCACTACATTCATGGCCAGGGCCGCCCCGCTCCCTTCGCCCAGGCGCAGGTTGAGATCAAGCAGGGGCCGAAGCCGCAATGCATCCAGCAGTGCCCCATGACCCGGTTCGGCGCTGCGATGGGCGCAGATCAGATAGTCGCGGACAAAGGGTTCCAGGCTAGAAGCGATCATCGCCCCGGCGGTGGAAATGAACCCGTCGACAATCACCGGCTTGCGGTGGGCGGCCGCACCGAGAATGAGGCCGGCAATGGCGCCGATCTCAAAACCGCCGACCTTGGCCAGCACATCGAGGCCGTCCTTGGCATTGGGTTTGTTGCGGGTCAGGGCTTTTTCGATCACCGCGATCTTATTGGCCAACTGGATATCGTCGATGCCGGTGCCCCGACCGGTCAGCTCAGCCACCTTCCTGCCGGTGAACACCGCCGCGATGGCGGTGCTCGGGGTGGTATTGCCGATACCCATTTCGCCGGCGCCCAAGACATCGACCTCGGCGGCCAGAGCATTGGCCACCTCGATTCCCGCCTCGACCGCCATGACCGCATGGGTCCGGGTCATGGCCGGGCCATAGACCATGTTGGCGGTGCCATGTCCAATTTTCTTGGCCATGATCGCACCTTCCCGCACCAGATCGGCAAAATCATCCCTGGCCCCGACATCGACCACGCACACCCCGGCCCCTGCCTGGCGGGCCAAGGCATTGATCCCGGCCCCGCCACGGACGAAGTTGCGCACCATTTGGGCGGTCACCTCCGGCGGATATTTCGACACCCCCTCAGCGGTCACCCCGTGATCGCCCACCATGATCACCACCTTCTTGCGGGCTACCGGCGGCCGCAGTGAACGGGTCATGCCGGCCAGGTCGACGGCCAGATCCAGCAAATCGCCCAGGGCCCAACGGGGCATGGTCAGCTGCTCCAGGCGTTCCTCGGCCAACTGGCGGTATTCAAAATCCTGCGGATACACCTTGCGCAAGGTGGCATCCAGAAAACTGACGGCTTGCGTGTTGTTCATCGTCTTGATTGTTGTGTACTGAAAATATCGTTCCTTCGTTGCCGCAAACGCGCGGGCCGCAAGACGGCAAAAGAGGCGCCAGTCAACGGCTCACCGTTCCGGGCAGTCCGTCTCATTCGCTGCCGGCCAGGGTGCGATCGTACAGCTTGCCGACCCCGTACTCCTTGCGGCGCTGGAATTTCTCGTAGGGCGGGCCGATCAGCTGCATTTCCGGATACTGCTTCTGCATCTGCACGGCAATCTCCATCTCCTTGGTGCAGCCGGTGGAATAGGTGGCGTCCTTGCCGGTCCATTCCGGCGGCACTTTCTTGCCCATGAGCTCGAAGGATTTGACGATGTCGTCCACGCTCTGGAAGCGCCAGATGTCGATATTGCCGGATCGTTGAAAAATTTCCCACATGTACATGATGTCGTCGGCATCCATGCCCTCGACGAAATGCTCGCCCGGATTGATGATCACCACGTCGTTGAGCGACGAGCGCAGGTATTCGACAAAGACGTTGAGGATCTCCTTGGCGGTCTTCAGCTGGCCGGGGATGGAACCGACAATGGCCGAGTAGAACATGATCGTCTTGCCCTGCGCCTTTTCCCGCTCGACCATGCTGATCAGTTCCTGAGCCTTGCGCCGCAGCTGGGCGCGGGAGAAGCGGACCGCCTTGGGGTGGTGCGGCTTGAGCAGGATGTCGACCTCGCCGTCGTCGCCGGGGATGATGGAGACGATATCGCGGGTGAATTGAAAATGGTTGTTGATGTTCTCGCGACCTCCGGGATTGCGGTAGACCACCAAATCGGCCTCCTTGAAGGCACGGGCATAGGTGACCGAGGTCAGCAGCGGGTTGAAGGGCTCTCGGGTGCCATCGGAGATGACCAGCAGCCGATTGTCGCTGTCCAGGTAACGGAGCAGCTGATTCTTCGAGATCTTGGGATCGCCGATCAGGTCCGCGTCCTCGAGCAGCTCGTCCAGGGTCGGATCTTCCAGCAGATCGATGAACGATACCCGGTGGTAGTAGAAATCCTGCTTGACCGCCAAAATCACCTTGATGCCGATCTTCATGAAAATATGAAGGATGGCCAGGTCAAAGACGATCTCCCCCGACCGGCCGCCCACCCACAGGATACAGGGCCGCCGTTTGCCGGCGATCACATCCCGCAGCCAATTGCAGATCCATTGCCATTCCGGGGTATCGAGAGGTTGATTCATCACCCGGCGAAGGGTATCGCTGTCCGGCGGCTGATCCTGGCGCCAGATGGGCCGCATCGAGGAGAGCAGCAACAGGCGGCGCAGACGCAGCAGATGGAGTTGCAGGTCGATGTCGGTCAGGGTGGTGGTGTCGCCAATCTCCAACCCTTCCGGCGAGTTGAACAGTTGTTCAAAGGTTTCCGACTTGAGAAAGGCGGCCACCCGCTTGTTTTCCTGTTCCCGTTCAACGGCCAGTGGCCGGTCGATCTCGCTGATGGTGGTGAAGATACCCAACAGCCGCTTTTCGATCCGCCCGGGCAGCTGCACCTTGTGCATGGTTTCGTGATTGTACTTGATGGTCAGCAGGCTGAGCAGGTAGCGCTGTTTGTAGGGATCGGTCACCACCTCGCGCACCAGCTTCTCCAGCCGGGTCCAGATACCGATATAGGCCGAGGTCAGCACCGTGTCCGCCCGTTTTTCGATGATCGCGGCAAACAGCTCGTCCGAGCAGGGGTAATAGATCTGTTCATCCTCGAGATGGACGATGAATTTGAGCTGTTCCGGCGAGGCCACCACATCGGGGAAGGTCTCGTAGGCCAGATGATTTTCGGTGAAAAAATTGGTCAGCCATGCATCCCGATCCGGGTCGAGGCCTTTGACGTAGCGGATGATCTCACTCATGGGGTTCTTCCTGTTCTCCAAGAAACCGGGGCAGGTCGAGGCCGTGTCCACCGGGCAACGCAGGGTCATGAAACGGACTAGTATATACTGTGCCCCGGCGAAAAAGTCCCTGCCTTTGCGGCGGGGCAGGGAAAAAAGGACACTTTTTGCCGGATCGACACGGCCCGGCCGCAATGATTTCTCCGCCGGCAGTCACCCTTGCTCCCGAAGGGTAAACAATCGCCAGCCGCAGCATCTGGAGCATTTCTTGCATAGATTTTGTCATGAAAAAACAGCCTGTTAGCGAACAAGCACACGAGACGGCCCAGGAGACCCTCCGGCTGCAGCAGCGCGTCTGCCCGCATTGGTCCCCCCTGAGCCGGGCCTGCCTCCTGGTCAGGGATGGACTCTTTCTGCCGGTAGAACAACATGTTGTCGCCTACTGCACCTCCAGCCACCATCCCGCGTGTCCGCAGTTTCAACAACAGGCGCACATCGATGTCGACCAGGCGATCGAGGACAGCCTGCCGGTCAACCGCCGCCGCTCGATCCGCATCCCCAGCCATCATGCTTTCCGTTTTTCCGAAATAACCGGCAGCGACCAGATGCCCGGCCATCGGGACGACGACGCTTGGACCATCGATCTCAGCAACCACGGCATTCGCTTTGCCAGCCGTCAAACCCTGGCTCCAGACACCCTGATTCGTTTCTCCCTGGAAACCGACGGCACGGTCAGCGAACTGAACGGTATCGGCCGGGTGATCTGGGCCGAGCCCCTTGAAACCGCTCCCCTCTTCCACATCGGCTTGGCCTTCACCGAGCAGCCAGCCCCAGCCTTCCACCCCCAAGCCAACCAGGCAAAATCCCGCTGAACCTCATCCCGGCCGACTGTCATTGGCCAGTCATCCTGCACGGACCGCGACTCGTTCCTCCCGCGCCATCCCCATGATGGAGAGATTTCTCGCCCCATAGTTTTCCGCCTTGCCGGAAAAGACATAAAAGCACAATGTATTGTAATAATAAAATAAAAATTGCTTTTTCCAGACTTTTCCGCCTGCAAACGCGCCATCTGGATAGTTCTTGGCCACGAACACGGCCCAGCAAGGGATATTTAGACGATCGGAAGAAAAAAAGAACAGCGTTTTCTTGAGCAAAAGGCACCCGCTCAAGAAAAATAATTGAATAATTTCAAATGATAATCAACAGCAACCAAACAACCATATCACATTCACAGCAAACGGGCACGGATTATGAATAGCAAAAGTCAACAAAAACAGATGTGGGTGTTTATTCACATAACCTCGGGAGGGTATCATGAAGAAGCAACTATTGAAAAGCGCGTTGATCGCACTGGCAGGGGTTGGCTTGTTGGCAGGGAGTGCGATGGCTGATCCGGTGGGAACTCCTATTCCTGGCAGTTCGTTGCAAACTGTATTTGATAATATCACATTGCCTAATCCGGGCGGTCCTAGTAGTCTAGACGTTTCCACTGATTTTATAGCAGATGAATACGATTCCTATTGGAGTATTACTGCTTCCGGTGGAAGTATTGCTACCATGATTATAGAAATAGCCGGTTATGCAGATTTAAACACATTTGGAGTGTATAATTCAGGCAAATACGTACAACTTTTCAGCGGTCCTCAATCTGCTGGAGCTCAAGCAATGTTGTCTATTAAGTTAGATGGTAGTGTTTGGGTTAACAATTCTGACACAGGAATAGATTTCGCCGGAGATACTTTTGGATATTACCTCAACACACCAGATGGATTGTGGCACAGCGACACATCATTGAACACAGATCAATTTGATCATATGTTTGCCTATCAAGGTAATAATATTGATCAAGTACAACTACCTAACCTGCCATCTGGGACATGGACTGACAGTGAGTACATTTTGGCATGGGAAGACCTGCTAAGTGGCGGAGATATGGATTTTACAGATTTCGTGGTTATGGTTGAATCTGTAGAACCCGTCCCCGAACCAGCTACCATGTTGCTGTTCGGTACTGGCATCGCCGGGCTGGCGGGATTCGCCCGTCGGCGGAAAGCCAGCAACTGATCGTCGAATCACTTAATATCGCTTGACAAGAAAGCCCGACAATAATTGTCGGGCTTTCTTTTTCATTACATCGAATAGTTGTTTCTTTTCTACGAAGAGTTGGCATAACCGCCTCTCTACCGCTCCTCCGTAAAAACAAACTCCGTCTTGCCCTCTTTACGTCGCACCCAGTTCAGCGCCCGTTGAAGCGTCTGATTGTCCACCAATCGCACGAGCAGTCTCCGCTTGCCGGGAAAATCCATCACGCACACGCCGATCAGCATGGTCAGCAGTCCCTGGCCGGGCAGGACCAGCATGACGATGCCGGCCAGGACCAGCAGCAGGCCAAGGGTATTGCGTACCACCAGGGTCGCCAGGGCCCAGGCCGGATGACGGCGGTGACGCGCATCGACCTTGCGCCAGTGGGTAAGAAAGTAATCCGGCTGCATCCGGCCGATCAACCAGGGAACGGCGATCAGGCTGCCGACAAAGGTCACCACCGACAACAAGCCCAGCAGGTGCAGCATATCGGCCTGGCTCACGCCTCCTCCGGGGGGGCGACCAACAGATCGGCAAGCGGCCGTTTGGGTACATGATGCACTTCCCGCTCGTCGTGCCAGTAACGGATATCGCCGTCCGCGCCCATCTCTTCCAACACCACGGTTTCCGCCGGATACCCGAGGGCCACCACCAACAGCGCCGTGAAGCGATCAGACAGTTGCAGCAGCCGCTGTACCGCCGCCGCTGAAAAAGCGCCGATACGGCAGCCGAACACCCCCTGCTCGGCCGCGCCGAGCAACAGGTTTTGGGTGGCGATGCCCAGATCGAAGTGGGCCTCGGTTTGCGGCCCCTTGAGCAGCTCGTTGTCCAGCAGGCAGACAATATAAGCCGGCGGCCGTTCCCCTTCCGCCGGTCCCGGCCAGTCGCGCAGATACCCTGCCCAGCCAAGCAGGGGAAACAGCTGCCCGCACAGCCGCCCGTCGGTGACCACCGTGTATTTCAACACCTGGGCGTTGCGGGCCGAACCGCCCAGACGGGCAAGATCGATCAGGCGGTGCAGCATGGCTGGATCAAGCGGCCGATCCTGGTGAAACCGCCGAACCGTTCTGGTCTGGCGGACAAGTTGTTCTATCATGGTTCTCCTCCGGGTTGTGCATGACGGTCGATCCCTTGCCGCTTTCCGTTGCCGGGCGGTTGTCGGGTCGGCCCTACTTTCCCCTGTTCAATCGGTAGCCGACGTGCTACATATCAGAGTCGTTTCCGATCCCGTTCACCCTTGCCCCGGCCGCCGATGCTTGACGCGATCCGTTTCCTGCGACTCCTGGATATCCTCGATATCCTTATCGTTTCCTTCATCATTTACCGGATCATGCTGCTCATTCGCGGCACCCGCGCGGTGCAGATGCTGGTGGGCATCGCGCTCATTATTATCATCTATTTCCTTGCCGGCAAGTTTGAACTGCAAACCCTGCACTGGCTGCTCAAAACCTTTCTCGGCTCCATCCTGGTGGTCCTGGTCATCCTCTTCCAAACCGACATCCGCCGTGCCCTGACCCAGATGGGCAAAACGCCCTTTCACAAGACAGTCGACATGGCGGAAAAGGACCTGGACGAAATCGTCCGCGCGGCCACCTACATGGCCAGACGCCGCATCGGAGCCCTGATCGTCATCGAGCGGGGCACCGGCCTGCGCGACTATGTCGACACCGGCCATCGGCTTGACGCCCGTCTGCGTGCCGAGCTGCTGGTGGCTATCTTCCTGCCCGCCTCGCCCATGCACGACGGAGGGGTGATCATCCATAAGGGCCGGATTCATTCTTCCGGCTGCCTGCTGCCGCTGTCGCAGAATCCCCGGATCGACAAGCGCTACGGCACCCGTCACCGCGCCGCGCTCGGTCTGTCCGAGGAGACCGACGCCATTGTCATCGTGGTCTCCGAGGAAACCCAGGAAATCTCCCTGGTGCAACAAGGCCGGATCACCCCCTTTCACGACGAGAAAACCTTGCGCTCCGCCCTTGGGGCACTGATGACGCCTCGGAGCGCGAGCACCCTCTGGGCATCGTGGCTGAACCTCTGGAAACGCCATGCGCACGACGCCTGATCTTACTGTTCTTACCCGGCACTGGCTGCTCAAGCTGCTCTCCCTGATCATCGGCGCCAGTCTGTGGTATTTCGTGGTCGGTGAGGACCGGGTGGACTTGGTCGTCACCATCCCCTTGGAATTGCGCAATCTCCCCGCCGACCTGGTGATCGCCAACCAGTACAAGAAGGAGATCGAGGTGGCGGTCAGCGGCCCGCGGCGATTGATCCAGGAGATGCGGCGGCAAAACATTTCCTTGCCGATCAACCTGGAAAAAGCCACCCCGGGGGCCTTGGTCATCAAAAACGAGCCCGAATCCATTGCCCTGCCCCGGGGCATTGCCGTGCAGCGGGTTCAACCGGCCAACATCACCCTGTTGGTGGACCGGCTGGTCCACAAAGACCTGACCATCACTCCGGTCACCAAAGGCAAACCCGCTGCCGGTTTCGAGCTGCAACGCCTGACCCTCAGTCCCGCCCATATCATCGTCACCGGGCCGCAGACCGTCGTCGACAAGGAACAGGCCCTGAGCACCTCGACAATCGACCTTGAGGGCGCCGACCGCTCAAGCACCTTTCAAGTCCATCTCGACCTCAACGAGGCCCTGCTCAAGCTCCTTGGCGAAACGGTGGTCGAGGCCAATGTGGTGATCAGGGAGATCATGGTGCGGAAGGTCGTGCGCGACGTGCCGATCAACATCAAGGCGGGCGACCTGCCCACCGGCAAACTTGCCCCGGCTACGGTGAGCGTGGAGGCCGATATCCCGGAACAGATCGTTCACGCAACCCCGGAACTGGTCATGCTGTTCCGGGCCTCGGTCAACGCCGCGGCCAAGAGCGCCAACAACGAGCTACCGGTGCAGGTTCATGGCATCAATCTGCCGGGACACGCACCCATCGTGATCGTCACCATCACCCCGAACACGGTGCGGATTCTGCCCTGACCGGTTCAATTTCATCATTGATCAACGGGACACCCCTTTTTTTCGACAGGAAGACAACATGAAAAAACTCTTTGGAACAGACGGCGTGCGCGGCGTGGCCAACATCTACCCCATGACCTCGGAAATCGCCATGCAGATTGGCCGAGCCATCGCCTTCATCGTCAAGAATCAGGTCAAGGGCAACACTATCGTCATCGGCAAGGATACACGGCTCTCCGGCTACATGATTGAGAATGCCCTGGCCGCCGGCATCTGTTCGATGGGGGTCAACGTCCAACTGGTCGGCCCCCTGCCCACGCCGGGCATCGCCTTCATCACCACCTCGATGCGGGCCGACGCGGGTGTGGTCATCTCCGCCTCGCACAATCCCTTTCAGGACAACGGCATCAAGATTTTCTCGGCCGACGGCTACAAACTGCCCGACGAGCTGGAAGCGGACATCGAGGATCTGATTTTCTCCCAGAAGATGGCCGCGCTCCGGCCGGTGGCCGACGAAATCGGCAAGGCCTCGCGCATCGAGGACGCGGGCGGCCGCTACATTGTCTACCTGAAAAACACCTTTCCCAGGGATTACGTGCTGGATGATTTCCATATCGTCCTTGACTGCGCCCACGGCGCCACCTACAAGGTTGCTCCCCATGTGTTCACCGAATTGGGGGCGCGGGTGACCGCCATCGGCGTCGATCCCGACGGCAAGAACATCAACCATGAATGCGGGGCCCTGCACCCGGAGGTTATGGCCGCCAAGGTCAAGCAGTTGGGCGCGGATATCGGCTTGGCCCTGGATGGGGACGGCGACCGGCTGATTGTCTGCGACGAGCACGGCACCATCGTCGACGGCGATCACATCATGGCCATCTGCGCGGCTGACCTGATGCACCGCCGCAAGTTGAAGAAAAAGACCCTGGTGGCCACGGTGATGAGCAACATGGGGCTGGAGCAGGCGATCAAGTCCATGGGCGGGCAGTTGGTGCGCACTCAGGTGGGCGACCGCTACGTGGTCGAGGCCATGCGGGCCAAGGGGTACAACTTCGGCGGCGAGCAGTCCGGCCACCTGGTGTTTCTCGACCACAACACCACCGGCGACGGCACCCTGGCGGCCCTGCAACTGCTGGCGATCATGATCAAGAAGAACAAGCCGCTGTCCGAGCTGGCCACGATCATGGCCACCTTCCCCCAGGTGTTGCAGAACGTGCGCATGGCCACCCGGATTCCGCCCGAGCATATTCCCGGCTTTCCCGAGGCTCTCGACAAGGCGGAACGCAAGTTGGAGGGCCGGGGCCGTATCCTGGTGCGGGCCTCGGGCACCGAGCCGGTCATCCGAGTAATGACCGAAGGCGAGGACGAACAGGAGATCACCGCCATTGCCCACGACCTATGCGAGGTGATCCGCAAGGCGGATCGGGGGTAACCAACAGGGCTGGACCTGATGGCTCCGAAGCAACAAAAAGGGGCGCCTTCCTGCCGGAGGGCACCCCTTTTTGTTGCGGTGCGTCGAACGAATCCAATGCGCTTTCAAGGTGTCCTGTATCCTCCAAGAAAAAAGCATCGTCTTGAAGGTACAGGCGAATCAATACAAGGTGGCTTGGTCAGCACCAAGCGCGCCAACCTGGTTTTGGGTCATCTGCTTGCCAGGGAAACGCGGGAGCGGCCAGGGCTGCGTCCCCACGCTGGAGCAGGGGACGATCAAAACGTCATCCCAGTTCCTTACTTCCTCGCCAACTCCATCGCTTTTTTGAAGCCTGGCGCCGAAGCGGCGATCACCTTTTCATCGACGCAAAAGGCAAGCCGGATGTATCCCGGCAGGCCGAAGCCCCGGCCGGGCACGGCAAGAATCTTTTGCTCGGCCAGCAGCTTGCAGAACTCGACATCGTCGATCGGCGTTTGCGGGAACAGATAAAAGGCGCCCTTGGGCCGGACATAGGTCATGCCGGCCTGGTCGAGCACCTGGCAGAAGGCGTCGAGCCGCCGGGCATAGATGGAGTTGTCGGCGGACACATCCTGCAGCTGCATCACCGCCCGCTGCATCAGGGCCGGCGCATTGACAAAACCGAGGATGCGGTTGGCCAGCGTCAGCGCTCCGATCACCGCCTCCTTGTCGTGCATCTGCGGATGCACCACCAGATACCCAATGCGCTCACCCGGCAGGGACAGCTCCTTGGAATAGGACGACGCCAGGATGGCATTGGTGGTGGCGGGCATCAGCGGCGGTACCTGATGGCCGTCAAACACGATGTTGCGGTAGGGCTCGTCGGACACCAGATAGATGGTGGTGCCGAACCGCTTGCCGGCTTGTTCGAGCATCTGCCCCAGCTGGTTGAGGGCATCGGCGGAGTAAATCTGGCCCGTGGGATTGTTGGGGCTGTTGATCAGCACGATCTTGGTTTTCTCGTTCAAGGCCGCCTCGATGGCCGCCAGATCGAGGTTGAATTCCTTGTCCGTGGGCACGATCTTGGCCACCCCGCCATGGTTGTCGATATAAAAATGGTATTCGACAAAAAAGGGCGAGAGGATGATCACTTCGTCGCCGGGGTCGAGCAGTGCCTTGAAAAGGATGTTCAGGCCGCCGGCGGCTCCACAGGTCATGAGGATGTCACCGGCTCCCAGAGTGACGCCCTGCTCCGGACCGAGCCGCTTGGCCAGGGCCTCGCGGACAAACGGATAGCCGGCGTTGGGCATGTAGCCATGGATGCCGGGTTGCTCGTCCTGCGCTAGTTCGCGCAGCACGGTATAAAACTTGGCCGGTGGCGGTACGTCGGGATTGCCGATGCTAAAGTCGAACACCTTGTCCGCGCCAAACTGCGCCTTCATTTTCGCCCCTTCCTCGAACATCTTCCGGATCCAGGAGGAATTTTCCGCAAACGTCCGCATCTTCTTGGCTACACCGCTCATTGCATGTCCTCTCACTTGTTTGGGTTGGTCGACTATCGCTTGTTCGTCTTCGGCCAAACGGCCTGTCTCCAGGCCTTATCTGCCGGCGAATTTCTTTTCAAAATACCCGTAGGCCACATTGATTTCCTTCATCTTCTCCTCGGCGACCTTCTTGAATTCCTCGCCCAGATGGCCCACCTTGTCCGGATGGTACTGCATCGACAGCTTGCGGTAGGCCTTCTTGATCTCGGCGAAATCAGCCCCCTGTTCCAGGCCAAGGACCGCGTAGTACTGCTCTTCCAGACTGGCGGCGCTGGTGGCCTCCTGCCGCTGGCGGTACATGTACTTGGCTTCGATGGTCCGCTGATCGTAGGTCGAAATCTCCAGCAATTGGGCGATCTCGCGGGCCAAACGCAACTCGTTTTCCGGAGGCGGCTGCTTGGTATAGATGATCTGGTAAATCAGCTCCAGCAGGATCAGGCGCGGCTCGTAGGCAAAACTGGTGCGGAACTCCTCCAACAGGCTGCGCAGCTCGGTCGGATTGTTCCTGGCCTCCTTGACCAACTGCTTGACCCAGTACATCTGATCCTGGTTGTAGCGGAGATGAAGTTGGAAAAAATTAAGGATGGCATTGAGTTCCGCCCGGGTGAAATGGCCGTCGGCCTGGGCAATCTTGACCAGGATGTTGACCAAGAGGAAAACAAAGCGGTTGTGACTTTCGGTCTGCGAGGCCTCGTAGGTCGAAACCCGGCGTTGAATGTAGTAGCTGAAGGCCCAGAAGGCGCCAATGAGCAGCAACAGGCCGGCCAGACCGGAATAAAAGAGGAACCCCAATAGGTTAAGCAGGGCCGGCGCGCCGCCGGTGACCAGGGCCAGCAGGGCAAGCAGCAACAGGCAGCCGCCGCAGCCGGGTTGATTATGTTGTCGGTATTCCATTTGTTACGAGTATCGGAGGAGTCCGTCGCTGGTTAGTGCGACAGACCATTCGTGGTTTTAAGGGTGAGAGATGCGTTTGGGGACATCCGGCCTGCGCACGGTGAGAGGCTTTCAGCCATGCCCGTCGTTCTCTGGCCCTACCAGGTTCAACTGCCTCGGACGACGGGCCTATCCCTCCGCCCGCCCGGCAAAAAGGGCTTCGACGAACTCGCGGGCATCGAAATCGCGCAGATCATCGATCTGCTCGCCAATGCCAATGAACCGGACCGGGGTCTTGGTTTCCCGGCAGACATTGGCCACAATCCCGCCCTTGGCCGTGCCGTCGAGTTTGGTCAACGTCAGGCCGGTGACCCCCACCGCCTCGTGGAAGAGCTTGGCCTGGGAAATGCCATTCTGGCCGGTGGTGGCGTCCAGCACCAGCATCACTTCGTGCGGCGCGCCTGGCAGTTTCTTGCCGATGACCCGCTTGATCTTCTTCAACTCCTCCATCAGGTTGACGCTGGTGTGCAGACGGCCGGCGGTATCGATGAGGATGACGTCGTAGTTATGGCTTGTTCCATATTCCAGCCCGTCAAAAACCACGGACGAAGGATCGGCTCCGGGCTTCTGGGCAATCACCTCGACTCCGACCCGCTCACCCCAAATGCGCAGCTGGTTGATGGCCGCGGCGCGGAAGGTGTCGCCAGCCACCAGCAGCACCGATTGCCCTGCGCGGACGAATTTGGCGGCGATCTTGCCGATGGTGGTGGTCTTGCCCACGCCATTGACGCCGACCACCATGATGACAAAAGGCCCCTCCTCGGGCATCACCAGCTCGGCCGGCTGCTCCGAGGCCTCGATGTAGGCAAGGATCTGGTCACGAATGATGGCTTTCAGGGCCTGGGGATCGCTCAATTGGTCGCGCTTGACCTTTTTCCGGGCTCCATCGATGAGTTCCAGGGTGGTGGCTACGCCCAGATCGGCGGTGATAAGGATCTCCTCCAGTTGTTCGAACAGATCCTGGTCGATCTCTTTCTTGCCGAGGAAAAGGCTGTCCAGACGATAGATGAAGGCGTCCCTGGTCTTGCCCAGCCGCTCCTGCAGCCGCTTGAACAACGACTTGTTCGCCGGCTTCTGCTGGGTTCTGCCCACAAGCGGCGCCGCCGGAACAATGGGCTCGACGGATGCTGGTTCAGGTTCAACGGCCGTGTCGGCCTGTTCGGTCGCTTCGTCGTGCTCGCCCATCGTCTCCGGCGGCATGGCCTCCTGCGCGACGGCCGCCGTTTCCGATTCACGATCCGTTGCCCGCTCCTCCTCGATGGTGGAGACATCCGCTTCCGGCTCTCCCTCGAAAGCAGCCTCCTCCGGCATTTCGACCGCCGAGGCAGCCGGACTTTCCGTTGCGGGCGACTGCGGTTCTTCGATGACGGCCGCGACAACGGCCTCCGGAGCCGGTTCCCGCTCCTCAGCCAAGGCTGAGTCCGCTTCCACCACCTCAATTTCGGCGACCGTCGGAGCAAGGTCAATGCTCTCGGGCTGTTCTTCCGCCGCTTCCACCTCTGGGACCATCTCCAGATCTGCGGGAAGGACAACCGGCTCTGGAACCGATTCCTCGACCACAGACGGCTCCCCTCCTTCCGTTGCCGCCGCGACCATCTCCACGACGATCTCTTCGTCGGGAGAAACCGCCGGTTCCGGCTCGACCACATCATCAGGCACGGCAAGGACCGCGGGCTCCGTGGTTGCCGCAACAGGTGCTTCCTCCTCGACAACAATCGGAGGAACCGCCGACTGTTCGATGATCGGCTCTTCGACGATCGGTTCTAAAACCGCCGGTTCAGGGACAACCGCATGGACAACGACCTCCTCAGTCGCTTCCAGCATCGGTTCAGAGGCAACCGCTTCCGGTTCGACCGCTTCCGGCTCGGCCGGCTTTTTGCCGAATTTTTTCTTGAACCAGCCCAGCATCAGCGTTGCGCCTCGGTTTTTTCCATGGCGATCTCCAGAACCTCACGAATGGTATGGGGGTAGTGAAAGACCACTCCCTGACGGATGTCTTCTGGAATTTCAAGGACATCCTTCTCATTGAGCACCGGCAGGATCAGTTCCCTGATGCCGGCCCGGAGCGCTGCCAGCACCTTCTCGCCAATGCCGCCCACCGGCAGCACATCGCCGCGCAGGGTGATCTCGCCGGTCATGGCCACATCCTGGCGGACCGGCCGGCCAAGGATCACCGACACCAAGGAAGACACCATGGCCACGCCGGCCGAGGGACCGTCCTTGGGAATGGCGCCTTCGGGCACATGTACATGGAGATCGATCGTGGCGAAGATCTCCTCGTCTACCCCCAGATCCTGGGCATGCGACCGGATATAGGTCAGGGCCGCGGTGGCCGATTCCTTCATCACCTCGCCCAGTTTGCCGGTGAGGGTCAGTCCGCCGCGCCCCTTCATCTTCGAGGTTTCGATGAACAGGATCTGACCGCCCACCGGGGTCCAGGCCAGACCGGTGGCCAGTCCCGGCCCCCAGCTGCGGGCCTTCATCTCCGGATAGAAGCGTTGCGGCCCGAGAAAATCGTAGAGTTTTTCAGGAGTCACCAACATCTTTTCGCTGCGCCCCCGGGCGATCTCGGCGGCCGTGCCCCGGCAAATGGCGGCGATCTCGCGTTCAAGGTTGCGCACCCCGGCCTCGCGGGTGTAGGAGGCAATCAAGGTCTCGATGGCCGCTTCCGGTATTTCCAGGTCGTCCTCGGTCAGGGCATGGGCCTCCAGCTGTTTGGGCAGGAGATGGCGGCTGGCGATGGCCACCTTTTCCTGCTGGGTATAGCCGGACAGCTCGACCACCTCCATACGGTCACGCAGCGGTCCGGGGATGGTATCGAGCACGTTGGCGGTGGCGATGAACATCACCTTGGACAGATCGAACTCGATATCGAGGTAGTGGTCGGTGAAGGTCGCGTTCTGCTCCGGATCAAGCACCTCGAGCAGCGCCGAGGAGGGATCGCCGCGAAAATCGTTGCCCAGCTTGTCGATCTCATCCAACAGAAAGACCGGATTATTGGAGCCGGCTCGCTTGAGGCTCTCGATGATCCGGCCGGGCAAGGCTCCAATGTAGGTGCGGCGGTGGCCACGGATCTCGGCCTCGTCACGGACGCCGCCCAAGGCAATGCGGACGAACTTGCGGTTCATGGTCCGGGCGATGGACTGGCCGAGCGAGGTCTTGCCCACGCCGGGCGGGCCGACGAAACAGAGAATCGGCCCGTGAATGTCTTCCTTGAGCTTGCGCACCGCCAAAAATTCGAGGATCCTTTTCTTGATCTTCTTCAGGCCGTAATGATCTTGGTTGAGGTCCGCCTCGGCCTTGAGCAAGTCCAGGGTGTCGGTGGTGGAGTCCAGCCACGGGAGATCGAGGATCCAGTCGATGTAGTTGCGAGACACGGTGTACTCGGGCGACGAGGGAGGAATGCGCTCCAGCCGCACCAGTTCCTTGTCGACCACGGCCCGGGCCTGGGGACTGAGCCCCTTTTCGGCCACCTTTTCCTTGAGCTCCTTGACCTCGACCTTGTCGTCGTCGCCCTCGCCCAACTCCTTGCGAATAGCCTGCAACTGCTGACGGAGGAAGAATTCCCGCTGGCGCTCGTCCATGTCTTTTTTCATCGAGGCCTGGAGCTGGTTGCTCATTTCCACGGTTTCCAGCCGTTTGGCCAATTCCATGGCCACCCGGTGGAGCAGATCGTGCAACGGCGTGATTTCGAGGATTTCCTGCTCCATCTCGATCTTCAGGTTCAGTTGCGAGCTGACCAGGTAGGCGACATAGAACGGGTTGGCCAAGCTGTTGATGGTCGCCACCAGCTCCTGGGGCAGTTCGGTGGCGCCGACCAGCTTCTGGAATTGGGTGCGGATATTGAACAACAAGGCCTCGATCTGTTTGTTCTCGACAATTTCCATCGGCACCTCGACCACCTTGGCCCGCATGTAGGGCTGGGAGTCGACGAACGCACTGATGGCGAATTTCTTGGTGCCGCTCACCAGGATCTGGTAATACCCCTCGGGCGCCTTGTTGAGCTTGTGCAGGTACCCGACCACGCCCACCTGGTACAGGTCGTCGGGACCGAGAACATCCTCGTCACGGGTTTGTTCGCGCCGGCTCGGCACCAGCCCCATCATCCGATCACCGAGGAGGATGTCGTCGATCAGCTGCTTGGAAGTCTCGCTCGACACCTGGAGCGGAAACCCCATGCCAGGATAAAAGACAAAACCGTGCAACGGCAGAATCGGCAGGGTTTCAGGGAGTTCCAGTTGGGAGGGATCCAACTTTTTCGGGGGAGTTTGCTGTTCCTGTTCCATATCATTCTCCAGGTGTAATCCTGATCGTCACCTTACCCTTCCTTATCCGTTTCGGCAGGGTCACCACAAGTATGCCATTGGTATAGGTCGATTCGACCCCTTCGAGCTCGACGGCGGACGGCAGGGTGAGGGTGCGCTGGAAGGTGCCCAGCTCGATTTCGAGCTGGTGGATGCAGGCGATCGACTGGTGCGGCGGCAGTTGGCGCGAGCCGCTGATGCGAAGCTGCTGCCCGTCCACCGTCACCCGCAGGGAATCGCCGACCACACCCGCCAGTTCGGCGTAGACGTAGATATGGTTCTCGGCCTCATAGATATCCACGGCCGGTTGCCAGCCGTCGGATTCCATCGGCATCATCCGTGACAACGACATGGATCGCAGGATGCGTCCCGTGTGCTGCTGCATCTGCTCGAGCTCCTCCAACAATTTTCTGCTGAACGGATCCATCAGTTCCTCCCTGCCTTGCGCCTCATTCCGGAAATCATCTGGTTCAATACGCGGTGGTTGTGCCGCGCAGGTGATACAAACGCCCGCATCCGGGTCGCGTCGTGCCACGCGGACAGCGACGAGCGCGACCGCTGTCTCCCGCCGGGGAGGCAATGCGATACAAGTAAGCACTATAACTTTTCCGGCAATTACAAATCAAGAAAAACACAGGGCGACCGGAGGCAGGCCCCGGCCGGGAACGGTTTGTTTTTTTATTTGCTTTTCAACTCGCCATCATTAATGTATAGCGCCGAATCATGATGAGCTCGACCACTTGTTCCCTTGCCCGTCTTGTGCGGAACAAACGCGGAGGTTGTGATTTCCGCTCGAACCGTTTGCCCTTCGGCAACCTGTTGGAGAAAGCACACACAATCCATTGGGCGATGCGCACCGCGATTTCCCCCCTTTTTTCTTCACCACCATTTTTATCGTTGGAGGCAATAGATGAGCAGTTCGTGTGGTAGCTCCTGCGGGAGCGGTCAACAAAGCAGTTGCAGTTCAGCCGACGCACGGCTGGCCCAGCAGGATATCGCCATTACCCGATCCTTGGGCAGAATCAAGAATAAAATTCTGGTGATGAGCGGCAAGGGCGGGGTTGGCAAATCGACCGTGGCCGTCAACCTGGCCCTGTGTCTCGCCAAAAAGGGCCACAAGGTCGGCCTGATGGATGTCGACCTGCACGGACCGGACGTCTGCCGGATGCTCAACCTCACCGGCTCACTGGAAGCGCCGGCCAACCCCGACGACCTGATCCCGCCGCTCAAGTACAGCGACAACCTCAAGGTGGTCAGCCTGGAATACATGATGAAGAACCGCGACGACGCCGTCATCTGGCGCGGCCCGCTGAAAATTCAGGCCATCCGCCAGTTTATCGCCGACATGGACTGGGGCGAACTGGACTATCTGATCGTCGATGCGCCCCCCGGCACCGGCGACGAACCGCTGAGCGTGGCTCAGACCATGCCCGGCGTCCATGCGGTGGTGGTCACCACTCCGCAGGCCGTGGCCCTGGCCGATGTGCGCAAGTCGATCAACTTCTGCAAGGCGGTGGAGATGCCGATCGTCGGCGTGGTCGAGAACATGTCCGGCTTTGTCTGTCCCCACTGCGGCGAAACCGTGGATATTTTCAGCAAGGGCGGCGGCGAGCAGACCGCGCGCGACTTCGACCTGCCCTTTCTTGGCCGGGTGCCCATGGATCCCCGGGTGGTCATGGCCGGCGACACCGGCACCCCCTATCTGTCCGGCGAGGAGGACAGCCCCGCAATCAAGGCCTTTGACGCGGTCGTGTCCGCGGTCGAGCAGCGCCTTCCGCCCGGTCCGGTGACGGTCAACCCCTTTGCCGGTGGCTGTGCTTGCAGCTCCGGCGGTTGCGGCACCTCCCTCAAATAATAGCCCATTCAACCTTCCGGCGGCCGAACCCCGATCCGGCCGCCGGAACCACCGCAGAGGATCAGGTTTATGCTTGTCAAACAACTCACCGTCGGCATGATGGGGGTCTGCTGTTACATCGTTTCCTGCGACCAGACCAAAGAGGCCGCGGTCATCGACCCCGGCGGCGACGAGGACCGCATCCTCGACTATTGCACCAGCCATGGCCTGCGGGTCACCCATATCATCAACACCCACGGCCATCCAGACCACGTGTGCGGCAACGGCCGCATCCAGCAGGCCACCGGCGCCAAGATCGTCATGCACGCCGAGGACGTGGACTATTTCGGCGATCCCCGCATCCGTGACTATTTTTCCTCTCTCGGCCTGCCCGAGTCGCCGCCGGTCGACATCGTCGTTCACGACGGCGACCTGATCACCGTGGGCCAGGAGCAATTGCAGGTGATCCATACGCCGGGTCACACCCCGGGCGGCATCTGCCTCTATAGCCCGCCGCATTGTTTCACCGGCGACACCCTCTTTGTCGGCGCGGTCGGCCGCACCGATTTTCCCGGGGGCTCCATACGCCAGATGATCGACGCCATCAAGAACCGTCTGATGCCCCTGCCGCCGGAGACCCTGGTCTGGCCCGGCCATGGGTATGGCGGGTCGCAGTCCACCCTGGCCCGCGAACTGCGGACCAACCCCTATCTTGAGCTCTAGCCCACTCCCGGGCCACGGCAGCGTTCCCCGTTCCGTCCGTTCATGCGTGAAATTATTCTCGGCACCGCCGGCCACGTCGATCACGGCAAGACCAGCCTGATCCGCGCCCTGACCGGCATCGAGACCGACCGGCTCAAGGAGGAAAAGGAGCGCGGCATCACCATCGAGCTGGGCTTTGCCTACCTCGATCTGCCCTGCGGTCATCGCATCGGCATCGTCGATGTGCCGGGCCACGAGAAATTCATCCGCAACATGGTGGCCGGAACCGCCGGCATGGACCTGGTGGCGTTTGTCATCGCCGCCGACGAGGGCATCATGCCGCAGACCGTGGAGCATTTCGAGATCTGCCAACTGCTCGGCGTCCGTGACGGCCTGATCGTGCTCACCAAAAAAGACATGGTCGAGACCGAATGGCTCGACATGGTCAGCGAGGAGGTCCGCGAGTTCTTCACCGGCAGCTTTCTGGAAAACGCGCCGATTATTCCGGTGGATTCCCTCAGCGGCGAGGGGATCGATGAGATCGTTCGGCTGCTCGACGCCAAGGTGGCGGCCATGGATTTCCACGAGGAATTCGGGCCGTTTCGTTTGCCGGTCGACCGGGTGTTCACCATGAAGGGGTTCGGCACGGTGATCACCGGCACCGCCCTCTCCGGACGGGTGGCGGTCGGGGACGAACTGATGTTTCACCCCGGCCGGCTGACCGCCAAGATCCGCGGTATCCAGGTGCACGGTCAAGACGTCGAGCTGGTCGAGGCTGGCCACCGCACGGCCATCAATCTCCAGGGAATCGAGAAGGAGCAGATCAATCGCGGCGACCTGGCGGCCACTCCCGGAAGCTTGATCGAATCCACCCTGCTCGACGCCGAGCTCCACTATCTGCGCTCGTCCCGCAAGGAACTCAAGAACCGCACCCAGGTTCGTGTCCATCTGGGAACGCGGGAAATTGTCGGCCGGGTGGCATTGCTGGAATCCGATACCCTGGCGCCCGGCGAATCCACCCATATTCAGTTGATCCTCCAAGACCCGGTGGCGTCCTGGCCGGGTGATCGCTATGTGATCCGCAGTTATTCGCCGATCACCACCATCGGCGGCGGCGCCATCCTCAACGTGGCGCCGAAAAAACGTAAACGGACCCTGGAGCGGGACCGCGAAGCCAACCGGACCTATTTTTCCGCCCTGGCCGCCGCCGACGGCGAACAGAAACTGCTGATGCTGGCGGAGGAATGCGGATTCCAGGGCATCACGGCCGAGCAACTGGCCGCACGCACGGGACTCTTCGGCAAACGGTTGAAAAAACAGCTGCAACACCCGATTTCCACCGGCGCGCTGCTGGTGATCGACTCGGACAGCCAGCGGTTGCTGGCCGCGTCGGTGGCCGAGGACCTCAACCATCAAATCATCCGCCTGCTGACCGACTTTCATGCGCGGCATCCGCTCAAACCGGCCCTGGCCAAGGAGGAGTTGCGCTCCCAACTGCGACCGGCGGTCGATCAAAAGGTCTTGCAGGCCCTGCTGGCCAGCCTGATCAAGAAAGGACAGGTCGAACAAATGGGAGCTGAGATCAAGCTCAGCGGCCACACGGTCACCCTGCAGGTCAACGAACAGGAGATGGAACAGAAAATTGGCGCGCTCTACCGCGAGGCCGGTCTCGCTCCGCCCAACCTCAAGGAGGTGCTTGCCGCCTTCGGTGAATTTCCCGACAGACAGATTCGCCAGGTGATTGATTTGCTGCTGGCCAAGGGCACGCTGATCAAGATCAACGAAAGCCTCTGCTTCCACGCTCCGGCCATCCACGGCCTGCAGGAAGAGGTGGTGGCCTTCATCCGCCAGCATGGTGAGATCGATGCCCAGCGGTTCAAGGATCTCACGGGCCTGACCAGAAAATTCTCCATCCCCCTGCTCGAATACTTCGACAAGATCAAGCTGACCATCCGGATCGACGACAAGCGGGTCCTGCGCAAGGGCTGAGCTTACCGTTCAAACCGGCCATTACCCAAGAAATGGGCCACCTGCTCCTGTACCCGGCGGTGGCGCATGATCAGTGAATGGCCGCACCCCACCTCGAGAAAGTCCGCCATGCCCGCCAACTGGGCACGGGCTACCGACACCTTGCCATCGTTCGGACCGGGAAAAAATTGACCGAGACCGATGGCCGGCCGGTTGCCGGTGATGACCCCCAACGGAAAGTCCGCCGGCCCCAGTCGAGCGGGCAGGCCCTCGGTTCCTGTGGTCAACTGACAGCCCGCTGGACCAAAAACTCGGCGAAACCAGGCAAACCGGCACAAGCAATCCACCAGCTCGCTCCCCTGATTGGGCGGACTGAGCATCACCACCCGCCCCAGTTCGGGCACACGTTCAACCGAAAGAAAAAAACGCAACAGGATGCCGCCCATGGAATGGGTGACGCAGTGGATGGTGGCGACGCCTTGCCGCCGCAGTTGGGCAATGGCCGGCGGGATGGTCGATTGGGCCAGGGTTTCGATGGGTTCGCGACATGACCGATATCCCGCATTGACCACCGTGTATCCGCGCTGCCCGAGAAAAAGCGCCAGCGACCGCATCGAGCGGCGGGTACGGGCCAAGCCATGGAGCAGGATCACCCCTTCTCGCTGGGTATTCATGGTGCTGTACAACATCCTCCTCTCACTACCCAAAAAAACCGGTTGCTCCGAAGAAAGACGGAACAACCGGCGCACTTAAAAGGTGATGAATCGGTCGCTTTCGACGATCAAGCGATAGAGGTCGGTCTGTTTGGCCCGCTGGTGGAACGATGCCTCCACGCCGTGGAGGTCAAGGAGTTTGCCTCAAGCGAGGAGCACCCCCTCGGACAAGGTGAATATTTTCGCCAGTTCCACCAGGGGAAAGCGCTCGGAGTCCATCGCCGCATACCGCACCGACGGCCCGTTGAGGAACAGGGTGACGTCATCCATCTGCTCGAGCATGAGATTGCCCATCCGAAAGGCGTTCCACACCACCTCCGGCTCGGCATTGCACACCATCAAGGTTGTTTTCATCCTTTCGCTCCTGTCGGACGTTATTTCACGAACCGCAGGCCGGCTATTTTGAGCGCCCCGCGATGATAGCCGTCGGGAAAGAGCTGTTCGAAGCTGTCCAGGTCGAGGTCGCAGCTCTCGCAGGTTTCATAGATATTGGGAATCCGGCGCTGCACCTGGTACACATCCCGCAAATAGTAGATGATCCGCCAATGCTCGTCGGTCAGCTGGCCGCCGGGAATGCGCATCTCCGCAGCCCGGTGGATGGCGAAATTCTCGTCCCAGGAGTCGGGGTCGACAAGAAAACCGCGCACATCGGTCGAGTAGACCTTGTCCGCGGACAGGGCGCGCAGATCGGCCATGCTTTCACGGAGATGGGCTCCGTAGGGCATGTGACTGACCCGGTAGTGCACGCCCGCCACCCTGCATAGGCCGCGATGGTAGCCAGTGGGAAAGAGTTTCTGCATCTCCTGGGGCCGAAGGCCGCTGGCCTTGCAGGCGGCGAAGATGGTGGGGCAGATGCCTGTTTTTTCATAGGCGTCGCGAACATAGCGAATAACGTCCCAGTGCTCGCCCGACAGCACCGGAATATCGCACTCGCGCGCCATGCCCTCGGCAAACTCAGGCGTCCAGGTCTTGGGGTCGAGCAGGCACCCCTGCTCGTCCAGTTCATAGGTGGCATCCTTATAATGAAACGACTTCATGTGCTCTCCCTTGTCCATGCTTGGCGGGATCGGCACATCGTCGCGCCGCATCCCGCTCTTTTAGTTAGGCTTTTCGCGTCAGGCCAATACGTGTCTCTGTGCCATGAATGCAACTCTATTTGACAAAGCGCAGGCCAGCGATCTTCACCGCCCCGCGATGATAGCCGTCCGGAAACAAGGCGCCGAGTGCCTCGAGATCGAGCTGGCAATTCTCGCACGTCTCGTACACAGTGGGAATACGTCGTTCCCGCTGATGTACATCCCGGAGATAGTTGATCACCCGCCAATGGGGTTCGGTCAGCTGACCGTTGGGAATATTCATCTCCATGGCACGGTGCATGGCGTAATGCGGATCCCAGCTCTCAGGATCGATCAAAAAGCCGCGCACATCCACCTGATAGTGCTTGTCCCCGGACAGGGCTTCGAGATCGGTGGTCATCTCCGCCAGGTGGCTGTTGTCCGGCAGACGGTGCATCCGGTAATGGACACCGGCCATCCGGCACAGGCCGCGGTGATAGCCGGCGGGAAACAGCTGTTTCATCTCCCGTGGCCGCAAGTTGATGGCCTTGCAGACCGCAAAGATGGTGGGGCAGGCACCGGTTGAGGCAAACACTTCCCGCAGAAAGTTGATCGCGTCCCAATGCTCGTTGGTCAGCCCTTCGATGTTCAATTCCTTGGCCACCCCTTCGGCAAAATTGCTGTCCCAAAATTTGGTCTCCAGCAAAAAGCCCTGATCATCGACTTGATAGGTGGTGCTTCTGTACGAAAAGTGCTGCATACAATCCTCCTTGAATCTGTTCAAGAATTATCGTCGCTTTCCCTGACGTAAGCCGACAGCTCCCCCCGCCGATGACTTCCCGGAAAAACCCCTTACTTAACCAACCTGCTTATTCTATTGAAAAAATATACCATTAGCCCAGCATTCGCGCAAGCAATCTTTCAGCGCCCCTAACAGAGGGACAAGGCCCGCGCCACCAGCTGCATGTGCTCCTTTTCCGCCTCGGCGATGGTGTTGAACACCGCTTCCATCGGCTGCCCCTGAAAGCGGTGCGCCATGTTGCGAGAAAGATCGTAAGCCGAGTACTCGATGGTCAGCGCCATTTCCAGGGTGGATCGGCACGGTTGCTGAGGCTGTTCTTCCAGCATGGCCACCAGGGCGCTGAAGGAATAGCCGCCTTCGACGATATCGCCGGCCAGCCCCTGATACACGGTCGCGAAATCGGGTGGATCGCTTTGCCCCTCGGCCCAGTGGCCATAGATGAGCCGCGCGTGCCCCTCCTCCGCGCCGGCCAGTTCGGCCAGGCGCTCCGCCCAGGCAATGGCGCCGTAGCGCTGACGCAGGGCGGTGTAAAACCGTTGGGCGCCGCGCTCCAAGTCCATGGCCCGCAGCAGGACCTGCCGATCGTCGCCGGCACGATCAAAGACCTTGATGCTTGGAACCGCGGGCAGCAGATGGCCATCCCAGGCGAGAATGCCGCCGGTCAGATTGAAGATCGTCCCGGCCACATAAGGCCGTGAACTGATGAACAGGGCAGCGGCCCGGGACCGCTTGCCGGAGCGGCAGTAGACGACGATATCCTTGTCCACCGGCAGCTCGCGCAGCCGTTCGGACACTTCGCCCAGGGGAATAAGCACGGATCCGGGGATATGGCCCTTGGCGTACTCGTCAGGCTGGCGCACATCGACCAGCAGATATTCGTTCTCCTGCCGCCTGGCCATGTAGGCGCGTAGCCGTTCCGCATCAATATCCTGATACGCTTCTGTCATCTCGATCTCCTCTACACAGGTTGTGTTGCCGTGGAATCAACTTTGTTGTTATAGGAAGGGCGGTGCTGTTTTTCAAGTCTCGCATACCCGACGGGCCTCCCAATCGACAGTCTTGGGGATCGTTTCGACAATTATGTCGAACCCATCGAGGAACGGACGGGACGAGACGGCGATCAGCTTGTTGCAGGCGGGCAAATCCGAGAGACCGTCCGTCGCCGCATCTGGCATGTATAATGTATAAAAACTGATTGAAACAATCCCCGGTCCGTCCGGGCCCTTTTCCCCTTCTCTGTTCCGTACGCATGAAGCTGCCACGCCCAACGCACCTGATCCTGCTCCTCCTGATTCTGATTGTCTGCCTGGCGCCGTGCCTCCAGGCGGCCGAGCCAGATGGCCTCCCCACCGAGCACGTCCAAACCGCCGTCACGCCCCAGGAAGCCGGGAACGCGCCGCCCCGCACCGACCCGTCCGAAAGCCAGGAGAATATCCACGTCTTGAAACAGCGCTATGGCCAGGATCCCACCGGTGTTCGCGCCCGTTTGGGTCTGTGCCGCCGGGGCCACCACGGTGGGCACGGCATGCACCGTGGCCAGGCCTGTCCCCAACAGCGCTATCGCGGCGGGGAACGATGGCGAAGCCGGTGAACCGATCGGGAGACCGCCTCCCCCTGCCCTCCTGGGCCATGAACCTGATCGGATTCGGCCTGCTCATCACCTTGGTACTGGGGGCCTTTTTCTGGCAGATGGTGGCCATCGACCGTGACCTCCACCGCAACACCCTGGGAAGGTCGCAGATGATGGCGGCGATCATCGAGGAGCACCTGGCCAACGCCGCCCAGGCCCAGGCCACCATCGACGCGGTGACCACCTCCTTTCTCCGCGACAAGGCCCGGTTTGTTGAATATCTCAACACCATCGACCCGTTGCAGCCCGAGGAACTGACCGCGCTCGCCCGGGAAACCGGCCTGCTCGGCATCGCCCTGGTCCGCAAGGACAAAACGGTGGTCGGCGGCCCGGCTGAATGGCTGTCGGGACCACAACGCTGTGACCTGAGTGTTGATCAGCTCCATTATGACCCGAGCCGGCAGACCGCCCTGCTGCTCTATCCGGCCGCCGAACCAGAGATCGACTGCATCCGCGTCGGTCTCGATGCCCACGCCATGATCGAGCTGCGCGACAAGACCGCCCTGCCGATGCTGCTGGCCAACCTCTCCCGTTTGCCCGGCATCCATTTTGTCCGCCTGGAACACACGGCGCCTCCCGTCAACGCGGATCCGATCCGGCTGCTGACCTCGGAAGGCAGGCAAACGGCGGAGGCACGGCTGGCCACGCCCATGGGCACCCTGGCGGTGGGCCTCGATGCGGCCAACCATGTCAATCGGCTGCGGCAGCTACGGCATCAATTTTTGCTCTTCAGCGTCCTGCTGCTGCTCCTTGGCCTTTTTTTCTCCTGGCTGCTGTACCGCCACCAACAGGCCGACCTTGCCCGCAGCCGTGCCTTCGAGCGGGAGCTGGCCAAGGAGCACGAGGCGGCGGCCCTGGGGAGGGCCACGGCCACCATTGCCCATGAAGTCCGCAATCCGCTCAATGCCATCAGCATGGGGTTGCAGCGGCTCCAACTGGAATCGGACCATCTCGATGGCGAACACCGCCAGCTGATCGCGGCCATGAACGAGGCGGTACGCCGTGCCAGCGGCATCATCTCCGAATTGCAGCGGTTCACCCGCACCCTGGTGCCGCATCCGCAGCCCGTGGATCCGCTGGCCCTGCTTCGACGCATCGTGCCCCTGTACCGGCAGCGCTGCACGGACCAGGGGATTGACCTGATCCTGCCGGATGCCGCCGGAGACATGGTCGACGCCGATCCCGACCTGCTGGCCGAGCTGCTGGAAAACCTGCTCAACAACAGCGTCGAGGCCCAGCCCAAGGGAGGATTTGTCCGCATCGGCCTGTATCCGGCGCCCCACACCCTCACCCTGGCCCTGACCAACGGCGGCTGCCGGTTATCCACCGAGGACATCGCCCGCCTGGGCGAACCTTATTTCACCACCAAGATTCGGGGTACCGGTCTTGGACTGGCCTTGTGCCGGCGAATCGCCGAGGCGCATGGCGGCGGGCTGCGGATCGTAGCCGATCCCGAGCAGGAACAACTGACCGTGTCGGTCACCCTGCCGCGAACCGGCTCCCGATCGGCGCATAGAGTCATGGAGGCGGGGAAAAAAGAGGAGGACGCGGATGCGTATTCTGATCGTCGATGACGAGCCGTTGCAGCGGGACATGCTCAGCGGCTTTCTCAAGAAGCAGGGCTATACCGTGCACGAGGCGGCTAACGGCACCGAGGCCCTGAGCCAGTTCATGCGCCAGCCGATCGACTTGGTGCTACTCGATCACCGCATGCCGGACATGAACGGCGACGAGGTGTTGGCCCGGATCAAGGCACAGAGCCCGCTGGCCAGGGTGATCATGATCACTGCCTACGGGGCGGTGGACACCGCGGTGCGGGTGATGCGGCTGGGCGCGGACGATTTCCTGGAAAAGCCGATCGATCTTGAGGCGCTGCTCGCCAAGATCCGCGTCATTGAGGAACAGCTCTTTATCGCCGATGATGTCGCCCGGGTCGAGGAAACCATTGACACCGAGGCCCTGCCGGTGCGGATGATCGCCGCCAGCCCGGCCATGCGTCAGGTCCTTTCCCTGGTGATGCGGGCCGCGCCCAGCCCCTGGACCGTGCTGATCCAGGGTGAAACCGGCACCGGTAAGGAACTCATCGCCCGGCTCATCCACCTGCTCAGCCCGCGCAAGGAAGGCCCGTTCATCCCCCTCAACTGCGCGGCCGTGCCCGAAGGGTTGTTTGAGTCCGAACTGTTCGGCCACGAAAAAGGCGCCTTCACCGGCGCGGCCAACCGGCGGCGTGGGGTGGTTGAACAAGCCCACGGCGGAACCCTGCTGCTCGACGAGGTCGGCGAGCTGCCCCTGGCGGTGCAGGCGAAGCTGCTGCGGACCCTGCAGGAAAAAACCTTCAGTCGGGTGGGCGGCGAGCAGCTGCTGCCGGTGGATGTCCGCATCCTGGCGGCCACCAATCGCGACCTCAAGCAGATGGTGGCAGCGGGCGGCTTTCGCGAGGATCTCTATTTCCGGCTCAACGTCATCGCCCTCGACATCCCACCCCTGCGGCGGCGCAAGGAGGAAATTCCTGAGCTGATCCGCTTTTTCCTCCACAAATACCAAAGCCCGGCCGTGTTCGACGACCAGGCCCTCGCGCAACTGAGCAAGTATCCGTTCCCCGGCAATATCCGGGAGCTGGAACATGTCCTGCAACGGACCGTGACCCTGGCCCGCTCAACCAACATCGGCCTGCGTGACCTGCCGCCCGAGATCCGGGATTATCGCGGGGCGACAAGCGAGGGCGATCTCAACGACCGCCTGGCCGAGGTGGAACGGCAGATGCTCATCGAAGCCCTGGAGCGCCACAACTGGGTCCAGACCCATGCCGCCGAGTCCCTGGGCATCAGCGAGCGGGTGCTGCGCTACAAGATGGAACGATTGGGCATCGAGAAAAAACGATAACGGCGGGCGCCGCGTCTCCGTCCAAGGAGAGCGGCACCCGATCACGGGAGGAAAACGTTATTTACCTGCGGCTGCCGGCGCCTGACCCGGAGCGGTCGGCACCGCCCAGCAGGGGCAGCACCCCATGCCGCGACCCATGCCCATACCTTTGCCCATTCCCCGACCCATGCCGCGGCCCATGCCCGGTCCCAGATACTTCTGCCGCTCTTCCGGGCTCATCTGGCTCAGCCGTTTCCACCACTCGGTATGAAAGGCGTTCCACTCCTCGGGAGTGGCATTGTACAGGGTACCGCGCGCCGCACTCAACTCATCGGTGGACATCTTGGAATAATCCACCGCCCAGGCAGCCGTGGCGGCCAGCATCAGGGTCGCGAGAACCAGCAGACTCTTTTTGATCGTTTTCATTGTTGCACCTCGTTGTTTGTGTTCCAAGTAACAGTTCCCGCTCGGGAACCACCAATACGTTGTCACCTCTTTCATTCCAACATCCGTGCCAACGCATTTACCGATTTTTTTTGCACAACAATTCAAACAGATAGAAAAAAAACAGAACAAACGCGGGTCCAAGACTTCGACAACCTGGCGGCAGGGCTCGACGGAATTGTCGAAGGAGAGGCGGGAAGGCTCAGGGGCGAGCGAGGCGACCGCGCCAGGGACCTTTGCCCAGCGGATAGGAGAATTCGAGGGAATCGCGCCGCACCCTGACCCGCAACCCCTGGCCGAGGTGCAACTCGCTGCCGGTGCGGCCATGGCGGGCTGCTTCGAGCACCGCAAGAATGTGGTCGTAACGGGCGACGGCGCCCAACGTCCACAGCAGCCGCTCCACCAGGCGGCGCTGCAGGGCCGGATGCAGACCTCGGAAAGGAGAACGGTCGAGTCTGGCGATCGGACAGGCGGCCTCGACCGCCTGCTCGATGGTCACCACAGCCTCCCACCTGGCGGCCAGCAGCTGCTCCAACAGGTCCTCATCCTCGCGAAGATTGGCCGCCGTCTTGAGCAGGGCCTGGCGGATGCCGGGATCGTAGTCCAGTTCCAAGAGCGGCAGAAGGTCGAGGCGGATGCGGTTGCGAAGGAATCGGCGATCGTCGTTGCTCGAATCGTGACAGTAGCCGATGCCCTGGTCGCGGAGATAGGCCAACAGCATCGCCTTGCGGGTGGCCAGCAGGGGCCGGATCAGATGGCCGGCGCGCATCCGCATCCCGGATAAGGCCTTGCGGCCGCCGCCGCGAAACAGCCGCAACAGAATCTCTTCGGCTTGATCATCGGCGGTATGGGCCACGGCCAGGAGATTTGCCCCCTGCTGTCGGATCAATGCGCCCAACGCCTGGTAACGCGCTTCCCGGGCCGCGTGTTCCAGCGACAATTTTTGCCGGGCTGCGCGGCCATGCACGTCCGCGACCGCGCGCACGCTGTTGATACCCAGAACGGCAGCGGCCTCCTGCACGCAGGCCCATTCCGCCGGGGTTTCCTTGGGACGCAATCCATGATCGACATAGGCGGCAATCAGGGTCAGGGATATTTCCCCGCGAAGCGCCGCCAGCAGATGCAACAGCGCCAGGGAATCAGCGCCGCCGGACACGCCGACGAGGATGCGATCCCCGGCGCCGGCGAGCGACTCGCGCCGCAGGGTCTGCCGGATAGTTTGTTCAAGCGGGTGCAGCACGGTTGTCTTCCTTGTCCGCTCCTTGAATCACGGGCAAAAATGCTCTATGCTGGTGGCGATGAATGTTCCCGGACGACCACTCGCACAGGGAGGAGGAAAACCATGGATCGCGCGGCCTATCTGCACAGGATGAAAGAGCATCTCATGAGCGCCTACCTGCTCAGCGAGGACAAGGCCGAAACCATGATTCCGGTGTTCGTCAACGCCCTGCGCTCGCACATGGACCGGCTGGCCGAACTGGCCGCCGACAGTGATCTGGAGCAGTTGGGCCGTGCCAGCCACGCGGTCAAGGGCGCCCTGCTCAATGTCGGCCTGCACGATCTGGCGGAGACCGCCGCTGCTCTTGAACAACAGTGTAAAAACGGCGTCTGCTCCCACGATTTTCAGGCCATGATCACCAATTTGCAGTACACGGTGTCCCGCTTCTGCGACGACCGATAAGCGTCCGGCCGAGGCGGTCCGCGCGCCGCGATTCGGTCACCGCCTCCCCTTCCCGTTCACTTCTTCCGCCCGCTGCGCTCGCGGAACAACAGCCGGACCGGCACCTTGTCCAGCCCCAGCCCCTCGCGGAAACAGTTGGTCAGATAGCGCTGATAGGAAAAATGGATCCCCTTGGGATCGCTGGCGACCACGGCGAACAGGGGCGGTGCCGTGCCCAACTGGGCGGTGTAGTAGAATTTGAGCCGGCGGCCGTGGTAGTAGGGCGGCTCGTGCCTGGCCACGGCGTCGGCCAGGAGCCGGTTGAGGGCGGCGGTGGGAAAACGCTGATGAAACTGGCGGTGGACCTTGCCGATCTCGGGAAAGAGCCGCTTGATCCCGGTGCCGGTCAGGGCCGAAACCTTGAGCACCGGCGCAAAAGGGATGAACTTGATCGCTATCTCCACTTCCTGCATCAGCTGCTCCTGCCGTTTCTTGTCGTCCTTGATCAGATCCCACTTGTTGATCAGGACGATCAGCGCCCTGCCCTGGTCCTGGGTGTAGCCGATCACCTTGGTGTCCTGTTCGGTGATGCCCTCCTCGGCGTCGATCAGCACCAGGGCGATGTCGCACCGGCCCAGGGCCTTGAGGGCTTTCAACACCGAGAATTTCTCCAGCTTGTCGGTGGTCTTGCCCTTGCGGCGGATGCCGGCGGTATCGATGAGCAGGTAGGTGTACGGGTCGCGGGTGACCAGGGTATCGACCGAATCGCGGGTGGTGCCGGCAATGTCGGAAACCACCATCCGCTCCTGGCCGATGATGGCGTTGACCATCGACGACTTGCCCACATTGGGACGGCCGAGGAAGGCGATGCGCATGGTGTTGTCCGGCAGCTCGGTCTGCAGGTCGGTCTTCTCCAGATACGGCAGCAACCCTTCCATCAAGGTCTGGTAGCCGTAGCCGTGATCGCCGGAAAGTGCCCACAGCTGGTCGACCCCCAGTTCCCAGAAGGGGGCGAGCAGGGCATCTTCGATTTCCGGGCTGTCGATCTTGTTGACGATGAAAAAGACCTTTTTCTCGGTGCGGCGCAGGAGATCGACGATCTCGATGTCGCTGGGGGTCAGCCCCTCACGGCCGTCCATGAGAAAAAAGATGACGTCCGCCTCCTCGATGGCCAGCAGGGCCTGATGGCGGATATGGTTGGTGATGGTGTCGTCCTCGTCGTCGATACCGCCGGTGTCCACTAGGATGAAGGGATGCTCCTCCCAGCTGACCCGGGCGTAGTGGCGGTCGCGGGTGACGCCGGGGGTCGGGTCGACCAGGGCGTCGCGGCGCTTGACCATGCGGTTGAACAGGGTGGATTTGCCCACGTTGGGGCGGCCGATGAGGGCCACCAGGGTGGCGTTGTCGTTGGTCATGATCGGTGTTTCAGCTCCTGGCGGCATTGGTCGGTTAAGTGGTTGAGGGCAGCATACCCGGCGGCCTCGGGTTTGGCAAGCAACCCTCGGAGCGAGGCCAGGGCGGGTCGGAGAAACTGGGCGAAAAAAGGCTTGCGCCGCACCTGACTTAAATACGCGAAGGCGCCGAGGATCTGCAGGTTGCGCTGCAGGGCCAGCAACAGATATTCACGGCGGAACTGCTCGGGGTCATAGGGAATCAGTTCGCGCAGGGCGTCGAGATAGACCGTCAGCAGATGGTCCTGCATCGATGAAGGCAGGGCCGCGTAGGGGTCGAGCAGCAGCGAGGCCAGGTCATAGGCCAGGGGGCCCAAGCGCCCCCCCTGGAAGTCGATGAACCGCACCGCGCCTCCGGTCAGCATGATGTTGCGGCACTGGAAATCGCGGTGGAGGAAAAAATCGGCCGGTGCCTGGGCGGCGGCCTCGGCCAGTTGGGCACATTCAAGCTCCACGGCCTCGCGGTCAAAGGCGAGCCCGAGCAGGTCGGTGCAGCAGGCACGGAGAAAATAGCCCGACTCCCGCTCTCGCATCAGTTGGCGGTCGTAGCGGGGCGAATCCCAACACCAGGCAGGATCGAAGCCCTCGGCCGCTCGCACCTGCATGCGGGCCAACCGGCGCACGGCCTGTTCGTACAGGTCCAGGGATTGCTCGATCCCCTGGCCGCTCACCTGCTCGTACAGCCGGTGGTCGCCCAGATCCTCGCACAGGGCCAGGCCGGTGGCCGGATCAAAGGCCAGGATCTCGGGGGTCGGCGCGCCTGTTTGTTGCAGATGGGTGCCGATACGGAAAAAGGCCTCGGCCTCGGCCCGGCCGCGCGGATCCTGTTCCGGCGGCAGAATGGCCAGACAGCCCTGGCCGTCCGCGTCCCGCAGCTGGAAAAAGCGGCGCGAGGAACCGTCCGGCACCACGGCAGTCACCTGCACGCTGGTCTCGTTCCAGGCCTGTTCCGGTTTGCCCAGAAGCTGGGCGGCAAGGCTGATGAGCTGGGCCACGTTCATGGCTGGCCCGCTGAACAGGCCGCCGCGTCGATGGCCGCATCGCCGCTGACAATGGCATCGCTGAACCGGCTGCCCGCCGCGATCTCCGCCCCGTCCCAGACCACGCTGCGGCACAAACGGGCACCATCGCCGATCATCGCGCCAGCGCCGATGCAGCCCCACTCTTCCAGCACCACTCCACTGCCGAGGCGGGCGGACGGATCGATCACCCACCCCTCGTGTGCCGCCAGCAGTTCCCGGTGCAGGTCAAGGTAATCCGCCGGGGTACCGATGTCCCGCCAGCAGCGGCCATCCACCCGGCAGTAGCCCACCTTGCCAGCTGCGGCCAACTCACGATAAAGATCGATGATGTGGTGGAACCTGCCGGCCGGTATCCGCTCGATCACCTCCGGATCGACCACATGGATGCCGGTGAAGGCCAGTTGTTCGCCCTGACCGTCGCCGAAGCTCCGCACCCGGTCGCCCTCCACGCCCACGGTATTGAAGCGGGGATAGTCGTGCAGGGCCAGGGTGACATCGTTTTTCGACAGCAGATGCCGGTGGTAAACCCACTCCGGATCGATGTCGTGATAGAGATCGCCGTTCATCACCAGCACCGGATCGTTGTCCAGGCGATCGAGTCCCTTGCGCAACGCCCCGCCGGTACCGAGGATCTCCGGCTCGTGCTGGATGAGTATCCCGGGCCACGGTGCCAGAGCGGTTTCGATCTGGGCGGCCAGATGGTGGCAGTTGACCAGCACCGGCCAGCAGTCGCGGGCCTGCAACTGGCCAAGCAGACGGTGCAACAGCGGCTGGTTGACCACCGGGAACAGCGGTTTGGGCCGAATATCGGTATAGGGACGCAGACGGGTTCCGTAGCCTGCGGCGAGGAGAATGGCTTGCATAGGGCGAGACTGGAATTGATCTTGACTTGAACCGGAAACTGCTCTACAAAACGTTTTTTTCCGGCTATTGGATAAACAACTTCACACGTTACGGGCAAACGCGGGGAAAAACCGGCACATGGACCGCTGAAGACCGGCACGCCTGACCTTGTACTGTTTCTCTCCGCTCCTTGCAAGTATCTGAGCAGAAAAAACCATGATTACTCTTCTTGATTACGGCGCCGGCAATGTCCGCTCGGTCATCAATGCCATCGAACGGCTCGGCGAAACCGTGATGCTGGTCAACAGCGGCGCGGACATCGACCGTGCCGAGCGGCTCGTCTTTCCCGGCGTGGGCAACTTTGGCGCCCTGATGCACACCCTGCGCGACAAACAGCTGCGCGAACCGCTGGTCCGCTATCTGCACTCGGGCAAACCCTTTTTCGGCATCTGCGTCGCCCTCCAGGCCCTGTTCGAGTCGAGCGAGGAGGCGCCGGACGAACCGGGGCTCGGTATTCTGCCCGGCCGGGTGCAGCGGTTCACCTGCGATCTCGCCATCCCGCACATCGGCTGGAACGGGCTGAAGATGCACCAGGCCTCGCCGCTGTTCCAGGGCCTGGCCGGCAATGAAAAGTTCTATTTCGTCCACTCCTTTCATGTGGCTCCGGCCTCGCGCGACGACATCCTCACCACCACCGACTACGGCTACGAATTTGTCAGCGCTATCCAGCGCGGGGCCATGGTGGCCACCCAGTTCCATCCGGAAAAGAGCGGCCGCGCCGGCCTCAGGCTGTTGGAGAATTTCCTCGCCGGCAACCGCGAAGCCGTGCGTCCCAACGCCTGCCCGCAGACCACGGTCCTGGCCAAGCGCATCATCGCCTGCCTGGATGTGCGCGCCAACGACCGGGGTGATCTGGTGGTGACCAAGGGCGATCAGTACGATGTCCGCGACGAGGGCACGGTGCGCAATCTGGGCAAGCCGGTGGAACTGGCCGGCGACTACTACGAGCAGGGCGCGGACGAGATCACCTTCCTCAACATCACCGGGTTCCGCGACTTTCCGCTCCAGGACATGCCCATGCTCGACGTGCTGGAGCAGACCTCGAAAAACGTCTTTGTTCCCCTAACCATCGGCGGCGGCATCCGCGACTTCACCGACCGCGACGGCCGCTTCTACAGCGCCCTGGAGGTGGCCTCGCGCTACTTCCGCGCCGGCGCGGACAAGGTGTCCATCGGTTCCGACGCGGTGGAGATCGTCGAGCAGGTGCTCAAAACCGGCCAGGCCACGGGCCTGAGTTCCATCGAGCAGATTGCCCGGGTGTATGGCAACCAGGCGGTGGTGATCTCGATCGATCCGCGCCGGGTCTATGTTGACAGCCCCGAGGCAGTGCCACACCGGGTGATCGAGACTGGTTTTCCCGGCCCCAATGGCGAGCGCTTCTGCTGGTACCAGTGCACCGTCAAGGGTGGCCGGGAAGGACGCCCTGTGGATGCGGTCACCCTGGCTCATGTCTGTGAGCAGCTAGGAGCTGGCGAGATTCTCCTGAACTGTATCGACAAGGACGGCACCAACTCCGGCTTTGACATTGAACTGATCAATGCGGTTCGTGCGGCGGTGACCATCCCGGTGATTGCCTCCAGCGGTGCGGGATGTGCGGAACATTTCCTGGAGGTGTTTACCAAGACCAACGCCGAAGCGGCCCTGGCAGCGGGCATCTTTCACCGGAAGGAAGTACCGATCGGTGCGGTGAAAGAGTTCCTGACCGGCAAGGTGGAGATTCGCCCGGTGTAAGTTCTTCCCCAAATCATTGACTTAGAAAGGCGCTTGATCCGTTGTGGTCAGGCGCCTCATTAAATTAAAAATTGATTATCTGTTCTCTTTCAACAATTCCTCGACCAAATCAAAAGCATCATCAATACTCAAAATCCCCGATTCAATCGCTGCCAACAATTCAGTTGATTTTTCTTGAGTCACAATCGTATTAGCTACCAAAAATTGCAAACTCGTTATTATTTTTTTCATCTTTTCTTCATGCAGCGAAGAATATTCAGCCTCGTTTCGCAAAATTTTAACTCTATTCTCAAGCTCTTTAATCGTTTCTGTTTTATAGATATCACATTTTTCTCCGCTTCGTATCATCTGACTTGCTGTATAGGCCAACACTCCTCCTGTGAATGCAGCACCAACCACCCATCCAATAGGAGTTGTAGTTACAAATATCCCGCCTAAAATAGATGCCAATGTTGTCGATCCAGCAAGGGTAGCTGCTCCAGCGGCTCCTGCAACAGTACCAGAAAGTGCCACTCCTGCTGTAACCCCTAACCCTGTCACTCCTAATTCTCCCAATATCCCAATCCGGTCACCTGGGCTTTCCTTCATCTTTTCTAAGGCTTGAATATATTCATCAATCGTGGGTTTTTTCATACTCGCATCTTTTATTCATCATTCAATTTTTCTTTTAGAGCCATAAAAATAGATGCAAGCAATTCAAAAAATTTGCGAGCTACAACAATGACATCTTGAGCAACTCCAACGATTCCTTGTGCATTTTTATTAGTGCGATCAAGCCTTGCTCCTGCCAGCCCCCCTAACAAAGCTCCAATAGCAGTTGAAAGCGGCGCTAGCAACGGACCCAGATAAGGCACAAGACTGATCAATGACCCGACTGCGGCCCCCACGGCAACCCCTGTGGCCAAATTTGGATTTTCATTAATGAATTTAATGATCTCTATGACTATTATCTTGCCAATACGAATAACCTTACCCCCCAGAACTTTGGTTGCCCCCCACAGCTCTTTTAACCTTAAAATTATTTCCATTGGCAAGCCAGCATTGACAAACGATGTAAATGCATCGTGCTCATCAAAACCGTTCGTTTTTGCATTCAAGAGCGTCAATTCAAGCTGAGCTTCAGAAGATGAAATTGTCATGATTGCCTCCAATGATCGTAGGTTTTACTGAAAAATACTTTCTATTGTTTATGATCCAAATTTTCCTCAAATTAGAGGAAACGACTCAGGTTAAAATAAACAGGAGCAATATTGACTCGTAACGGTGAAATAATTTGCCGGCCGACGTATTGCCCACCATTTAAGAACGCCGCTATTTCCGGTCAGGTTTATTGACTTGATATGTGATTTCAATTTGTTCTATTTCTCAGCTCTTTCAACAACCAGTCTAGACGCTTACGCGCCGCAGAAATAAGCTCAGGGTACACAAGTATTTCGACTGAGGGCTCTCTGTGCTTCTTTGGTGGTAGATCGCCCCCCCTTTTTCCGCCAATAATTACCACCTTGATTTCCTTGTCTGTATATTTCCCAAAGTCATTTCTGTAGCGAGTGGCTTGTTGATAATCTTTATATATCAGGTTGTGACTTGGGCGTTTAAATTCAATAAGAAGGTATTCTTGAAGAATGTTTTCATTGAGAAGCAAATCAGGTCGCTTTTCTCCAATGTTGCTTTTGTAATCTTTCTCTAAATATTCCTCAACTTGACGTTTAAGTGTTTTATTCGAACTGAATAGAGTGAATTCATGTCCAATTACCCATAGATTATTCTCAATAGCTTTATGGGGAAGTTCTTCTAATGTTGTTGGATTTATACAGATTTGCTCAAGATAATCAAGGAAAGTCAAACGGCCATTTGTCTGTTCTGCCATAATTGCTAATTCAATTAATCCAAACTCACAAAGCACTTCTGCCAATGTGGCAATATCAGAATTACTTGCCTCATATAGATGCTCAATCACTATCCTATAATCAGATCGTTCCAGTGAATCCAAGACAACATTAACAATAGGCTCCAATTTTGATTCTGGCTCTCCATAGTACCTTTGGAGGATTTTTTTAATAGCTTTGTCTGCGTATTCTCGTTTGTGTTCAGGTAGTAATGCAAGCCTCTCATTTATCTTTTTTTTGAGTCTTGCCTGAGCTAGATTAATTTCTCTGCCATATTCTTCTTTAAATTTTTCTTTCAGAATAGGTTGAAAAACATCTTCTACCTTTTTAAGCAGTTCACTATTTTCGATTAATGCGCCCCAGTCAGCAGTAACATGGTCCGCAAGACCATCAGCCTCAACTTCACCGTATAGTTTATCCAATAGCTTCGGTGGAAAATCGTCCACCTTTTCCAAGCCAAAAAAGCTAGGATTTCCAACTATTTTACCACCTACTCTAATAGCTATACCAGGCTGTCTTAATTTTCTTTTCTGATTGCTAATTGTAAACTGAAGATTAACTTCTCCAACTTTTGGAATTTCCTTTTTTATTTCAGTAAAATTGCCTTGAACATCGTCAATACCGAGCTCCTTCCCATTGACTTCAACATTGAAATCAATTTCCCTGCCGTATTCTTGAATGAGTAATTGTTTTAATTTGGTTGGATTTGGAAAGGTTAGGTCTTGGTTCAAGTTTGATAATATTATTCTTGTGCCATGTTTTTCTTGAGAAACCTTTTTTGTAAACAAATTAATGGGCATCCCCTCGATATCATCAAATTTCTTGAATTCATCTCTGGTAACGGAAAATGAAGAACATATACCTCGTGCGCAAGTTTCTAGTTTCATGGTTGATGCTGTCATTAGACCAGCAAATTTACCAATACCCTTTCTCCCTTTAACTTTTCGCTTTTTTGACGCAGTTCTTTCTCCACGCCTCTGCCGCCGATCACTGGCAATAAAGAGATATTCTCGACGTAATTCCTCTTCGATCATACCTGTTCCATCATCTTCAACGATAATTTCAGGATTGACTGTTAGCGGTTCAGGTAAGAACACTTTTACTCTTTCAGCATCTGCGTCCCAAGCGTTGTCAACAAGCTCTTTGATTGCATTTTCAGTTGATCTGTAATTCTCACTCAGCAGAAAAGCTAAACGCGTGTCAACATGAAATCTGAGTTGTGACATAGGGGTGATTCCTTTTTATATTTGGACACATATCAATATGGTTGGACCAATTTTTATATGAGATACTCAGCCGTCGCACTTGTTAAATGTTTATGTAATTTCACAATATTGAAACAATTCTCGTAGTTAGATTAATAAATAAGACAAAGTCAAAAAAAGATAAAAAGTGATAGGGTAATCAAGATTGAAGAAGCGGTGTTTTTTAACTGGTCAAGATAGTTCCAATGAATATTGACTTCACCAAATTGGATCCAACGGCACCTATTTCATAAAAAGACTCCAATAAAATGCGGCTATACTTAGCATCACCAAATAAAAGGCCGTTGATAAGGCAAAACGCAATATGGAACGGTGCTAATCTTCTATCGCACAGAACCACATGATTTGATGGATAGAATCTTATTTTCATCTACCCCTACAACACCAAAAAATCAACCCCGGTAAATATACCTATTCATCGATCAAAACCACGTATATACAGACTCATAAAATCAACACATAGAAGAATTTTATTTACCTCCCCTAGGGCTAATCTAACAGCATCCCATAACGAACCTGCTCCTATTTCGCCTAATCCGCCATCTTATATGAAAGCCTAAACAAGCTTTCATGTCCCGTTATCGCCCTGCGGCTACTCAGCCATGGGGCTTTTTTATTTCCAGCCAATAGGAGCCCATTATGACACACCAAGAAATCATTACCCAACTCTCTCAAATCAGCCCCCAAGACGCACTTCACAGTTTCACCTCCGAATCCGTTCTCAAAGCAATCGTCCAGCGGCTCGGACCGGATGCCCTCTATCTCACACCGGAAGACATCCAACTCGCCATGGAGGAAGTCAAAGCAGCCATCGAGCACCACCTGGATGAACGCGACTATATCGATATGGGGCTGGATGCCTGGGAACTCAGCAGGGAGATTCAATCATGAGTGAAGTTATCAAGATAATCAAGATAGGTCATTGCCCTTCCCTCTCCGGCAAGACCTCATTGACCTACCACGTTGGAAGGCGGGAAGAAGTGATCTATCTCCAGCTCCATGGGAATTCGAATGGTGGTTTCTTTTGCAAAGAGTGGGTCACCTTGGAGCGGCTGGGCGTCGAAGATAACAAGCCTATCTCCTCGGATTTGCTCCAAGCAATCTTCAAGGGAAAGTCAGCCAATACCGGTGGATTTCTATTGGCCGCACTCCTGAACGAAGGCCTGGTTCAGTTGATTGATAAGCACAGCTACCTCTGCTGTGATCCAAGTTCCTTCATACAGGAGATGCTCAAATGATCCTTTCACTGACCTGCGCCCTGATTACCGCTGCCGTCTTGAGCATGTTCTTTCGTTCAACCCAAGGCATCGGGATTATCTGCATCACTGTCCTGGCTTTCCTGTACCCCATACCGGTCATGGTTTTAGCGACCATTGGTATCGCCGTGTACTTCTACTGGAAATTTTTATAGTTTCCGAGGAGATACGCATCAAGACGCCGCCCCGCCTACTCGAATAGTGGGAAAAGTGGGTTTTTCAGAGGGGGTGGAGTGCTACCGAAAAAATTGCGCCCCCTTTCCTCCCCCTATCGATCCGAGGAGGCTAACAACTAAAAATCAATCTTGTCGGCTCTCTCATGAGCGAAAGGCTCTACCGCTTATCGCTTTGGCTCTGCCGCATAAGGATAACGTGAGATACCTTACCATTTCACCTTCACGTAGGGGTATTTATCCTTGGAGAAAAATATTCAAGGTAAAGCACCTTTACTTCAGCATAGAAAATACATTAAGCGAAAGTGCCTCAAATAGGCATCAACAAAACATAAGGTTTAAGACATATAACTTCATTAAATTTTCACTACCTATTCAATCCGCTTTAACAAGGAATTCTATTTACTAATGTTTATACATCTTTTATTCATTAAGTCTTTAATTTTTTAATTTCTAAAAAATTACAGTTGACTTGCTTGCAATTTTAGCATAATTCTGCAAATGATCGGTTTCCAAGTCCAACAGCAAGTTGGACTTGGAAGGTTTCTGTTAGCTAATAGCTAACGCGCCTTCCACAGTCAAAGTGGATTTTCAGGACGGGGGACGGGCTGCTCACAAAAATGCAAGTTTCACACTTTCAAGGAGGTGATCAAAAAAGAAAGAAAACCGTAACAAGAAATAACAAAATCACATTTACGCATATTTATGCGTCAGTCGAGAATTCGTAAGCCAAGGGGCACGAGTTCCGGAGTGTTTACCGGAACCGGTCGAGGTCATCATGACAACGGCTCAGATTAACAGCAGTACTACCGGGGAACTTCTTATGATGAGAAATCAACTATGCAACAAAAAGAAAATCAGGAACTTAAGCTTTCGACCGCTGCATCACCTGACAGTGAAATGGGAACCACCCTGCAGCTCATTGATCAGGAAAGCGATCAATGCAAATTGACTCACGCCAAGGAAGAAGCAAAACGTCTTGTCGAAAGGGCGGCAAACGATTGCGGAGCTCCTTTTGAACCAGAAGCTGTCGAAACTCTTGCTTTCATCAACAAGCATGATCCGGCAGAGTTTGCTCGTATCCGTGCTGAGTTAAAGGCCAACAAGGATATCTCCGTAGTCAGCCTTGATAAGGCCATCAAAGCAACTGCCACCAAGAACGAGGACCTTGCCCAGACCCATCACGGTTATGCCACCGACATGACGGATAGACTGACTGTCGATGGTAATCGACCGGTAGCATATCAGGGCAGTCTCTTTGTACTCGATTCAGAGACAACCATCTGGATCAAATTCCCGTTCGAGACACTCACCCGACATATCGCCGAAGTATATGACGGTAAGGAGAACTGCACCAGGAGTACGGACTACTGTGGGATCGCCAATCACCTGATCATGATCACCACGGACGATACATTCTTTACGAATGTACCGGTTGGGTTGGCCTGTGCCAACGGCTTCCACCATCTCAAAGATCACCAGATATGTGTTGAAGCTCTAACCGCCCCACATCGGCAGCGTGTGATGGTCGATGTTACTCCGCAGCAGCAGAAAACACCTCTATTTGACATTTTTCTGCATGATACTTTCAAATCCAGTGAACCGGGCGACGAAGAACAACAAGTGACTCTCCTTCAGGAGATTTTTGGAGCCATCATTCTCGGCCTTATGGCGCAATTTCAGAAGGCTATTTTGTTCTATGATCCATTCGGCCGCGCTGGAAAGGGTACCATGGAGAGAATCATAACCAATCTGATTCCAGGGGAGTTCGTTTCAGCGGTGTCGCCCTTCAAATGGAACGGCGAATACTATCTGGCCTCATTGGCAGGCAAGCGGCTTAATTCGGTTGGTGAGTTGCCAGATTCCAAGCCCATTCCGTCTGCCGAGTTCAAAACGGTCACCGGTGGAGACTTGGTTGCCGGACGACATCCAGGCCAACGGCCTTTCACTTTTAAAAACGAGGCGGCTCATTTATTTATGTCGAACCACCTCATCACCACCAACGATCACAGTGAGGCTTTTTTTTGCCGTTGGCTGATCATTGAGTTTCCCAATAGTCGCTTACGTACAGGGTTGCCGATCGATCCAGGCATTGCCGATCGCATCATCCAGAAAGAGCTCTCTGGTATTGCGCACTGGGCACTGGAAGGCGCTAAACGGCTTTTAGAGAACGGCAAGTTCTCAAATTCGAAGGCTCATGATCGACTGATGGAGAAATGGCGCCTCACCGCTAATTCTCTCTTAGAATTCATCCACGAAGAGTGCATCCGGGGTGACGAACACAAGGTTCGACGTGCAGAATTCTACGCAGCATACAAGGAATGGTGCAAGGATAATGGGCGCCATCCTTTTTCAAAAGGCCGGGTCAAAGAACTCCTGTCGCATAACATTGGCCTCGGTGTCACACACACTTCTCTCGACGGCTACGAGATCTTTCGAGGTGTAGCTTTTAAGCCGGTTCCCAAGGTCACATCTATCGAGCAGTAACGCCACTCGCAAGAGTAGTGGATAAAGTGGATTTTTCAAGCTGGGGAGGGTGGTGTTGTGAAGCGGTATGGGGCACCCTCCCCCACTTTTCTATTGGAGCCAGGGGAGCTGGGGCAATTTCCCCACTTTTCCCACTTCCAGCCCCCCCTCCAGTACCCCCCGAGTCGCCCCGCTCTCGGGCGCTCACCCCGGCGCATACCCTGGGCCATGACCGCCCCCGAAACGCTGCTCTCCGGTCCCGCTGGGTGCCCACTCGCTCCCCCCCTCCGGTGGCAGCGACCGCTCCCCTGCCCCCACTCCGGCAGCACAGGTCACTGTCATCCTTTTTCCATTATCATCCAAAACAGGAGGTATCAAATGCCTGTAGTCAAACTATCCGCAGAATTTGTCCGTAATGCTGTCTGCACTGAAGGTAAGAAGAAAGATAACTACTATGACTCCACCATTACTGGCTTCATTGTCGAAGTCCGGTCCACCGGTGGCAAGACCTATGCTCTTCGGTATAAAGATCAGCATGGAAGGCAGATCCAGCATAAAATCGGAGATGCCAAGTCCATCACCTTCGACAAGGCCCGGAATGCCGCTAAGGTGTTGCGCTCTCAAGTTGTCCTGGGAGATAGCCCCGCTGAACAACGAAAGAGCAAGAAAGACGTCCCCACCCTAGCTGAGTTCTGCAGTGAGCGTTATATCCCCTTCATTAAGGGATACAAGCGCAGTTGGAAGAACGATGATTCCCTGCTCCGAAATCATCTCCTCCCTCCTCTTGGCACGTATCGCATGAATGAGATCACTCAGATTATGGTTGCCGACCTGCATCACGGAATGAGAGCTAATGGTTTTGCATCGGGTATGGCCAACCGGGTCTTGGTCCTGCTTAAATACATTTTCAATCTGGCAATCAAATGGGAAGTACCGGACGTCAAGGTCAACCCGGCTGTAGATGTAAAGCTGTATGAGGCAACGGCCAGGGAGCGCTATCTCTCGATCGAAGAAACCCAACGCCTCCTTGAGCAACTGGAGAAAAGCAAGAACACCCAACTCAAATACATAGCCCCCCTGCTCCTGCTGCTCGGTTGCCGGAAACGGGAACTGCTCGATAGTCGATGGGAAGAGTTCGACCTGGAGCGACGGAGTTGGCGCATCCCTATGTCCAAATCCGGGAAAGCCAGGCATGTTCCTCTGTCGCTATCAGCCTTGGAGATCCTGCGTCAGCTCCCCCGGTGGGAAGGATGCCCCTATGTCATTCCCAATCCGGACACTAGGCTTCCCTTTGTCCAGATGCACCGAGCTTGGGATAACGCCCGTAAAGCTGCAGGGTTGCCCGATGTGCGGATGCATGATCTCCGGCATAGTATGGCCTCGAATATGGTCAACTCCGGCAGGTCGATCTACGAGGTGGCCAAGGTGCTTGGGCATAGTCAGCTGAAAACCACCCAGCGATATGCACACCTCAGCCAGGAAACTCTACTGGCGGCTGTGGACGCGGCGGCATCAAACGTGCCCTGGCTACCGGCAGCGGCGGAGAAAACACCGGCGTGAGCTGGGTTGGGTGATGAGTGGGTGGGGATTCGAGACCCGGCTGAGGCAAGAAATCTTCGCCTTTGGGTCAGCCGAGACGCACACTTTGACGGGTTGGGAAGTTGCTGGGTGGTGGGACGGCAAAACAGAAAACTCACCCGCAACACATTGAAACCACTAAAAAACAAGAAGCGCGTTCCCTAAACTGCTGGTACCAGTGCACCGTCAAGGGCGGTCGCGAGGGACGACCGGTGGACGCGGTCACCCTGGCCCAGGTCTGCGAGCAACTGGGAGCTGGGGAGATTCTGCTGAATTGCATTGATAAGGACGGCACCAACTCGGGTTTTGACCTGGAACTGATCAACGCGGTGCGTTCGGCGGTGACCATCCCGGTTATTGCCTCCAGTGGGGCGGGCTGTGCCGACCACTTCCTGGAAGTCTTCACCCGCACCCGGGCCGAGGCCGCCCTGGCCGCCGGCATCTTCCACCGCAAGGAGGTGCCGATTGGCGAGGTGAAGCGGTATTTGCAGGATAAGGTCGAGATCAGGCCGGCGTAACGCTCGCCTCTCGCCCCACCCCCAAACGAGGCACCTGATCAGCATTGGTCAGGTGCTTTTTGTATTTATGGGATCTGGTCGTTGATCGTTCCCACGCTCCAGCGTGGGAACGCAGCCAGGACGCTCCAGCGTCGACGAGTTGGCGAAGCAAATGCATGGCCTAGGGGGCAGCACTGCAAAGGCGGCCACAGCGGCCTACCCGAGCATTGGCGGACAAGGAGCGGGTCAAATTCTCCCCAACAAACGGGGGATGGCGGAAACCACCCGAGAGGGCACTGAACACAACGGGACGCTGGAGCGTGGGAACAATCGTCAGTCCCGTGTTCATCCCACTACATGTTCAGAGGTTCTTACGCTCAAACCAGACAAACACCCCAATAACTCCGGCCCAGAAGACCGGAATGATCAGCCAGGGAGAAACGCCCACGACGTCAGGCACCCCGATCTTCCCGAAGTCTTTCCATGCCAAAACCGTCGATTTAAAAACAGGATAAAGCTCGGCATAGATCGCCGCCCCCGCCACCATGCCGGCAATGGCGAACACCGCATGCCAGCGCCCTTCGCCCAGAGCCCCTATGGAGGTGCCGGGACAGAACCCCATCACTGCCCAGCCGCAGCCGAACAGGGCGCCACCAACCACCACGGCGCCGAGGTTCATGGCCTTGTGGCTCAAGGCAATGATTCCCGCACCGGCAAGCAGTTGAATGCCCACCATGCCGACCAGGATGGCGGACAGCATGAATTTGAAGATGGTCATGTCCTGCAACAGCATGGCGCCAACCTGCTTATCAAAACGCAGCACACGCCCTTTTTGCAGCAGAAACCCGAACAATACCCCTGTCACCAGCCCCAGAACCTGATCGATGCTCATGACGCTCGCCTCCTGTAGATAAGTCCGGCCACGACAACCCCAACGCCGAAGAACATGGCCAGCGCGATGAACGAGCTGACCGACAACTGCATCATGCCGCTCAGACCGTGGCCACTGGGACAGCCATCGGCCATGCGGGCCCCCAACATGGCGACGATCCCGCCCAAAAAGGCGGCGGCGCCACGTTTTGCGATCGACGGTCCAAACCGTTTTTCCCAGGTCGGCGGCACATGTTCCAGTTTAAAGCTCTTGTCGGTTGCGGAACCGATCAAGGCGCCCAAAAAGATGCCGGCAACAACCATGAATTGCCAGTCCACCCGCACTTTTTCCTTGGTGAAGTATTCGTTGGCAGCCACTCGATCCGGAGCAACTGTCCGTTCAAGAAGCCCAGCGGCACGCACAAAGGTGGTCGATGCGCCCAGATAATTGGTCTTGCCCATCCATAGGGTCGTCGCATACACCGAAACGATAGCTAACACCCCCACCAATGCCCCGGCCAGATACGGGCTCCACCCACCATCTTCTGTTTTCCACTGCATGGTCACCTCCTTTTCTCGGTTTGGATCGAACAAGGATGTTGCGCATTTCTGTCCACTTTCCATCGACAACACGAAATGATTTAAACATATTCATGCGTTATTCTTTTGCAAGCGAACAATTACACAGGATGCGGCATGACGGGGAACTTTTTATTCCGAAGGGCAAGGGTTGATCGCGCCCATGCTCCAGCGTGGGCGTTCCGGCAAGACGCGCCCGCGTAGGCGAGTCGACGGAGAAAGCGCGTGGCCAGCGGTGCGGATACAGAGACCTGCCCGAGCTGGCGGTTTTTTTGGGGGGGGAAATGCTCACATAGGACGCTGAACACATCGGGACGCTGGAGCGTCCAGGGTGGCATTCCCACGCTGGAGCGTGGGAACGATCGTGAAAAAGGCCCAACGTTCCGCATAACCCGCGCCGGCCAACAACCTTCCTCCGTAGCGCCTCGGCCAGCTTCCCGGCGTCGGCGTTGATGCGGTTGTTAGATTATGATTTATAATTCATCCGAGCCCTATTTGATAACAAATATGACATCAGTTAATGCTGTGAATGTCTGTGGTTTGCCTTTATATTTAAACTCAATTTTCAAGTCTGAAGTTTTTTTCTTGGGAAAATCATTAATGTAGCCTTCAATTACTGGCTTTAACAAATCCATGTTACGCTTCAATTTCCAAGACCCTGTGAAATCATCTGTATCGACAAGCACAAGAAAAAGTCTGTTTTCTGACCCGAAACGCATTTCGCCCTGATTTTCATATAGCCATTTTGCTAGACCTTTTGGGTTGGCTATTGCTTCGTTGAGAATCTCCAATTTCTCTTTTTTCAAAGTTTCGATTACGAGTAAACATTCTTTTGTGCCCTTGTCTTTAAATTTTTCAACAATTTCATAGTATATATCGGCAGGATTTGCCTTCTTGTCAAAATCAATTCCAAGACTTTTCGCTTGCGCTTTCAAATAAGTAAGTTCAACAGGATATCCTTTTTCTTTTCTTTTAGATTTTAGATATTCTGCTGGCAAATATGTTACCTTAAGGTCAAAAGGTACATTGCCTATAAAAAAATCAACATGCTTTATTTGGCCAACAGTTGGCAGCACCGCATTATTTGATTTAAAAATATGTTCAATAAGAATACTAGACCAGTGGTTGTACCAGCTATTAAGAACGTATCCCTGAACTGCCGTGCTAATCTCTGTTTCAAATTTTGACACAAGTATGTCATAAGATTGGATCACCTTGACATAACGGCTTACTAAATATTTATCTAGAGAATTTTGGTAATCACCACCCCAATCAAATGATTTGAGTTTGTATAACTCTGAAACAAGTTTTTTGGTGTCCAATGCCTCCAAAATGCTTTTATTTGTCGCCTCTATGTATTCATTCAATATCCTGTGTGATTCCTTTGGATTTTTTACAAGCAAAGCGTATAATTCAACAAATTGCCCATTTAATGACGTTTCATTCAGTTCAATATTATTCGCTGTGAGAAACTCTGAAATCAGTTCTTTTCTAACAATACATTTTACTTTGAGCCAAAGAAGCCCTAGCTCATCTGTGCTAAACTCTTCTAATTTCTCACTTTCGTGTAATTTCTTCCAATAGTTGAAGTCTTTCACTTTGACTTACTCTCCTTTATTTGCTGGGAATTGAGACGACCATCCAGGAAGGTGTACAAAAGCACTCGTCAAGGGATGTCCAGTGTAGGGTTGCCCCTTCTGATAAATAATGATGTAGTCGTTCTTCATGGCCCCTTTCCGATTATCTTGCACAACGGAGGTAGCTGAGTACGTCATTGGAAAACATCCAATAAAGTTTAATGTGCCAGATATCTTTTCGATGTTTTTCAAGTATTGCCAGCTTTCCTCGTCACGAGCATTGAAGTACAATGCTATGTAACCATTTGGTTTAAGAACCCTTGATATTTCCAAGAAGAATTCGGTCATCTCCGAATTGTAGTTAATTTTTGATTTATTACGTTCTTTTGCATTCGAAACAACAATTTCACTGTCAAAATCAACGGAATATCCCAACAAGGAATTCCATAGCTCACTCAATTCAAGATAAGGTATACGATCACTATGTGGCGGGTCAGTACAAACGAATGCTACTGACTCTGGCGGAATTTCTTTCAATGCTGACCTACAGTCAGAATTTATAAGCCATGCATCATTTCCAAGATTCTCAACAGATGCTGCGTCGTTCGAAACTGCATAGTATTTCCTTTCCGCTGGCAACGCCTTCAGAAGTTTATTCGCACGATTTTTAAAACAATTCCATACGTTTATTTCAAAATGTGTATCCGGCAACCAAAACCCAATAACCCAACTACCAACTTCTATTTTGTCGCCGTTACCATTTCTCTTCCCTGCACTCCGATTTTTTATGGCAAAGACCATGTTGGACATCTGACCAGCCGAAGATGTTAATGTGAGAAGCAGCGCACGTTTCAAGTGCGCTGGATAATTGGCAAATGATTCAATGAGTAAATCGATATTTCGCATCGCCCGCCCAGTAAAAACATCACTGACAGTCATAGTCGGCTTTACGTTAATCCTAGAGTTAGTGAAAAATCTGAGATTTCTGAAATGTAACGGCTTGTAATCTTTGTATGTGGAAAAGGAATTTAAGTCTAGCGCAGACGGCACTAGTTCAATTCGGCTTCGCCCTGTTTCAGGTTTAATCCATACAGAGACGATTTGATCCCCTTCCCAAAGATAGTGCGATGCAATTTTTCCTTCCGAAGTCAGATAAGTATTTCTGATTTTTTCAGCAACAGAATTTTCGATTTCTATCAAAGCCTGATAGTATTCCTGACTTGTAGGTAAATCGAGTAGGAATGATGCATGTTCGATTGAAAACGGATTAATATCAATACCGACAAAACGTCTATTTCGAAGTACGCACTCCAGCGATATTAAACCAGAGCCGAGAAAAGGGTCCATCACGACATCTTCTTCTTTGGTGCATTTTTCAACAAGATAACACAAGCTTTCAATCGGTTTCTTTCCCCAATATTTATGAAAACCTGCCAAGCCGGTATAAGTTTTAGGAACATCAAGATCAGCGCTCTTAGTTGCCGGTTTTGATTGAGGAAATAGGCTCATTTGTATTGATTCTGACGGCCTTGCGAATGACATCATTTATCCTTTATTTATTGTTCAGGTAATGCTTTCTTGGGAAATCTAACGCCAAGATCAGCCGCACCGGGCCGCTGAGATACCGATAAGATGAGCGATGATTCCCGGTGTCGGCTGGAGCGACCTTGTTATGCTGGAAATTAAATTTAGCATTAAGCCCAATAACGAAATACCTGCATTTGCTGGATATCTATCTGGATCTGTAGCGGAACCAGAGGCGAAGATTGTTGTAAATATTGAAGCGATGGTAAACGCCTGTGCAGATAAAACAAATGAAATTTCTTTCGAGGAAATATTTACCACATCTGTGGTCCATGAAATGCTCCACGCTGTGCAAGAGCTGTATAGGCGTGAGTTTGACGAGCAAGAGGTCGACGATGTTCTTGACAAGGCGTCTCGTACTTACTTCGGAGATGGTGTGTAGTGGCCAAGCGCAATCTAACCATTATCGCCGATCTCTTTTGGTCGGCTGGAGCGACCTTGTTATGCATGAAGAAATAAGTGAAAAAACGTCGTGTGAAGATTGTACGGGTTGTTTGACAATAAACGAAGACCGCGACATGTGGTGCCAGAAAAAGGGATGTATCGTGCATGAAACATGCAACCTGTTTGAAGCTGCATAACGCGCAGTTCAGCGGTTCATCCGCTGAAACTGCTGGTTGTGGCAGAATAAATTTAAAAAACGGAGTGATCATGTATCCAGACAAGGTAGTTATCACAATCACCGCTGACGGCGAAACAGTCGAAATATTCCAGGGTGGCAAAGTAGTTTCGTCCAGGTCCACAGAAATGATATCTGCAGGTGAGGCTCGGGCAAAGCAAAAAGGAGATATTTACGATGATCTTCCAGAAGATTTTGACGACTTGGCTGAGGAGATCGAGGGCGTTTCATTAGGCACCTTTGGAATTGCGAGTCAGCTTTATCTGATAAAGGAATATTTTGAGTAACACTTCAGCGGATTGTCCGCTGTAAGGCACTGGTTGTGGCGAGGCCGGCATCTACCGACCACGCTGCACCTACGGCCACAATCGCGGTGCTGACCGGCGCCGTGCGCCGATCAGGCAAACGAAGTTTGAATGATCGGTGTGCGGTGTCCGGTCGAGTACCTTGTTCTGGCGCAAGGCGCCAGGCAAGGTGCTCGACGCAGTCAGCACCGCGATTCATGGCGACGCAGTCGCCATGAACGCGCAGTTCAGCAGCTCGGCCTGCTGAAACTGCTGGTTGGGGAAAAATTCCAGACGGAGAACATAATGGATATCTACAGAATGCAGATTGATTCCGGAATTGTCGAAGATCCTGGTCCGTGCGAACATGGAGCACCATTCGACGGTGATGGCTGTTCAGAGTGTATGGTTCAACGTCTGTAACGCGAGATTGACGATCTCCGCGCAGACGTTGATGATGCAGAGTCTACTATCTTGTCATGCCGAGACTACCTGATGTCAACCCAACGTGACAGCATCTCTGTTAAGGACCTTCTCGAAATGCTCGGTTTTGGTAGGGACGGCATAAGCGGCTAGTCCGCTTGATGAACTGGTTGGGCCGAGGTTGTTTTCAACCGACCAGGGAGCAGACCGAGGCCCAACGTCTGGCTCACCGGACCCGCGCTGTTTGCGGGGTCCGAGTGAAGCCGGTTGTTAACTGATTTATATTATTATATAAGGTTATTATATGAAGATTGTATGGCTTAACAAAAAAAGCGAAGAGCTTGAGAGAGCATTTAATAAATTGCCAGATGCCGACCCTGTTGCTGAATGCGAATGTTGTAGGGAAGTCTGGGGGTATATGGAAACAGAGGACACCGACGACGGTATAGGCTGGCGCCACACATTTAGACATAGGCATTTCCGCGGAAAAGAAAGAAAATATGTGCGTATTATCGCCACCCCTGGATGGGAGCCTACCAATCTTGAGTGTCGTCGTCATCTTTGATTGTTTTGAGATGCTCCTCAATAATTGCATCGTCTCTGTCCATTATTAATTCAAACCATGTTGTGCAACTATGTATCCTGTCATCAACACGTATTACTTCGTAGTCAACTATATTGTCTCTATATTCGTCTTTATCTTTACGATCTTTATGCGTTTCTTCAGGGTCAATTTCTATCGCACATTGGAAACCCCATTCACCGCCTGCATTGTCAGCGCTATAAAACAATCCAAAGTCATGGTGGTAATTTATATGTGGAAATTTCAACTGTGGAACAAAGGCGCAACTGCTAGGGCCAGCTCCGTAGCCTCTGGCCCAGCCTCCCCAAGGCTCCTGAAAGTAAATGGCTTCATAGTTGACTTGATTGTAGGTAACAATGTGCCAAGATATTGGAAGAGGTTGGCCACACAGTTCTCCATTGTATTTATCTCTCATTGCTTCAATATAATAGGCCGATCCAAGCAAATAAACTTGTTCTGTTGTGGAGTCACATCTGTTCAGAATGTCTATTGGGTTTCTTGAAAATTAAATGCAGTAGCCTGCGACAAGTTTAACTATCAAATTGTTGATTTTGTGTAAATATGTTACATTCTTCATCGTTTTAAGGCCGCATCCGCCAACCATCACCCGATGGAGATCAGCCATGATCCAGCCCGGCTTTTTTGATTTGCAGGACCGATTGCACAAAATCGACAAGAACGGCGACCCACTTGCCAAGATCAACGAGACGGTCAACTGGGAGATGTTTCGTCCTGCGCTCGAAAAGGCCAGGGACAAGGGCCGGCAGTCTACGGTCGGGCCGAAGGGGTACGACGTCATCCTGCTGTTTAAGATTCTCATCCTGCAGTCGTTGTACAATCTGTCGGATGACGCGACCGAGTTTCAGATTCTCGACCGGCACTCCTTTGGGCGCTTTCTTGGTCTGCACATCAGCCAGAAGGTTCCCGATGCCACCACCATCTGGCGTTTTCGGGAAGACCTCGTCAAGGCCGGCATTGTAGAGGAACTGTTTGCGACCTTCGATGCGCATCTCCGGGACAACGGCTTCATGGCGATGAAAGGGCAGATCGTGGATGCCAGCATTGTCAGCGTGCCCAAACAGCGGAACAGCCGGGAGGAAAATGCCCGGATCAAAGAGGGCGACATCCCGGAGAACTGGTCCGAGAACAAGCGGCGTAGAAAAGACGCGGACGCGCGCTGGACCAAGAAGAACGGCAAGTCTTATTACGGCTACAAGAACCACATCTCGGTGGATGTGAAGCACAAGTTGATTCGCAGCTATGCCGTGACCGATGCGGCCCTGCACGACAGCAACGTGTTCGAGCAACTCCTTGCCGACAATACGAGCAAGGACGTCTGGGCGGATTCGGCCTATCGATCCGCGGATCGATTGGAGCGCCTCGGCCAGGATGGTTTTCGTGAACACATCCAACGCAAGGGGAGCCGCAATCGTCCCTTGACGCCCAGAGAACAGGAGGGCAACCGAACCAGATCCAAGGTCCGTTCGCGAATCGAGCATGTCTTTGGTGTACAGGCGCAGCGAGCGGGGAATGTACTGTTGCGCACGATCGGCATAGCCCGAGCCCGAGCAAAGATCGGCTTGCGCAACTTGGTGTATAACATTGACCGAATGGGGATGCTTCTGGCTGCAAGCAGGTGAAGTGTGCCCGGAGTGCGGCAAACTGGCAAAAGACCGCCATCGAGCACAGAGCGAGGCACCGCCAAGGTGCAAAACCGATCGGATTAAAAGCCAGAAGAGCATGGTCTTTGTGAATAAAATTGTCGGTGAATGGTGCCGGGGCTTGCTAAGCTAAATTTCAAGATTCCCTATTGCTTCTTGAGATATTTCAGGCGTCCATTCGAAGCCGAAAGCGGTCTTTATAAGGTTCAGTATGTTGGATTTCGTGATTTTCATTTTTCACTGTTAATCGCGGTGCTGACCGGCGCCGTGCGCCGATCAGGCAAACGAAGTTTGAATGATCGGTGTGCGGTGTCCGGTCGAGTACCTTGTTCTGGCGCAAGGCGCCAGGCAAGGTGCTCGACGCAGTCAGCACCGCGATTCATGGCGACGCAGTCGCCATGAACATTTGCTTAACCTGCATCCGTTAGGATGTCAGGTTGAAGCGATTGTTATGTTTCTTTCGTCTCCTATACAATCAACCGTTTTATTTTCCCTGTTAATTCCCTTATTCTTGTCGCAGTTCTGGCAGTACAGAGACGCGATTTTTATTACCGTGTAATCAGATTTTTTATACGGACAATTTGAAAGGCAAGTATTTCCGTTCATTCCAAATCCAATCGTTTTCATATTTCCTCCCGTGGTTCATCCATGTAGTCGCGTAGCGGGTACATGGTGAAGCATCGACATAATGCAGCAATCACCGGCAGAGAAAAGCGGGGCGAGGAACGAGCAACGCTTTTCTTTGTCCGGTGGATTGGCTAGTTATGTTTGACATATCGTCTCCAGACCTCCTCCACGTCAATTCCAATACCGTGGAAATTCGGTTTAAGTGCGAACATAGGGGTCTTTTCGCGCTTAGCGGCTTCCATTGCCTGGTAAGCAATCTCGACATACATGTTGTTCTTTTTTATCCGAGTCTCAAAAGTGGCGAGCAAGCCCTCTTCGATCTGTTTCGGAAAGTCACTGCTTAGTGATGCGACGATAGGCTTTGTCGCGGCCTCATATGCGGCCTTCAGTCGGTCCCTTTGTTCAAAGGACTTCGTCTGAAATAAGGTCTTTGCGGTTGTTACGGCATCCTCTTCTTTGCACAAGGCGCTGTGCGTAACAACGAATTCTTTTAGGAAATCACAGCGCAACGAGAACTCGGCACCGAAGAACTCAGCTAACGCCTGAAGGGTCATTGAAGAGTGCAGTATCCCACGCGCATTCATTGCGCCCTTTTCTCTCGTAACCGCCTTCTGAATCCCTGCGTCACGTTCGGAAAACTCAAGCGCCGTAAGTTCTTCCAAGTAGTGTTTGAGCATGGTGCGCTCACCTCCGGAAAACATAACGTTCCGGATCACCGGACCCGCGCTTTTTGCGGGGTCCGCGTGAAGCCGGTGGTTAACTTTTGTTATAATGTTTATCAAATTCTTTAAGAATATTTGGGTTGTAAAATATTTTTTTGCTGCTTGATGGATTACCTGGATCTAGTAGACGTGTATTACAGTATTTCTCATCTGATTCAAGCGGCTTACGAATTCCATGGTAGTCTTGGTTACATTTGAAATCATTATATCTTTTCTTTAACCTTGTTGTTAATACAGCATAATCCCATGGATATTTTTCTCGAATATCCTCTTCAGAAAGTCGAACGACCGGCGCATTAGGATCATTGGAAATTGTTATTGTATTTGTTGTTGTAGTGCTACTCGCTCGCTTAAGATGCACCGAAACTTCTAGTGCCAGGTTGAAATCTTTTGTTTCATCGTCTTCGACCTTACTTTGTAAATTTTCAACAAATTTGATTAATTTCTTTTCTTGGATGGTCAAAGAAACAACTTTCGCTTTGTGAAAATCACGGATAAAAGCCATCGGCATTAAGAAGAAATTGTATTTAGATAGATCAACACCGAACCATTTAATAACTAAATTAAGATAATTTTTTAGTGAGGCCGTTCCAATTTCGAATATTTTACGTTTTAACTCAAAGTCTTTGTTTAAAAAATGGACAGAATTGTCACGAATTTCTATTAATGCTTCAAGATTTTTCCGAACTAAATTGTCAAGTTTATCTCCATACTCATTAATTATTAAATCATAGGCGACAAAAAGACTTACTGTTTTTACATTCCCGGACCTACTGTAAGACCTATACAGTTTCTCAGAAGTTGACCCATCAGCATTTTGTCTTTTTTCGTATTTGACTATTGAGGCCACTTTGTTGTTACTAAGCTGCAACAACCTTGCTTTTAGCAACAGCTCCCATGCATTGACCATCAAAATTGAAAAAGTCTCCTCTCTGTAATAGAAATCTGGCTTGTTATAAATTTCCATTGCAGACAAGACGGCACCCAATGACTTATCCAATAATGCGCGTGATCTTGATTTCATTTTTTAAGTTAACGGTGAGGTTAAGAGGTTGTTCATGTAGCGCAGCGGAATGAACAATCCTTCTTCAACCGATTGTTCGGCTCAATTCTTGTATTATTTCCGTTTCATATTTTCCAATATCAATATTGTCTATCAACTCGGTAATTATGCTACCTTTCCATACATGACCGATCTCTAATGACTCGAGATCCCTAATCCCAACTTTTGTATCATGCACGATCTCTTCTAAATATTTGTTTTTACTAACCATTTGCATGCTTGCATAAATACCTATGAATTGTCTCACCATACCAGGTGTGACTGAATTTCCTTCTGCCATTTCATACATCCCGTTGGCAATAGCGAATACAGGAGACCCTGACATTCCTGGAAAAGCAGATACATCAATTAACATTAGAGGTTTTCCTTCGAAATTCACTTTTGGCTCACTTGCAAGTGTTCCTGATTTCCAAATAGGAAGCGCGTTTGAAGTATCATAGAAGCCATAGGGATAACCTACCAGAGAAACATCTGTTGCTGGTCGAATTTTCATTTTTTGAGTTGCCCATTCTTCTGAAAGACAAAACACTTTACAATCCTTCGAGCACTGCGTGGGCAAAGGGATTACAGCAAAATCTGCTTCTGGATGGTCGGAGCTTACAAGCCATAATGGCTTACCGCTTGGAGTAAATAAAGGAAGATTGGAATTTCTTATTTTTCCTGTTTCGGTATCTGATTCGTGAAATTGGAAAAAGATATTGTCACCAATAGGCGCTTTCCGTTCACTAGGAGCTGAACCTGTAAGAACATGATAATTTGTTAATAAGAAAAGGACTTGGCCATTATCTTTATTTGATAAGAAGTAAAATCCTGTGCCTTGGGAAACAACCTGACTACCTTTCCTTAAAAATACTGGAGTCGTAGAAAGGGATATATGGTCAACTTTCATAATTTTATCTCCGCCGAACGGCTTAATAACGTGCAGGTGAATGAACTACCATTGAAAGAGCGCTAGTTGTCCAGGTCACGTTTATTTACTGGTTAAGCGCGGTTGAAAGGAGGGAAAATGGAAGACATGGGGTGCCCGTATAGAAAGTGGGGCTGGCATGATGGAGGGCCCGACCATAAATGCACTAGAGAGCACAATAATGGGAAATGTTGTGAAGATAGCTGGAGTGATTGGTATCAGTGTGAAACTGTAAAAGAAGAACTGAAAAATATAAAAATAATTACTGACGACTAATGGTTGAGGTGAGCGGCGCCGCGCAGTTTGCGGCGTCCGAACTCGACCGATTTGTTATGCGTTTTTAACGCATTGGAGGGATTATGGATAAAGAATTACTGCACATCCTGCAGCACTCGCTCGGGGTTGATCAATACGGCCATGGCGAGCAATACCGCAACCACTTTGCAACTGACCCTGGCGGGAAAGACTTTGCGAAGTGCCAGCAATTGGCCGAGATAGGGTTAATGAAAGACCTTGGGACAAGGAAGTTGTGGGGCGACATGCACTGTTTTGTCGTCACTCCTGCCGGGAAAGAGGCTGTTGCGCTCCATAGCCCGGCTCCGCCGAAAATTTCCAAGAGCAAAAGGCGATACCAGGAATACCTGGAATGTGCCGACTGTTTCGAGAGCTTTCGCGACTTCCTCCGCTACGATACCGATCGGCGGCGGGGATTATGCGCATAACGATTAGTTAAGCCGTGCCGGGCTTTATCGGCATCGGCTTGAACGCTTTGTTGTGTGAGCCTTTATATTCTGATTTTAAGGAGGAACCTTGGAAAAAGTAACGTTGCCTGAAGGACAGAAAGGACCGTGGAAGATCGAACGCTTTACGACAGACTTCATGGATTTTCATTCGGCACTGAGAGGCCGCGCCGTGCCGGTAGGCGAGACGTACACGAGGGTAACACGGAACGGATACCTCGTGATGTCTGACACTCCGGCAGAGATGCGCGACCACAGCACAGCCGTATGGAAAGCAAAAGGGTCGTGCCTTTTAAATGGTTTGGGAATTGGCATGGTGCTGAAGAATATACTTCTCAAACCTGAAGTAACGGATGTGACGGTTGTTGAAATATCGCAAGACCTGATCGACCTTGTTTCCCCGCACTATGCTGACCCGCGTGTGACGTTTGTTTGTGCCGACGCACTCAGTTACAAGCCGCCAAAAGGGAAGCGGTACGGCATGGTGTGGCATGATATTTGGGACGACATCTGCGCAGACAACCTGGAAGATATGGGGAAGTTACACCGGAAATACGGCAGACGCACGGAATGGCAAGGGAGCTGGTGTAAGTACGAGTGCCAGCGCGGGAGATAGGCACATGCCTTTTACACACAACAAGTTATTCTGCTGATCTGTATATCATCTAAACTCGTAGAGGGAGCCTGGATGATTGGCTCATTCCTGTAATACTCTACCCTTGTGTTTAAAGCAGATATTTTGGATTAGCCTACCGATATTTATGAAGATTGTCATTGGAAAATCAATAGGTTCGGAATAACCGCTTTTCTGTATATCATTCCATTTGGAAGGATGGCCAGTTTTCGGAGAGCACCCATGCTTCCAGTCCCCGCAGCATTATTGGCACGTTTCAAGGCGTGTCCTTTCGCCAAGAATATTTCCGGGAATTCATAGGTCACAGAAGCCAAATTTTACATTTTGCACTACAGGGCGCTGCACCAAGCGGGCAAACTTTTTCCAATAAAATCCAACTCTCCCTCGCTGCAACTCCTTCACCCTTCATCGGCTGATCTCCGCAAAGGTCCCGTGGGTCAAGGCGCACAGGTCGTGGGGCGCAAGCTCGATCTCCAGCCCACGGCGGCCGGCGCTGACGAAGATGGTGGCAAAACCGGTTGCCGAGGCATCGATCACGGTCGCCAGTTTTCTCTTTTGCCCCAAGGGGCTGATGCCGCCCAGCACATAGCCGGTCATCTTTTCCGCGTCCTGCGCCTGGGCCATCGCGGCTTTTTTGGTGCCGAGGGCCTGCGCCAGGAGTTTGAGGTCCAACTGATGGGCAACGGGAACAATGCCGATCACAAACTTCTGGCCGTCGGTCTCGACAACCAGGGTCTTGAAGACCTGCGCGGGCTCGATGGCAAGCTTCTGCGCGGCTTCACCGCCATAGGAGGCTGCACCGGCATCGTGCTGGTAGGCATGCAGCCGATACGGCACCTTGGCTTTTTTGAGGGCGGTGATCGCGGGCGTCATGGCAGAACAAGCAAAACAAAAGTGTGGATCGGAAAGCGTCGGTGCACTATGGAATTCCCGTCTTTCATCCCTGCTGCGGTCCGTTGGCCAGGAAGGCTGGGTGAAAGTGCACCGTGCCCGTGGGACAAGGGGTAGCAAAGGGCAAGACGAAAAAGACCTCCGGCGGCACGCCCTCGACAGCAAGCGTTTCGATCTCATCGCGGAGCACAAGGTTGGAGTGCACAGGTTCACCTCTGCTGGAGTGGCAAGGGAAGGTTCCGGATCACACCATGGTGATCTCGTCTGTCCCCGGAGTTAATTTTTCGCCGCCTTCGGCGGTGACACGGAAGGTATTTTCCACGCCGACCAGGCCAATGCCTGCCACCCCTTTCTTGGGCTCGACGGCAATGATCATGTTCGCCTCAAGCGGGGTGTGCACCTTGGCGGCAATGACCGGAAATTCATCGATCGCCAAACCGATGCCATGGCCCAGGAAGGGAACTTGGTTGGAGCCGAATCCCATGAAATGCTTGGTAAAGGCTCGGGAATGCACGAACTCGCCCCAGACCTCGTCGTAGATCCGCGACGGGATGGCACCGGGCTTGAGGCGGCAGCGCACCGCCTCCTGGATGTCCAGGCACAGCGCATGCGCCTCCATGGCCGCCTGAGGCAGCGGCCCCAGAGAGAACACCCGGGTCGCATCGGTGAAATAGCCGTGGTAGCCAAAACCGATATCCACGAACACGGGTTCGCCCCGCCCCAGTTGCTTCCTGCCCCCCACCAGCGGGAAGGCAGGCGAGAGCCCAGTGAGGCCGCCCGGCCCAATGGACGCGGTCGGATAGTTGCCCGATTCACCGAAACTGATGATCCCCAGAAACAGCTCCATGCCGGAGCCGGCGAACCGGGCAATTCCGGTGTAGCCCAGCTCCATCATCTTTTGGTGGATGGCCGCGCCCAGTTCCCATTCGCTCATCCCCTCGCGCAGGAGGGCGGGAATGGCCCCATAGACCTGCGCATGCAGGGCCCCGGCCGTGCGGATCAGCCCGACTTCGTAGTCGGATTTCACCGCCCGAATCATGGCCAACACCCCGCTGATATCGGTGAAGGCTGTGCCTGGAAAGGCCTTGGCCAGGGCCTTGAAAACGCCTACAGACAGGGTGGCTTCCGCCACGCCCAGGGTGTCGGTGGCCAGGCCCAGGTCGGCGAGGGTGGATCGCAGCTGGCTGAACCCTGCCAGGGGGAGAATCTGCTGCACAGGCGACTCCAACCGTGCCCGCTCCACACTGCGCCTGACCAGAAAGACGGGGTCGCCCGTTGCCGGGACCACCACCACCCCCTGTTGCATCGTCCCGGTGTAGTAATACATGTTCAATGGATCGAGCATCAGCGCCCCATCCACTGCTTGTTGCTGTAAAAAGTCCTGCAGCCGCGCGATGCGTTGCGCGATTTCGTCGGCAGGGACAAGACCGGATTGGTAGGAATCGTCTGTATTCATGGTAAAACGCTGGCGCTCCAATTCTCAATCAATGAGAAGGTATGTAGTGGTGGGCGGGAATGATCCCCGGACAACGGAACCATCGTTTCCATACACCACAACTTCCTCAACCGGCAACAGCAAGTTCCCGATGTGGTTGAAAAAGGGGTTCCCGCCCCCATGCGTGTCTTGTTCACATCCGCAGTCCACGTTCACGGTGGCTGGCCGGCCGGCAATTCCCCTTTTCGACCCGACCGTGTTTTGTGTTGTGTTCACGCCCGATTTCGTTCAACATACGGGCACGATTGTTCGCCGGCATCGCAACACCATCGGACACGACCGCAGGAGGCATGCCCATGATCTTTCACCCCATCAAGCGGCGACGCATCAGGACGGCGCAAGCGGGCGGTCAGGACCAAGCCCGGAAGGCTTCGCAACAGCAGAACGCCCAGGCCCTGCTTGCCTCGGCCAACAGCGCATCCGAGCGGGTGGCCGGGCAGCACATGGCCTTCATGGCGGTCTGCGTCTACGTCCTGGTCATCGTCTTCGGCACCACCGACACCGACCTGTTGACAGGCCGGGGGGTCAAGCTGCCGGTGATCAACGTGGACGTGCCGCTCGTCGGTTTTTACGCCATTGCCCCCTTTCTCGTGGTGCTGGTCCACTTCAACCTGCTGCTGCACCTGCAACTGTTGTCGCGCGAGCTGTTCGCCTTCGACGCCGCCACCCCGCAGGAGGAACGTTTTGGCGGGCTGCGCGACCGGCTGCACATTTTCCCCTACACCTATTTTCTCGTCGGCAACCTGAGTACCCTGATGCGGCGACTCATTGGACTGATGGTGTCGATCACCATGCTGGTGTTGCCGTTCGTCACCCTCCTCGCCCTCCAGTTCTGGTTTCTCGCCTATCAGAGCGAACCGGTCACCTGGCTGCAGCGAGTCGCCGTCTGGATCGATATCGTGGTGGTCACCATTCTCTGGCCCATTATCCTCCACCCCCGGGATGACTGGCGGGGCTACTGGCACGACCTCCTGACGGTGCTTGTGCCACAGCGACGGATATGGATCGCCTTTGCGCTGCTCGTTGTCGGCCAGGCGCTGTTCTCGTTCAGTGCCACGGCTCAACAATCGCATCCCCTGATGCAAACAGGATTCTTTGTCCTCGGGTATGGCTTGGTCCTGCTGTCGCCAGCGCTGCTGATTCTGCTCTCCGGCTGGCAGCGTGTTTCCCCGCTTCGCCGGCTGCATTTCACCGTCCTGTTCCTGGTGGTGATCGCCCTGATCACGGCAAGTTTTGGCTTGCACACGAACGAGTGGACCACGGCGGCCCTTTTCGCCGTGCCTTGGCTGCTGGTGCCGTTGGCGATGTTCTGGCATCCGCGATCTCCGCGCGGCAGCCTGGCGCTGTTGTTGACCCTCTCCCTCGGCCCGCTGCTGCCGCTGACCCTGCATGTCGAGGGCGAGCGGATCGAACAGATCCTGCTGCACATCCAGGGAATTCCGCACGGTTCAACCACACTCTCCCGTTACCTGACCGAGCGGCGGCGGCTGAACCTGACGGAACAGGTCCTGCTGGCCAAACCGGCAAGCCCTGAAGCACTGCAGCATGTCCATTCCGGTGCGGGCGAGAAGGCATTGCAACAGACCGAGCCATTGAATCTCAATGGCCGAAAGTTACGACATGCCAACCTGCACAAGGCCATCCTCATTGGCGCGAGCCTGCGGGAAGCCGATATCCAGTGGGCCTACCTGAAGGGGGCTCATCTGCAGGGGGCACGATTCTACAACGCCTCCCTGCACAATGCGGTTTTTGACACCACCGATCTTCAGAACGTCAGCCTGGAGAACACCGACCTGCAGAGTGCCTACCTGGGGGATAGCCGCCTGGACTTTGCAGATATACATGACGCCAGACTGCAGGGCGCGGACCTCCGGGGCGCCCACCTGCTGGGGGCGAACCTGGCGAGCACCTGTCTCCAGGGAGCGATCTTGACAAAGGCCCAACTACAAGGGGCGGACTTGCGCGGCGCCGATCTCCGGGGGGCGGACCTGCAGGAGGCTGATCTTCGCGGCGCGGATCTGCGCGGCGCCCTTCTCCGGGCGGCGAATCTCAGTAAGGCCCAACTGCAGGGAGCGAACATCGATGGCAGGGAGGAGGAACTGGTCGACGCCAGGGGCGTGACCTGGGATCCTCTCGCGGCGGAAATGCGGGATGCGCTGACTGTCGAGGCGCGGAGATGGATTCCGGACAAAGCCCATGTCCAGCTCGTTATCCACAGACTGAACGCGCCCCCTGAGTCGCCGCGCCCACAGCTGCGCTCCTGCCTGAGCCAGTCTGACCACCTTGTTTGCGAACGGCGTTCCAATCCGCAAAATCCCGAAGAACTCGAACTGTTCCGACGGCACACCCTGGCCGCCCTCAGCGCGCTTGCCTGCGCCTCGCCCCACGTCGCCTGGGGGATCATCCAGCAGATCGCCAATCAGAAGGAGGACTCGTCACGGCAAGGATTGGGAGCGGCCCTGACCACACGCCTTGACGACCCCGCATGCACAGGCCTGCACCAGTTGAATGCCGACAAAAAGGAACGGCTACTCTCCTGGGCGGTCGGCCCGTCGCGCTAGCCCGCGTGCCGTTGTCGTCGAAGGATCGAGCGCGCTTTGCCCGCTCAGAGGAGGCGGGAGGCGGGCAGCATGTCGCCGACCTCCCGGTAACGAAAGCAGTCGACGAGATGGTCGTTGACCATGCCGACCGTCTGCATGAAGGCATAACAGATGGTGGAACCCACGAAGTTGCAGCCGCGACGTTGCAGCTCCTTGCTCAGCCGGTCCGACAGCGCTGATCGGGCCGGCACCTGCTCCAAACTGGTCCACCCATTGCGCACGGGCATGCCGTCCACGAAACGCCAGAGAAAGGCATCGAGGGAGCCGTGCTCCTCGCGAATGGCCAGCACGCCCCGGGCGTTCTTGATCGCCGATTCGATCTTGAGGCGATTGCGGACAATGCCGGGATCGGCGAGCAGGCGGGCTACATCATCCTGCGTGTAGCTGGCGACGCGCTCGCAGTCAAAACCGTCAAAGGCCTTCCGGTAATTCTCCCGCTTTTTCAAGATGGTCAGCCAACTGAGCCCCGCCTGTGCCCCCTCCAGGAGGAGAAACTCAAACAGACGGCGGTCCTCATGAACCGGGACGCCCCATTCCTCATCGTGGTAGGCGATGTACAGGGGATCGCTGCCGCACCAGCCGCATCGCCTGCGCATCGTTTCGTCTTGCTTCATGAACCCGCCGGAACGGCGTTTTTTTCCTTGGATGGCCGGTTCACCGGGAAACTCCGACACACCATTGCTCTTCGCACGGCACCCCATCCTGATCGTCATCCATGGTCACGCCGGGACAATGGCGCAGAAAAAAGGTGGCCTCCTCGCAGCTGGTCATCTGGTCGCAGGAGGTTCGGCCATCGCAGAAAAAACGCGCTGTGACGGCCTGGGTTGCGCTGTCGCCGGTGCTGGCGGATTTTCCGCCGCCATCCGGGGCTGAGGGTTCATAAAGCCCGATGTATCCATAGGCGCCGATGGCGAGCAGCAGCGCCAAGGGGGCCAGCAGGGTGGCCAGCTGACTGCGGCGGGAAGAACGCCGGCCGCTTTGGTCGGCTGTCGGTTTTCCTTTCCCCGCTCCCGCGCGCGCCACATTCTTGGCCCAGCGCTTGCCGCCCGCGTCCGTTTCGATGCTAAAAGACAGCCGCTCATTGAGTTGCGGCGGACAGCCGTCCTGGGGAAAATCGGCGGCTTGGACAGCGATGTCCTGCCCGCCGCGCCGGGGGGTAATCAAGCCGAATCCGCGCTCACTATTCCATTTGGTCAAGGTCCCTTCGGTGTGCATGTGCTCCTGCTTGTGAAAATGTTCGACGCTCCTCGGTCAGACGGGAGTGGACGGTCCATCGGGGCACCTTCCGTGAAACCGGCCGCGCGCAAGGCCCTCCTGCTCCCTGTTCATGCGGCGATGCATTCCTCGGCGGACCGTATCGCAGCGAAAGGCGTGCCGAGCGCGGCCAGAAAAGAAAGCTGGACATCGTGGGCGCTGACCTTATGCCCTTTGAAGGTCAAATCTTTTGTCGCGCATCCATCGGCAACGACGACGCACTGCAACCCCAGGTCAAAGGCAGCCCTTACCGTGGTGTCAATGCACAGGTGGGTCATCGCTCCACAGATGACGACTTCATCGACCCCGGCGGCGTCGAGCAGTTGTTTCAGCCCGGTTTCCCGAAAGGAATTGGGAAAATGTTTGACGATCACGGGTTCGCCGGGAAGGGGCCGCACGCTTTCATGGATTGCGCAGCCGGGTGTATGGGGCAGAAAAAAGGTGGCGCCTGGTCGTGTCGCGATATGTTGAACATGAAAAACAGGCGCGCCTTTTTCTCTGAAACAGCGCAACACCCGGGCACACTTTCCAGCTGCCTCGTCAATGTTGACCAATTCCATGGCACCTCCACGGAAATAGTCATTTTGCATGTCAATAATAAGCAATCCTTGGGCCATGGGATACTCCTTTGCGAGGTTGCACCAGAGATGTATGCACGTTCATTCATGTCGGAACAGGGAGGACGATCCAGCCGGTCAAGGTACCAGTCTGCGCCTCTGATCGTCCAGACAATAGTTTCGACCCACGCCCATTTTTCCTTCATCCGTCGGCTCGTTCGTTCTCCGGCTGTTTCTTTTCTTTGCGTTCACGATCCCTGCCTTTATAATAATAAAAGACAATAGAGGGTTGGACAAGAAACCCACCACCCGCACCCCTATCGTATCCAGGTGGCATGACCGCAACTCCAAAACCGCATCCATCGCAGCCCCCGGCATCCCAGCCGCTTTCGCGGCGGTTGTGGCGAGTTGTGCGTCGATTCTGGTCCGTGTCTGCCGGGTTGCTGCTGGCGCCAACCGCCCAGCCCCACGCCCATCGCGCCGATACTTTTCCGTCCGGAGCGGACAAACGGCGTCATCCCCGCATCCCATTGAAAAACACCACGGTGCATGTGACCGACGGCTGTCTGTTCGCCACCGCGCGGATCGGCAACATTTCACCTGCGGGGCTCTGCCTGTGCGACCTGCCCGAGCAACTGTACCACAGCGCCAACCGGCTGACGGTCTATTCCAGCGACAATCCCGGTCTGCCCGTGCTCCAGATTCGCCCGTGCTGGCAGCACACCGGCTGGGGCGGCAAGACCATTGGCGCGGTCATTCTCAACGCCACCGACGCCTGGCGGCTGTTTTTTGTCCATGCGGCCGGCCAAGTCGAGGCGTAACACACCGACCTGCCGCTAAACATCGTTGTCCGCCCACAGGGGGAACGCATTGTTTGGTCAGCCGAAGGCCAGCACCGTTCGACTTGGGGCGCGCACCTTTTCCACTGTTCATTAGGGAGGTTCTCCATGAGTGACTGGAAACGGATCATCATCGCCATCGACGATTCCCCCCGATCCATCAATGCCGTTGACTATGTCGGCAGCATCGCCGGCCACCTCGCCGATGTCCATCTTTGCCTGCTGCATGTCTACCCCGAACCGCCACCCGACTATTACCAATCAGGGGCCACCCTGGACGACTACGTCTCGGAACAGGAAGAGCGGGCGCGGATGCTGTTTGCCCAGGCGAAAAAGATTCTCCAGAACCACGGCGTCGCTCCCCACGCGATCACCTCCCGCTGCCAGATTGCCGGCCAGCAGTCAATCAGCGCCGCCATTCTCGATCTGCAAACCAAGGAGGATTACGGCACGATCGTGGTCGGCAAACGGGGCATCTCCAAGGCCGAGGAATTTCTCTTCGGCTCGATTTCCAATGCCTTGATCCATAATGGCCGCGATATCGCGGTATGGGTGATTGGCTGATGGCGCCCCATACCACCATCGCCGGTCTTCCCGAGGAGGTGGCTCGCAATCTTCGCGAGCACCGGGTCACCCGCAGCATGCGCCGGCCGTCGCGGGTGTATACCGACACCACCGACTTCACCTCGATCGATTACGGCGACGTGATCGCCGTGGAAGACCGCTTCTTTCTCGTCACCTCCTACACCAAGGAGGGGCGTTTCGGGGTGGACGAGCAGATCAAGCCCTGGGTGCCCAAGGCGGTGGATCTGGTCACGATGACCAACTACATCCTCAAACTGGAATTCCGGGAAACCTTTGACATGCGGCTGGGACAGTTCTCGGTCACCTGCTACCGCAGCCCCGACAAGGAGGCGCGTATCCTCGAATTGGTCCAGGGACGTCCGCACTTCATGCAGGGCGAGACCCTGGTGGATGCAGCGGGCAACCTGGTGCGGGTGCTGGTGCCGGTCAGCGGCAACCGGCTGGACAAAATCATCCACAGCGACAGCAGCCACCGGGATTATTTCTTCAATGAATTACCAAGGATATTCAACCAATTTCTTGGTTGCCTGGAAGGGATCGGATTTCTTCACCGCCATGGTTTTCGCCATGGCGACATCCGCAGGGATCACATCTTTGTCGACCGTGATACCGGTCTCTATTACTGGATTGATTTTGACTACGACTTCTACCTGCCGGAGAAGCCCTTTGCCCTGGATCTCTTTGAGCTGGGCAACATTCTGATCTATCTCACCGCCCGGGGCGACTATCATCCGCGGGAAATCATGGCCGATCCGACGATGGGCAACGCGGTGCTGCGCTCGCTTGGCCCTGCCGATTTCTCCCTTCTGTCGCAGAATCGGGTGGTCAATTTGCAGAAACTGTTTCCCTACATCCCGGATTCGCTCAACAACATCCTGCTGCACTTTTCCACGGGAGCGGATGTTTTTTATGAATCGGTGGAGGAAATACTGACAGATGTGCGCCAGGCCCTGAAACAGTGGCCTGGTTGAAGGAAGCGGAAACGAGGGGGAACGGAACGGGGAAAAACAGGCCTATCTTATGGCGGTTACGCCATTTCTTCCTGACCAGCGATTTCCCCGCCGTCGGTTTCCATTCTTTCCTTATTGAGTTTCCGCTCTTTTTTTGCTTCCTTCTTTTTTTGTTTTTCCAATTCCTTCATCCGCTTTTCCTGCTTGTAGTTGGTGCGTTTGTTCACAGCAATCCCTCCTCCCTCTGTGGCTGATCACGGGCAATGCCCACAACAACGAACCCCGCCAGGGGCGGGGTTCTCTATACCATCAAGCTGATTATCGCTTTTTGATCACATTGGCGGCTGCCGGGCCTTTGGCACCATCGACCACATTGAAGCTCACGCGTTCCCCCTCTTGGAGTGATTTGAACCCGTCAGCCTGGATTGCGGAATGATGGACGAACACGTCCTTGCCGCCATCCTGGGCGATAAAGCCAAAACCCTTAGAATCATTAAACCATTTTACAGTTCCTTCAGCCATTGTCACTACTCCTCTTTGGTTGTGCGCGGGGCGCACGGTTTGGTGGTTGGCCCCGCTGCGGGACCATGGGTACTCCGCCGCCCGATCCGCAGACAGGGCAGCGTTCTGGTGTCATCCAGTCTCATTTTGACCGGCCCGAAAGGCCGAAAACACTGGATGCCGTGGACCGCTTGCGCGGGGAAGCCTTGGGGGCTGATTCCCCCTTTGCCTCCGGACGCGATTTGGTCACGGATATTTTTTTGCCGGCAGGCTTGCCGGCGTGGGACCGGACCGAAGGCACTGCGGAGCGAACCGCGGGCAGCTCGGCCACGTCCCCATGATTCATCCGCCCGTCAATGGACCGTTCGATCAAGCGGATCATGCGGCTGTCCTCGCGGGTGGCAAAGGTCAGGGCCTCGCCGGTGCGGGCGGCCCTGCCGGTGCGGCCGGTTCGATGAATATAGGCCTCGGCGGTATCGGGCATGTCATAGTTGATCACATGCGAAATGCCATTGACATCGATACCACGGGCGGCAATGTCGGTGGCCACCAGGATGGTGAACGCACCGGTCTTGAATCCATCCAACGCCTGCTGGCGTCTGTTCTGCGACAGGTTGCCCTGGAGCGAGGTGGCCTTGAAGCCCGATTGAGCCAATTTCTGGGCCAGATTCTTGGCTTTGTGCTTGGTGCGGGTGAAAATCAGGGTGGTGGCCATGGCCTCATCCTTGAGCAGCTGCAGGAGCAGGTCGGTCTTTTGCTCCTGCTCGACCGCGTAGAGCCGATGGGAAATGGACTGCACCGAACGGGTCGGATTAATCTGCACGGTCACCGGATCGGTGAGGATGTCCTCGGCCAGATGCCGAATCTCGTCGGGCATGGTGGCCGAAAAAACCAACGATTGCCGCTCAGCGGGCAACCGGCGCAAAATGCGGCGGATATCGGGCAAAAAGCCCTTGTCGAACATGTGGTCGGCCTCGTCCAGAATCAAGGTGTCGACCCGGCTCAGGTCCACCGCCTTGTCGTTGAGCAGGTCGAGCAAACGGCCCGGACAGGCGACCACGATGTCGACGCCGCCGCGCAGCTTGGTGATCTGTGCCTGCTTGCTGACCCCGCCGTACACGGCAATACTTTTTAGACGGGTGTTGCGAATGATCGCCCGGGTAAAATCATTGATCTGCTCGGCCAGCTCCCTGGTCGGGGCAATGATCAGAGCCCGGACATGATGGGCCTGGGTCCGCATGAGATGCTGCACGGTCGGCAAAATAAAGGCAGCGGTCTTGCCGGTGCCTGTCTGGGCCAGGCCAAGAAGATCACGACGTTCAAGAACCGAAGGAATAGCCTGTTGCTGAATGGGGGTTGGCGCGGTGAAACCGCAGTGCGAAATGGCGTGGGTAATGTGTTCGTTGAAATGAAAATCGGTAAAACTCATTCATGCTCCTGCAATCGACCAGCCCCGCCTTGCTTGGCGCGCGGCACGCAAGAGCGAGCGCGGATCCATGACGGCCTGGGGGAGTGGATTGCGAAAAGGGTGGGTGCAATTCCGGCCGATACGGGGTGGAACTGCGGGAAAAAAGTGCGGCAGACAACGATCAACAAATGGCTCGAAAAGGAACGCCGATGGGGAGAGGCTGCTGCGTGGCACGTGATATGCGAGGGGGCCGGACGGGTTGATGCCTTATCGACGCCTCTGGCCCTTCTTGGCCGGTGGTTTTGCTTCGTTGCACACCAGGGTGCGGTGGTTGTATTCCTTGCCGTTCAAACCGTCCATAACCTTGTGCCCCTGCGAGCGATTGGCCATCTCGACAAAACCAAAACCCTTGGATTGCCCCGTGAACTGGTCAAGAATCAACTTGGCGCTGACCACGTCGCCAAACGGAGCGCACAATTCGGAAAGCTCGGATTCGGTTATATTATATGGAAGACTGCCGATGAAAAGTTTCATGCTTATCCTGCCTTAACATCAAGGGTTGCAAGCAAAAACTTTTCAGGTATCGAAGGATACGAAATTGATAGCGTTGGATATCAAAAAAGAAAATGCTCTATGAGATGAGATTTCCTTTATACACGTTGTTTCCCTGGACCGCAAGCGAATAATTCTCAATGAGAAAAAGAGAACCTGCCGAAACAGGCCAACCAAGCGGATTGGCAAACAAAAGGCGTCTTGCCGCCTTAGCTGTTTGCATAAGCAGACAACGATGCTATAGTAATCGTTTCATGTGCATGGCAACCGATGGTGAGCGAACGAACCGACGGATAACGTCTTGTTTCTCCCCGTTCCACCGACGGTCTGCTTCGGCTTGCCCAACGACCATTTTACCTTCCAGGCACCATGGACGACAAATTGAACATCCCGCAGGTAAGGAAACGCATTGACCAGATCGACGACACCATCCTGGAACTGCTGAAGGAGCGGCTTGATTGCGCCAAGACCATCGGCCTGCTGAAGAACGAAACCAACCGGGCCAAATGGGACCCGCAGCGCGAGCTGGAAATCTACGATCGGCTGCGCACCAACAACAACGATATTTTCCCCTACAAGGCCCTGCGCTCGATCTTCCACGAAATCATCACCACCTGCCGGTTGTCGCAGCGCAAGGCCAGCGTGGCCTATCTCGGCCCGGAGGCGACTTTTTCCCACCTGGCGGGTGTCAAGTACTTCGGCCAGACCGCCGAATACCTGCCCATGGAGTCGATCGCCGAGGTCTTTGAGGAGGTGGAAAAGGAACGAGTCCAGTATGGCATCGTCCCGGTGGAAAACTCGATCGAGGGCGCGGTCACCTATTCGCTCGACGCCTTCATGAAATACAAGGTCAAGATCTGCGGCGAGATCCAGCTGGCCATTACCCATAACCTCGTCAACCGCTCGGGCAACGTCGAGGACATCCAGACCGTGGCCTCCCATTCCCAGCCGCTGGCCCAGTGCCGCAACTGGCTGCGGAAGCACCTGCCCAAGATCCCCACCCTGGAAGTCTTTTCCACCGGCACCGCCGCCCAGATGGCGGCCAACAACCCCAACGTCGGCGCCATCGCCAGCTCGCTGGCCATCAACACCTACGGCCTGCAGGTGGTGGTGCCCGGCATCGAGGATTACCAGGGCAACACCACCCGTTTCCTGGTTATCGGCCGCAAGTCACCCAAGAAGAGTGGCTGCGACAAGACCTCGATCCTCATCGGCCTGATCAACCGTCCCGGCGCCCTCAACGAGATCCTGACCATCCTCTCGGCCAAGAATATCGACCTGGCCAAGATCGAATCGCGGCCAACCAAGGACAAGCAGTGGAAATATCTGTTCTTCCTTGACATGATCGGCCACATTGAGGATCCGGTCATCCATGAGGCGTGCAACATCCTCAAGCAGATCTGTGCCTACTTCGAGCTGCTCGGCTCCTACCCCAGGGCCGACGATATCAACGTCAACGGCGACATCGCCTAGACGGTCTGCGGCACGATTCACCACCCACACGACGCAGGGTCACGGTTCCATGTGTGCATTGCTCAGCTGCCAGGGATTGTCCAAGGCCTTCGGGGCCCAAACCCTGTTTTCCGGCGTCACCCTGATGATCAACGAAGGCGACAAGGTCGGCCTGATCGGTCCCAACGGCTCGGGCAAGTCGACCCTGCTCAAGATCTTCTGCGGCCTGGAGCAGGCCGACAGCGGCACGGTGTTCACCCAAAAACTGATCCGCACCAGCTATGTGGCCCAAGAGGATGCGTTTGACGAAGCGGCCAGCTGCGCCGACAACCTCACGGCGGCGGTGCGAGCGCTCGATATCGACGCCGCCGAGCAGTACAATCGGGTGCACGCCCTGCTCAGCCGCGCCCAATTCGCCGATCCCGAGCAACCGGTACACCTCCTGTCCGGCGGCTGGCGTAAGCGACTGGCCGTCTGCCGGGCCTTGGTCACCCGGCCGGACGTGCTGATCATGGACGAGCCCACCAACCACCTGGACATCGAGGGCATTCTCTGGCTGGAAAAACTTCTCGGATCCGCCCTGCCCGAAAGCCCGTCCGCCGTGCTCCTGGTCAGCCATGACCGCCGTTTCCTGGAAAACACGGTCAACCGGGTGATTGAACTGGCGCCGGTCTACCCCGAGGGTTCGTTCCAGGTGCGCGGCACCTATGCCGATTTCCTCGATAAAAAAGCCGAGTACCTTCTCCAGCGGCAAAGCCTGGAGGAACGGCTGAGCAACAGGATGCGGCGCGAGACCGAATGGCTGCGCCGGGGCCCCAAGGCTCGGGCCACCAAGGCCCGCTATCGGATCGAAGAGGCGGGACGGTTGCAGGAAGAATTGGGCGATGTCCGCAGCAGAAACCGTTCCGTGGGTCAGGTGGGCATCGTCTTTGAAGGCACCCAGCGCAAAACCAAGAAACTCCTGGTGGCCACCGGCCTGCGCAAGGGGTTTGACGCATCCCCCCTCTTTTCCGGCCTTGACCTCACCCTCACCCCCGGCACGCGCCTTGGCTTGCTGGGCCGCAACGGCAGCGGCAAATCGACCTTGATGCGGATCCTCGCCGCCGCCGACCGAGAAGACGGGCTCAAACCGGACCAGGGCACCATCGCCACCGCCGACAAGGTGCGCATCGTCAGTTTCGACCAGCGGCGCGAGCAGTTGGACACCTCGGTCACCCTGCGCCGCGCCCTGGCTCCGGACGGCGACAGCATCCTCTATCAAGGCCAGAGTGTGCACGTGGTCACCTGGGCCAAGCGTTTTCTCTTCCGTACCGATCAACTGGAAACCCCGGTCTACCGTCTCTCCGGCGGCGAGCAGGCCCGGATTCTCATTGCCCGGTTGATGCTCCAACCCGCCGACATCCTTCTGCTCGACGAACCGACCAACGATCTCGACATTCCCTCGCTCGACGTGCTCGAAGAGAGCCTGTGCGAATTTCCCGGCGCCCTGGTGCTGGTCACCCACGACCGGTTCCTCCTCGACCGGGTGTGCAACCTGGTGCTCGGCTTTGACGGCCAAGGACGAGCGGATTATTTCGCCGACTACGAGCAGTGGCTGACCATGATGCAGGAACGGGACCGCCGGGACACGCCCAAGAGCCCGGTTACCGTCAAGGACAAACCCCCGGCCAAGGCACGGCCCGGCAAGCTCTCCTATATGGATCAGCGCGAATACGACCAGATGGAGGAACGGATCCTGGCCGCCGAAGCCCGGTTGGGAGAGCTGGAAGCCCTGATGGCCTCGCCGGAGGTGATGGCCAACCCGGCCCAACTGCACCGCTACTGGGAAGAACAGCAGGAACTGCAGACCAAGACCGAACAGCTCTACGACCGCTGGGACGAACTCGAACAGCGCCGGCAGGGCTGATTTTCCTCCTCGCGCCCGAGTCACCGGAGTCCAGTCGCATTTCGTTCCCCGTTCCTGACCGGCAAAGAGTGCTTGGTTGGCCGGCTGTTTTTGCCTATACTCTAGTTCACAAGAGCCGTTGCTTTCCCTTTGCCGACATCAGTGCGCACCACGCCATTTCAAGGAGTTCGCCATGCCCCTGGCTCGGTTTTGCCGTCTGCTTATTCTCCTCCTTTCCCCTGTCCTGCTCGCCGCCTGCGACCATGAGCCCCCCAAGCCAGTCTGCAGCGACCCCCTGGGCTGCGTCGTCATCGGCCCGGCGGAGCCGGTCAAGATCGGGGTCATCCAGGCGCTTTCCGGCAAGGTCGCGGCTTTGGGGCAGGAGCAGCTTCGGGGACTGGAGCTGGCGCTGAATGCCCGGGAACGCACGGTGGCCGGCCATCCCGTGGCCCTGCAGACCGAGGACGACGGCTGTACCAGCGAGGGCGGGGCCAATGCCGCGCTCAAGGTCGTGGCCGATCCGCAGACCGTGGCTATTTTCGGCTCCACCTGCTCGGGCGCCGCGGCCACGGCCGCCAAGGTCATGTCCGACGCCGGATTGAGCATGATCTCCGGCAACAACAGCGCCCCCTTCCTAACCGCCATCGGCGGCGAACGGGCGCCCAACTGGCAGCCCGGCTACTTCCGCACCGCACCCAACGAAGAGCATTCCGGTGAAACCGCGGCCACCTATGCCTACCACACACTCGGCATCCGCCGGGCAGCAACCATCAATGACAACGACATCTACACCCGCGGATTGACGGACGGCTTTGTCCGAACCTTCACCAAATTGGGCGGGACCATCGTGCTCGACACCGCCATCAACAAGGGGGACAGCAACATGGGGCCGGTCCTGGACGCCGTGAGCCAATCACAGGCAGAGCTGCTCTTTTTCCCGCTCTTTCAACCCGAAGGCAACCACTTGCTCACCCAGGCGCGCAACCACGCACAGCTCGGTGCCCTGGTGCTGATGAGCGATGGCGCCCTGATCGAACATTCCTTTCTCGCCGCCATGGGCGACCTGGCCCGGGGCATGTACTTTGTCGGCCCTGGCCCGGCCGCCACGTCCCGCAGCAAAGAATTGGCGCAAACCTATCTCGACACCTTCAAGGCCCAGCCCGCGGCCAGTTATTACCAGAGCGGCTTTGATGCCGCCAACCTGCTCTTTCTCGCCATTGAACAGGCAGTCGTGCGGCAGGCCGATGGCAGCCTGCTCCTGGGCCGCGAGGCGTTGCGGCGCACCCTGTACGCCATGACCGGCGTGGACGGCGTCACCGGCAGCCTGAGTTGCGATCCGTTCGGCGACTGCGCCTCCGCGGTCTTCAACGTCCTCCGCCTGGACGACCCGGCTGCCGGGGTGTCGGGATTGCAGCGCAACATTCAATTTTCCCATGCGCCCCAGCGGCAACTGGCCGTTGCACCGGCAACCGGACCCAACCGGCCATGAAGAGCCGCACCGCCCGCAGACGCGCCCCCAACCTCGCCTTTAAACTCAAGCTGGGCTTTGGCGCCGCCTTTTTCCTCATCGTCCTGATCCTCGCCGCGTGGCTGTTTTCCCTGTTCCTTGCCAACCAGGCGAGGAAAACCATCAGTGCGTCCGTGGCCATCGAGCGCACCGCGCTCAACATGGACCGGCTGTTGGAAAAAGCTCGCCGCCTGCACAACGATTTTCTCCTCCAGTACAGTCGCATCGGCTTGACCGAAGCCCGCGAACAATTTGCCCAGCCTTCGGTGCGGTTGATCGCCGAAGCGGTTGCCGCCAGCGCCGAACTGAAAAAGCTGCTCGCCCAGTCCGAAATCGGGGTGCATCTGCAACCGCATCATGTCGACCTGAACCTCTACCTTGCCCTGGCCAAACGTTTTGCCGACACCTCGCTCGAATCCATCGACCTGGTCACCCGTCTCGCCGCTCCGGAGCGAGGACTGGAGGCCACCTTCGACCAGCTGCTCCATGGGGTGCGAGCCGATATCGCTTCTTCACCCTCGTTGCATGCCTTGAGCCGTCAACTCCTGGACGACTATCAGCAGTACCGCATCACCCGGCAACGACCGCTGATGCAGTCGGCCTTCAACGCCTTGGCCGCCCTGCGCCGGCAGTTGGACGCATCCCCTCAACTTTCCGCCGATGCGATCGGAAATGTTCGAGACAAGATTGACAGGCTGCGGCGCACAGGCGAGGAGATTCTGGCCACCGATCTGGCGATCAAGAACAAGCTCCACGATTTCAATCTGCAGACCGGTATCGCCCAGCCGATTGCCCAACTGCTGATCAACCAGGCCGGCATCGAGGTCGGTCAGGCCCAGATCACCATCATCCGCACCCTCCAGACCGCCGCTGTGCTGCTGACCCTGGTGGCGCTGGTGGCGATCTGGGCCGGTGTGCTGATCAGCCGCTTCATCTCCGGCCAGATCACCCAACGGATTACCGCGTTGACCGAGTGCGCGGCCCAGATGCAGCGGGGCCGGCTGAGCACCATGGCCGCCGAACAACCTGCCGACGAACTGGGAATGCTGGGCCGGACGCTGAACCTGATGAGCGCCCAGATCGGAGAGTTGGTCGACGATCTGGAGGCAAAGGTCGATCAGCGAACCCTGCAACTGCGCGAAAGCGAACACCGCTTCCGCCAGATCGCCAACGAACTGCCCACCGTGGGGATCATCGGATTTGACGACCACAGGAACATCCTTTTCTGGAACCGGACCTGCGAACGACTCTATGGCACCAATGCCCAGGAAACCCTGGGCAAACAGGTCGAACACGTCATCGTCCCCGAAGGAGAGCGGCTCCATCTGGGTGAACGGCTGCAGCAATGGATTGCCGGGGCGGGGCAACTTCCTGCGCAAGAGGCCTTGTTTCGGTCGGCCCATGGCGATCCGGTCCCGGTGCATGTCTCCTATTTCGCCGTGACCGGGCCACAAGGCCGTACCGAACGGTACAGCCTGCATTTCGACCTCACCGAACTGAAGAAGGTGCAGGCAGAGAGCGCCCTGCGCGAGTCGATCTACCGCAGCCTGTTCGAGCACACCAGCAGCGGCGTCGGGGTTCTGCAGGCGATTGAGGACGGCCAAGACTTTCTCATCAAGGATGTGAATCCCGCAGCCGAACGGATCGAGGGCTTTCCCCGCCAAGATCTGATCGGCCAGCACCTGGTCAAACACTTTCCCGGCGTCGAGCCCACCGGCCTGTTGGCCCGGATGCGGGAGGTCTGGCAAAGCGGCGAGCCGGTGGTCCTCCCCCCCATGCTCTACCAGTTCGGGAACCGCCACCGTTGGCGGCAAGGACACCTGTACCGGATTCCCTCCGGCGAGGTGGTCTTTGTCTATGACGACATTACCCAACTCAAGGAGAACGAACGGGAACGGGCCGCCATGGAGGCCCAGTTGCAGCGCTCCCGCAAGATGGAAGCCATTGGCCTGTTGGCCGGCGGCGTGGCCCATGATCTCAACAACATCCTCTCGGGCATTGTCAGCTATCCCGATCTGCTGCTGATGCAGCTCGCCCCGGACAGCACGCTGCGCAAGCCGATACTGGCCATTCAGGAGTCCGGGCAGCGGGCCGCAGCGGTGGTGGCGGATCTGCTCACCGTGGCCCGCGGCGTGAGCAGCGAGCGTAAACTGTGTGCGCTCACCACCCTGATCGACGAATATCTGCATTCACCGGAACATGAGGCCCTGCTCGCCCACCATCCCGGCGTCCGCTGTCAGACCGAATACGCCCCTGATCTCTGGCCCCTGTCGTGTTCGCCCATCCACGTCAAAAAGAGCCTGATGAACCTGATGACCAACGGTGCCGAGGCCATCGAATATACGGGCCGGATCATCATTCGTACCCGCAACGAAGTCCTGGCACCGGACCTGGCCCGCCGGCACGCCGTTGAGCCGGGCCGCTACGTGGTGCTCGAGGTGGCCGACTCCGGTTCCGGTATCGCCCAGGCCGATATCGATCACATCTTCGAGCCTTTCTATACCCGCAAGGTAATGGGCCGCAGCGGCACCGGCCTCGGTCTGGCCGTGGTGTGGAATACCATCCAGGATCACCGGGGCGCGGTCATGGTGAGCAGCAGCGACCAGGGGACGACCTTCGCCCTCTTTTTCCCGGCCTCGGAACAGAACCCTGGAGGCACTGCCGAACAACGGGATACCCATGCGGTGCGGGGCAACGGAGAGACCATCCTTATTGTCGATGACGAACCGCTGCAACGGGATATCGCCAGTCAGCTCCTCCAATCCCTCGGCTACCAGACGGCAACCGCGGCCTCGGGCGAGGAGGCGGTCGAGTATCTGCAGGGCTGCCGGGTGGATCTGGTGCTCCTGGACATGCTCATGGGGCCAGGCATCAACGGCCGCCAGACCTATGAACGGATCATCGTCCGCCATCCAGGCCAGAAGGCCTTGATCGCCAGCGGGTTCTCGGAAAGCGACGAGGTCCGCGCCGCCCTGCGTTTGGGAGTGGGCGGCTATCTGCAAAAACCCTACTCCCTGCAGACGTTGGCCAAGGCGGTGAGCAAGCTCCTGCAACCGCCATGGCAGCCGCTTTCCGGTCCTCCGGCCGCGGCCGCTGCACCGGCAGCCGCCTGGAAATCCCGTTGACACCCCCCGGTATTTTCACTATACAAACGGCGGTGACAACAACCGTGCCGAGGGGTCCCCTGGTACCACTCGGTGCATGTTCCTGGAAGTGTCGTCCAGGCAATTCTTTTGTGATTAGGATACGATCAATGCTCCGCAACGCTCTGCTCATCCTGGCCTGTGCCCTGATGCTCTTCTCCGGCTCCGCCTCGGCGGCCACCAAACTGGTCAACGGCATCGACGCCAACTTCCCGCCCTTCGCCTTCATCGACAAAACCGGCGCGCCCAGTGGCTTCGATGTCGAGGCCATGAACTGGATCGCCAAGGACATGGGGGTTGCGGTCAGTCACCAGCCAATCGAGTGGGACGGCATCATCACCAGCCTGCTCACCAAGAAGATCGACATCATCGCCTCGGGCATGAGCATCACTCCGGACCGCGCCAAGCAGGTCAACTTCACCCTTCCCTACTGGGTGATCAAGCAGGTGATGGTCACCAAGAAGGGTTCGCCGCTGACCATCGACGCCATCTTGAGCGGCAAGAAGATTCTCGGCGTCCAGCAGGGCACCTCCGAGGCCAAGTGGCTGAAGGAACAGGCCGCGGCCAAGGGATGGAACTTTGAGCTGCGTTACTACAACTCCTCGCCGCTGGCGGTGGAGGACCTGCTCAACGGCCGCATCGACGCCGCCGCCATGGATGACGCCCCGGCCAAGGATGCCGCCGCCAAGAAGGAGGTACAGGTGCTCGGCACCTTCGGCATGGAGCAGGAGGAATTCGGCTATGCGGTGCGCAAGGGCGATCAGGAGCTGCTCGACAAGGTCAACGCCAGCCTCAAGAAGCTGATGGCTTCTCCCGACTGGGAAGCGCTGAAAAAGAAATACGAGCTGGAAAAATAACCATTCCGGCGGGCGGAGCGGCTGCTCCGCCCGCCGTGTTTGCAGGCCGGGAAACGGATGGTTTCTCCCGGCTTCATTGAACCGATCGATCCACGGCAACCTGCACCGCCAACCCTTGCTGTTCCTCTGACCCTATCATGCCCGCTTCCCTGGCCGTCATCGCCGATTCCCTGCCCTATCTCCTTGCGGGGGCCATCAACACCGCCGGTATCGTTGTCCTGGCCATGTTGCTGGGCCTGGCGCTGGGCATTGTCATCGCGATCGGCCTGGTCTACGGCAACCGGCTGCTGCGCCTGCTGCTCGGGTTCTATGTCTGGTTTTTTCGCGGCGTGCCGGTGCTGGTGCTGCTCTTTCTTTTCTATTTCGGCCTGTTCACCTACTTGAACCTGCCCTTGAACGCCTTTTTCTCGGTGGCCGTGGTGCTCGGCATGACCACCGGCGCCTACCAGGCCAACATCTTCAGGGGCGCGATCCTCTCCCTGCCGCGCGGTCAGTTCCGGGCCGCCAGCGCCCTGGGAATGAGCGATGTCCAGACCATCCGTTCGATCATCCTGCCGCAGGTCCTGCGCCTGTCGATTCCGGCCTGGTCCAACGAATACTCGATCATCCTCAAGGATTCGGCCCTGGCCTTTGTCATCGGCGCCCCGGAGATCATGGCCCGCGCCCAGTTTGTGGCCTCGCGCACCTACCAGCATCTGCCCCTCTACCTCACCGCCGGCCTGCTCTATTTTCTCCTCACCTGGCTCGGGGTCTGGGGCCTGCGCAAACTGGAGCAGCGGCTCCGCATCCCCGGCTACACCCACCACTCGATGCCATGATCACCGACACCACCCCCATCCTCCGGGTCGACAACATCTCCAAATGCTTCGGCGCCACCTGCATTCTCAAGGGCGTCAGCCTGAGCCTGCGCAAGGGCGAAATCAAGGTGCTGATCGGCCCCTCGGGCGGCGGCAAATCCACCCTGTTGCAGTGCATCAACTGCCTGGTGCATCCGGATTCGGGCGAGATTCATCTCGGCGACGAGCGGATCGATCTGCACCGCAAGGCCGATCTCTATCGGCTGCGCCAGGAGGTGGGCATGATCTTTCAGGAATTCAACCTCTTTGATCACCTCACCGCCCTGGACAACATCACCATTGCCCTGCGCAAGGTGAAAAAAATCGGCAAACAGGAGGCCGAAACCCGCGCCCGGTTGGAGTTGGAGCAGGTGGGATTGGCCGACAAGGCCGATCTTTATCCGGCCCAGCTGAGCGGCGGCCAAAAACAGCGGGTGGCCATTGCCCGCGCCCTGGCCATGGACCCCAAGGCCCTGTTGCTCGACGAGCCGACCTCGGCCCTGGACCCGGAGCTGATCGGCGAGGTGATCGCGGTCATCCGCGCCCTGGCGGCCAAGGGCATGACCATGATCATGGCCACCCACCAGATCAGCCTCATCGCCACCCTGGCCGACGAGATCCTGTTCATGGAGGGCGGCGTGATCGTCGAGCAGGGATCGCCGGCCCAGCTGCTGGCGCCGGGCAGCCGCAGCAAGAGCCAGGGGTTCTGCGACCGGCTCAACGACCTGGCCGACGGCACCTACTGATGCTGACCCTGTCGCCCTTCTATCAGGAGCTGCTGGCCGCGCTCAATCGCGGCCTGGTGATGAGCCTGGCCCTGATCGTGCCCTCGGCCGTGGGCGGCGTGGTGATCGGCATCAGCGCCGGGGCGTTGCGGGTCTTCGGCGCCCGCTGGCTGCGATGGCTGGGCGACGGCTACGCGGCCCTGTTTCGCGGCACGCCGCTGGTGGTGCAGCTATTCGTGCTCTATTTCGGCCTGCCCAACCTCGGCCTCTACCTCAGTCCCTACGCCGCCGCGGTCATCGGGTTTGTCCTCTGCAGCGGTGCCTACCAGTCCGAGTACGTGCGCGGCGCCCTGCTGTCGATCAAGCGCGGCCAGTACCTCGGTGCCCAGGCCCTGGGCTTCACCGGCTGGCAGACCGTGCGCTGGATCATCGTGCCGCAGGCGGTCCGCCGGGCCATCCACGGCTGCGGCAACGAAATCATCTACCTGATCAAATACTCCTCGCTGGCCTACATCGTCACCTGCATGGAGCTGACCGGCGAGGGCAAGACCGTTGCCACCGAATACTTCCGCTTCACCGAGGTGTTCGCCATCATCGGCCTCTACTATCTCGGCCTGGTGACCCTGGCGATCTTTGTGCTCAAGCGGATCGAGCAACGGCTGTTCATCCCCGGCTTCGGCCATCAGTAATCGGCCAAGACGACAATATTTTTTCCTTCCCCCCGATTTCCATGATCTCCTATTCTCCTGTCACCGGCCCGATCATCGCCCAGCTCCAATCCCGGCTCAGCCCCGGGGCCATCGTCACCAATCCGGCCGAGATCGAGGCCTGCGCCACCGATGCCTCGGCCCTCCACCACCGCCCCGAACTGGTGGTCCGGGCCAAGACCGTTGCCGATGTCCAGGCCGTGCTGGCATTGGCCAACAGCCACCGCTTTCCGGTCATCCCCCGGGGCGGCGGTTCCGGCTTGGCCGGGGCCTGTTTGGCCCACCAGGGCGGTGTGGTGCTGTCCACCCGCGACCTGAACGCCATCCGGTCTATCGACACCGCCAACTTCACCATGGAGGTCGAGGCCGGAGCGATCAGCGCCCAGGTGCGCGAGGCCGCCGCAGCTCACGACCTCTTCTATCCGCCCGATCCGGCGGGCATGGAGCTGAGCACCATCGGCGGCAACGCGGCCACCGACGCCGGCGGTCCGGCCTGCGTCAAATACGGTACCACCCGCGACTACATCCTCGGCCTGGAGGCGGTTCTGCCCGACGGAACGCTGATCGCCACCGGTGTCCGTACCCGCAAGGGCGTGGTCGGCTACGACCTGACCAACCTGCTCGTCGGCTGCGAGGGAACACTGGCGGTGATCACCGCCCTGACCCTCAGGCTGATGCCCCGGCCGACGGCAACCATCGGCGCGCTGTGCATCTTTGGTTCCATGGGCGAGGCCATGCGCAGCGTGGCCCGGATCATGGCCGCAGGGCATCTGCCCAGCGCCATCGAGTTTCTCGACCACCGCTGCCTGGCCCTGATCGGTGAGCTGCTGCCCTTCAGCCTGCCAAGCGGCAAGCCCTCGCTGCTGTTGATCGAACTCGACGGCCCAGCCGCGCAGATCGCCCCGGAGATGGACACCGTGCTCGCCTTGGCCAAGGACGAGGGGGCCATCCATTGCCGCAAAGCACCGAACGAACAGGATCGGCAGCAGATCTGGGAGGTCCGCCGCCAGGTGAGCCTGCGCATCCATGATCAGGCCCCCCTCTACATCCCGGAGGATGTGGCCGTGCCGCTGAGCCGTATTGCCGAACTGGTCGATGTGCTGCCCGACTACGAGACCCGTTACGGGGTGGAGATCTTTGCCTTTGGCCATGCCGGCGACGGCAACATCCACCTCAACATTACCAGCCAGTATCCGAAAGAGCGGGAGCTGGCCGAGGCAGGCGTCCTGGCCCTGCTCAAACGGGTGCTGGCCATGGGCGGCACCCTCTCCGGCGAACACGGCATAGGACTTGCCAAAAAGCAGTTCCTGCCGCTTGAACTTTCGCCGACCAGCATTGGCCTGCAACAGGGCATCAAGCGCCTCTTCGACCCGAACCTGATCCTCAACCCCGGCAAGATCTTCCCATGAGCAGCCCCGTCTTTCCCCCCATCAGCCGTCGGGTCCGCTCCATCGCCGTTTCTGCCACCAAGGCCATGGCCCAGGAGGCGGCCCGCATTGGCGACTGTGTCAGTCTTGGCCAGGGCGTGCCCTCCTTTGCCACCCCGCCACCGGTGGTGGCAAGCGTGACCAAGATCCTGCAGGATAACCCGGCCAGCGGCAAGTACACCCTGCAGACCGGCATGCCCGAACTGCGGCAGCGGATCGCCCGGGCTTTACGGGAAGAAAAGGGCGTGGATATCGACCCGGACAACGAAATCTGTCTCACCGTCGGCGCCATGGAGGGGTTGCTGGCCACCCTGCTGACCCTGGTGGACCAGGACGACGAGGTCATCCTGCCTACACCGACCTATGCCTCCTACATCGAGCAGGTCCATCTCGCCGGCGGCCGGCCGGTGTTCGTGCCTCTGACCGCCGGCTGGACCCTGAATCTGGAGGCGGTGCGGGCCGCCATCACCCCGAGAACCAGGGCCTTGATGCTGTGTAACCCCGGCAACCCCACCGGCAACGTCTTTGCCGACAGCGAGGTGTTGGCCCTGTGTGAGCTGGCGGTGGAACGGGGATTCGTGGTGGTGATCGACGAGACCTATGCGTATCTGGTCTACGAGGGCAGGACGCCGCTTTCGCCGCTCGGCCTGTCCCGCTACCGCCACCACGTGGTCAGCATCTCGTCGTTGTCGAAACAATATGCCCTCACCGGCTGGCGCATCGGCTGGGTCACGGCGGCGAGCGAATTGATGGCGCAGATCATGAAGGTGCACGACGCGGCCACCATCTGCGCGCCCACGCCCGCGCAGTTTGCGGCCCTGGCCGCCCTGGATTCGGATCCGGGCTGGCTGGTCGAGTGCAAGGCACAGCTTATCCGGCGGCGGGATCTCTGCTGCCGGCGGTTGGATGGAATGCGGAATTTTTTCAGCTATGTCGAACCCAAAGGGGCCTTTTACGTCATGGCCCGCTATTTGTTCTCGGATGGACCGTCACAGGAAGTGGCCACGCGCCTGCTGTACGGGGCACGGGTGATCACCATTCCCGGCGCTTCCTACGGTCCGGGCGGCGAGGGTCACCTCCGCCTCTCCTTTGGCGGCGAGGAGGCGGAGATCAACGAGGCCTTTGACCGCATTGAGGGGTGGTTGCAGACAGGAGGCTGAGGCAGCCGATCAGCCGCCGATGCGCGACATCCGGCCGTGACAGTCGCTGCCCGAACGGTGCAGCCGCTCCTCCAGCTGGTGGCCGCGCGGCTTGTTGCGGATGGCGGTGAGCAAGGCTTCACGGATCGAGTCGTCCGTCGGTTCATTGCGCAGCACGGCGCGGAGATCGACCTCCTCATCGTGGAGCAGGCAGGAACGCAGGGTGCCGGCCGAGGTCAGGCGCAGTCGGTTGCAGCGATCGCAGAAGTGGTGGCTCAGGGGGCTGATGAAGCCCAGGGTGCCGGCCGCGTCCTCGCCCAGGCGGAAGACCTTGGCCGGGCCGTCATTGCGCCCTTTCTGCAGGGGGATCAGTTCGCCCAGCGTCCCGATCCGTTCCATGATCTCGTCGGTGCTGATGTAGGTGTTGGCGTTCCAGCGGCTGGAGGCGCCGATGGGCATGAACTCGATGAACCGCACCTGCAGCGGCAGCCGCTGGGACATACGGGCAAAATCGAGGATCTCGTCGTCATTGATGTGGCGCATGGCCACCATGTTGAGCTTGACCGGTGCAAAGCCCAAAGCAAGCACCGTCTCCACCCCCCGCCAGACCGCGTCAAAACAGTCGATTCCGGTGATCGCCGCCACCCGCTCGGGTCGCAGGGAATCGAGGCTGATGTTTACCTTGGTCACGCCGGCCTCCAGCAATTCCCGCCCATACTGTGCCAGCAATACGCCATTGGTGGTGATACGCACATCGTCCAACCCTTCGATCCGATTGAGTTCGCGGATAAAATCCAGCACGCCTCGACGCACCAGCGGCTCGCCGCCGGTGAGCCGCACCTTGGTGATGCCCATGGCCACTGCCACCCGGACCACCCGCAGCAGTTCCTCGTAGGTGAGCAGTTCCTCCTGGCCGAGCTTGGCCAGGCAGCCGGAGGACTCGTCCTCGGTGACGCAATACATGCACCTGAGGTTGCAGCGGTCGGTGAGGCTGAGACGCAAATAGGAAATGGAGCGGGAAAACAGATCGGTAAGGCTGTTTCCTGGTGGGGCAACGGTGGTATTTTCTTGTATCATTGTGTATGGTGCTGACGGCGGAAACAGGTTGCCGGCCATCGAAACCAACGGCAACCGACGACTGATTCCTACTGATACCACCGAAAAGGACTGATTGCAACCAGCGGCCCATGCTTATCCTTGCCATTGAAAGCTCGTGCGACGATACGGCGGCGGCCGTTGTCCAACCCGAAAACCGGGTCCTCTCCTCGATCATCAGCAGTCAGAACGAGATCCATGCCCGTTTTGGCGGCATTGTTCCCGAGCTGGCTTCCCGCCGGCACATTGAAATGATCCAGCCGGTGGTCGATGAGGCGCTGCACCAGGCCGGAGTCGATCTGACTGATATCGATCTCATTGCTACTACCCAGGGACCTGGATTGGTCGGCTCGCTGCTGGTCGGTTTTACCTTTGCCAAGGGACTGGCCCTGGTGCGCGGCCTGCCCTGTGTCGGCGTCGACCACATGGCCGCTCATTTGCTCTCCTGTCTGCTGGAGGAGCGGCAACCCGCCTTCCCCTATACGGCCCTGATCGTCTCCGGCGGCAACACCTCGCTCTTTGCGGTCGAGGACCCACTTAGCTTCACCCGGTTGGGCTGTACCCGCGACGATGCCGCCGGCGAGGCCTTTGACAAAGTGGCCAAACTGCTGGGGCTTGGCTACCCAGGCGGACCGGTGATCAGCCGCCTGGCCGCGGACGGTGACCCGACGGCCATCGCCTTTCCCCGGGCCCGCCTGGGCGAACACAGCCTCGACTTCAGTTTCAGCGGCCTCAAGACCTCGGTGGCCTCCCAGGTGGACAGCCTGCGGCGCAACGGCGCACCGCTGCCCATCCCGGATATCTGCGCCTCGTTTCAGGAGGCGGTGGTCGATGTCCTGGTCGACAAAACCCTGGCCGCGGCCGAACGGACCGGGCATCAACGGATCGTCATCGGCGGCGGCGTGGCGGCCAACCCCAGGCTGCGAAACGCGCTCGCCCAACGATGCGACGCACACGGTCTGGAGCTGTTCATGCCCTCACCGGTCTACTGCACCGACAACGCCGCCATGGTGGCGGTGGCCGGCTACTACCGGTTCCTCGGCGGCCATCTCCTCGATGCCGACGCCGACGCCTATTCCCGTTCTCCCCTCAACTGACCGCCCATGACGCACCAACCGACCAAACAGCTCCTCAAACGCCAAGGCCTGGCTCCGCACAAAAAACTGGGGCAGAACTTCCTGGTCCATGAACGCACGCCCCGGCGGATCGTCGATCTGGCCGGCCTGCAGCCCGACGATCAGGTGATCGAGGTCGGAGTCGGCCTGGGCGCGCTGACCCGTCCCTTGGCCGCCGCCGTCGCCAAGGTGATCGGCCTGGAAGCCGATTCGGGCATCATCCGGTTCCATCAGGAACAGCAGGACCTGCCCGCCAATGTCGAGTTGGTCCATGCCGACGTGCTCAAGGTCGATTTTGCCCCCCTGGTCGAACCGGGCAAACGGTTGAAGATTGTCGCCAACTTGCCCTACTCGATCTCCAGTCCCTTTCTCTTCCGCCTGATCGACCAGGCCGAACTGATGGATTTTGCCGTGGTCATGCTGCAAAAAGAGGTGGCCCAGCGGCTGATGGCCCAGCCCGGCAGCAAGGAATACGGGGCGCCCACGGTGCTGCTCGCCGCCTGCGCCGAGGTTCGGCCGCTGCTCGCCGTCAACCCGGCGGAATTTCATCCCCGGCCCAAGGTCGACTCCCTGGTGATCCGTATTGACTTTCATCCACGCCCCAAACGGGTGCAGGATCTGGGCGCGTTTGACCGCAAACTCTTCACCCGCATTGTCCACGCCGCCTTTGGCCAGCGCCGCAAGACCCTGCTCAATGGTCTGGCCGCCGCCCGCGTGCTGGACGAGAAGGAAAAATTGGCCGAGGCCATCCTCGCAGCGGGAGTATCGCCGTCGGACCGCGCGGAAACCCTGTCGCTGGAGCAATTCGTCACCTTGACCCGTGAACTCAGCAAGGCCCTTGCATCGCTTTCTCCTCACCTTCTCCCGCCCACCACAACGCACCAGGAGCAGCATCATGAGTAACCGTAAACCCGCACCGCCTCAAATCAGCCCCTATGTCTTCCCCGTCCTTCTCGCCGGGTTCGGCCTGTGGTGTTTCTACGATGGCTGGCTGACCACCGACCCGGAGATGATGAAGCATCAGCTGTTCAATCGTATCGCCAGCGGAGTATTGCTGCTCTGGGCGGCGATCGATTTCGTCCGCACCCATAAACGGGAAAAAACAGAGGCGATCAAGGCCGCGCAAGATACCCCGGAACAGCCGCCCACCGCCTGAGGCTGGCCCCTCGGAGTCCGTATGATCACCAACCGCCAGCTGATCCTGCCCTATGCGGCCCCCTATCTGGCTTATGTGGGTATTGCCTCCCTCCCCTCGACCGCCCTGTCGATGGAGGTCAACTATTTGTTGCGGCTGATTGTCGTTCCTCTGCTCTTGTTTTGGGGCTGGCGGTGGTATTGTCCCCTCCGCGGCCCCCGCTCCTTGCGTGGCTCCATTCTGGTCGGCTTGGCGGGCGGACTGCTCGGCCTGCTTGGATGGCTGGCGCTCCTGACCCCTTTCACCTCGCCCGCCGAGGCCTCTCCCTGGACCCCGCAGGCCTTTTTCCTACGTTTGCTCAGCGCGGGCCTGATCGTCCCGCTTTTCGAGGAATTGATGATGCGCGGCTTTCTCTTTCGCCTGGCCCTGCAGTGGGATCGTGCCAGAAAAGAAAGGCGAGCCGAGCCCCTGCACACGGCGCTGGATCACCGGACCGTTAACGAAATCGAACCCGGCGCCTGGTCCTGGCCAGCGGTCCTCCTCTCGGTGCTGGCCTTTACTTCCGGCCATGCCATGCACGAATGGCCGGCGGCCGTGGCCTACGGACTGCTCATGTCCCTGTTATGGGTCAACCGCAAGGATCTGATCGCCTGCATTACCGCCCATGCGGCCACCAACATCGGCCTGGCCTGTTTTGTCTATTTCACCGGTTTTTGGCAGTATTGGTAAATCGGGGCAGACAGGACCTACACCTGCTCCGGCATCAGCCCCTACCGTGCCCCGGTGCCATCACCACGACCATTGGACTTCTTTCACCGAACATGAGCATCAAACGTACCGCCCGCTTTTATTTCATTCGGTTCAAACGATTGCAGGGATCCCCCCGCTCCCTTGCCCTGGGAGCGGCTATCGGCACCGCGGTCGGCGCGACCCCGACACTGCCGTTGCACAATATTCTCATCCTCGGCTTGACCCTGCCCCTGCGTGTCAACCCGATCGCCGGCATCCTCGCGGCCAATGTGGTCAGCAATCCGTTGACCTTTGTCCCCCAATACTACGCGGCCTGGAAGATCGGCGATTTTTTTCTACCGGGACGTCTCAGCTGGGAAAAAATTCTGGCAACGCTGGACATGATCAAGCGGGAAGGGATCTTGGACAGCCTAGACGTTCTTCGTGCCTTGGGTCTTGACGCCTTGCTGGTGATGATGGCCGGCGGCCTGGTGCTCGCCCTTCCGTCCGGGCTGCTCACCTATGTGCTGGTCTTTCGGTTTTTCGCCGCGGTACGGGAAAAGAGGCGGCAGAAACATCTGCTCAACCGCATGGACCGATGACCCCGCCGCCATGCACAATTTCGTCTTTCACAACCCCACCAAGATTTTGTTTGGCCGCGATACGGTCAACGCCATCGGTTCCGAAACCAGGGCATGGGGCAGGCGGGCCCTGTTGGTCTACGGTCAGACCAGCCTTAAACGCAGCGGCCTGCACGCCCGGATCGTCAACAGCCTGCGGGAAGCGGGCCTTGAGCTGATCGAGTTCGGCGGCACCTGTTCCAATCCCCTGCTCTCCCATGTCCGCGAGGGTATTGCCCTGGCCAAGACCCACGGCAGCGAGGTGATCGTGGCCGCGGGCGGCGGTTCGGTGATCGACACCGCCAAGGCCATCGGTGCCGGTGCCGTGGTCGAGCACGATGTGTGGAAATTCTTCACCGGCAAACGGAGCATCAAGGCCACCCTGCCGGTGACCACCGTGCTGACGCTCGCCGCTTCCGGTTCGGAGATGAATGCGGGCATGGTGCTCACCAACGATGCAACCAGGGAAAAATTCGGTTTTGGCCACCGCTTGCTCTTCCCCAAGACCTCGATCCTCGATCCGGAAACCACCTTCACCGTGCCCGTGGACTACACGGTTTATGGAGCGGTGGATGCCATCAGCCACGTGCTCGAATTCTACCTGACCGCATCCGACCCGGACTCCCCGGTGCAGGATCGGCTGATGGAAGGGCTGATCGACAATGCCATGACGGCCTGCCTGCGCTGCATGGACGATCCATGCGACTACAACGGCCGCGCCAACCTGATGTGGACCGCCACTCTGGCCCTCAACGGATTGACCGCCGCCGGCCTGGGACGGGTCGGCTTTCCCATGCACCTGATCGAACATTCGCTCAGCGCCCTGTACAATGTGCCCCACGGCGCGGGTCTGGCGGTGGTCATGCTCGGTTGGCTGCGGGCCCACCACGACTTGTATGCGCGGCGGATCGCCGAACTGGGCAGACGGCTCTTCCGTCTTCCGGACGGGGAACAAGCCGCATCCATTGCCGCCCAGACCTCCCTCTGCTTGCAGGAATGGCTGCACCGGGTGCGCGCACCGACCACCCTCGCCGATCTGGGCATCCCGGCACGCGACATTCCCCGGATTGCCGACAACACCCGTGGATTAGCGCGAATCTGGCGTTTGCGGGATTATCCTCCCGAGCGGGTGGCCGCCATCCTCCACCTCTGCCGCTGACCACCCTCTTTGGGCCCCGCCACATGCCGCAACAGCGACAAAACTGCTCTTTCTCCATGACATTCAGCGGTTGATACGGTACATTGAACCTCGTTTTGCATCTATTGATCTCCTCAAGAGGCTCATACACCCCATGAAGCGCGAAATCCCAGCCGGAAGGGCAGTTCCGGCGGATTGGCTGAGCAACTTCGACCGTTATTTGATCAGCGAAGGCACCCACGAGCGGGCCTATGAGAAATTGGGGGCGCATCTGGTCCGTTTCGACGGGAGCGACGGCGTGGTCTTCGCGGTCTGGGCCCCGAACGCCCGCCAAGTGTCGGTGATCGGCGACTTCAACGACTGGGACCCGACCCGCCACCCGATGCATTCCTCCGACACAGGCATCTGGACCCTGTTCATCCCCGCGCTCCACGAGTTCACGGTCTACAAATACCACCTCACCACCCATAACAACGATCAGCTGGACAAGGCCGACCCCTTCGGCTTTGCCATGGAGGAGCGGCCGCGCACCGGCTCGGTGGTCGCACGGCTGGATGGCTACCCGTGGCAGGACGGCGAATGGATCGCGGCCCGCCAACGGCACCAGGCCTTGGACAGACCGATCTCCATCTATGAAGTCCATCTTGGCTCCTGGCGGCGGGAAGCCGATCCCCAATGGGGCCAACGATATCTCACCTACCGCGAATTGGCGGATACCCTCATCCCCTATGTCAAGGAGATGGGCTACACCCATATCGAGCTGTTGCCGATTGCCGAACACCCCTTTGACGGCTCCTGGGGGTATCAGGTCCTCGGCTTTTACGCTCCGACCTCCCGCTTCGGCACCCCCGAGGACTTCATGTTCTTCATCGATCAGTGTCATGCCGCCGGTCTGGGGGTGATTCTCGACTGGGTGCCGGCTCACTTCCCCAAGGATGGCGCCGGCCTCAACAACTTTGACGGCACCCAACTCTATGCCCACGCCAATCCCCTGCAGGGCGAACATCAGGACTGGGGTACCCTGATTTTCAACTACAGCCGCAACGAAGTTCGCTCCTTTCTCATCTCCAACGCCCTGTTCTGGATCGACAAATATCATATCGACGGTCTGCGGGTCGATGCGGTGGCCTCCATGCTCTATCTCGACTATTCCCGCGAGGAGGGGCAATGGATTCCCAATGAATACGGCGGCCGGGAAAATCTGGCGGCCATCAGTTTCCTGCGCAAGGTCAACGAGGTGGTGCACGGCATCTTTCCCGGTGTGTTGACCATTGCCGAGGAATCGACCTCCTGGCCCATGGTCAGCCGCCCCACCTATCTCGGCGGTCTTGGCTTCAGCCTCAAGTGGAACATGGGCTGGATGCACGACACCCTGAGCTACATGGCCAAGGATCCGCTGTTCCGGCGCTTCCATCACAACCAGATGACCTTTGGCATGCTCTATGCTTTCCACGAAAATTTTGTCCTGCCGCTCAGCCACGACGAGGTGGTCCATGGCAAGGGGTCCCTGCTGAACAAGATGAGTGGCGACGAGTGGCAGAAGTTCGCCAACCTGCGCGCTTATTTCGGGTTCATGTGGGGGTATTCGGGCAAGAAGCTGCTGTTCATGGGCTGCGAGTTCGGTCAATGGCAGGAATGGAACCACGATACCGGATTGGAATGGCAAGCCCTGACCGCTCCCCGGCATCAGGGACTGCAACGGCTGGTACGCGATCTCAACTTGGTCTATCAGCACACCGCCGCCCTGCATGAGGTCGATTTCGACTGGAGCGGTTTCCGATGGATCGATGCCAATGATTCCGACAACGCCGTCTTCTCTTTTGTCCGTTATGCCAAGCAGGCCGACGATTTTGTCGTGGTTGTCTGCAATTTCACCCCGGTGGTGCGCACCGACTACCGCATCGGTGTCCCCACGGCTGGACCGTACCGCGAGCTGATCAATTCCGATCTGCACATTTACGGCGGCAGCGGTGTTGCCAACGGCACCGATCTGATCGCCCAGCCCGTGGCCAGTCATACCTTTGCGCAGAGTTTGTCCCTGACCTTGCCGCCGCTGGCAACCCTGATTCTCCAACCTTGTCCATGAAACCCTGTCCCTTTTCCCTTCTTTGACCTCAACCACAGCACACACACCATGAAAATCCGTCTGATCCTCCTGTCCCTTGCCGGCGTTGCGGTATACATCGTACTCGCCAACTATAACAGCAAGATGATTAAGGAAACCTCGATTTCTCGGGAGCCTGCCCCGATAGCAGCGCCTCACGGCCAGCCCGCCGCGCAACCGGTTGCTCCACACGTGGAAACAACTCCCCCCGAATCGGGCCCCGAGGCAGCCACCCCTGCCCCAGCCACGGTTCAGCAGGCGCAGCACAGCGACAAGCAGGCCGTCCCCCATCAGAAACAGGAGACAGAATCGGCTCCAGTCGGGTTGACCGTGCAGCCGCAACCGTCCCTTGAAGAGGAACTGCAGAAGCTGCAGGAGACAATCGGCACCAAGGATCAACGGATTCAAGAACTGCTCAATGCCCAGGCAACGGTTGCCGCCGACTATCGCAAACTGTTGGCCGAGGCGGAAACGGGCAACGCGGATGCGGCGACCAAGGATGAGGCGCTGAAAAAGCTGCACACCGAAAAGTCGCGCCTGGACGCCGAACTCGCCGCCACCAAGGCTGCCGTGGCCGAACTGCGGCAGGCGGTCGGCGACAAAGAAGCTGCATTGCGCGATGCGCAACAGCGGATCCAGGATCAGCTCAACGAGAACACCAGCCTGAAATCGCAGTTGACCCAAGCCACCGCATTGTTGGAGGCAGCCAAGGCTGACCAGGAGAAGGGGCAGCAGTTGATCAAGGAAAAGGAGGCGCAGGTCCAGAGCCTGCAGCAACAGATTCAGGCGCAAATCAGTGAAGCTGACAACCTCAAGGCCCAGCTGGTGGACAATGCCAACCGGCTGCACTCTGCTCAAGCCGAAGAAAAAAAGGCCGTGGACAAGATCAAGGCCCTCGATCAGGCCATCACCGAGAAAGAACAACAGATCGCCTTGCTGACCGAGCAGAAGAAAGAGCAGGAAAAAATCGCCCAGGAAAAGACGGCCGCCTTGAATGAGTCGATCTTTTCCATCCGCTCGCTCAAACAGGAAGTGGCAGCCCAACCCCAGGCCGTGGCCACGGTGCAACAACTTCTCGATGAACGCAACGCGGAGTTGGAGCACCTCAAACAGGCTTCAGCGGAACGCATCGCAGAGTTGGGCAAACAACTCGCCGAGCGGGAACAGGCGGTGAAAGAGCTGGACACCTACAAAACCGAGGCCGCCGAGGCCAAGAAAAAAGCCGCCGCGCTCGAAGCCGCGCAGGAACCTCTTCGAGCCGCCTTGGCCAAGACCGAACAATCATTGACCGCAGCCATGGAGAGCAAGGGTCTTTTGCAGCATCAGCTCAATGAGCTGACCGCGAAGGTCACCACGCTCAATGACGAAAAACTCGGCTTGGCCAGTCAGCTCGCGGCCATGCAGGAAGATCAGAAAAATCTGCTGACCCGCAAGGCCACCTTGGAGCAACAAACCACAGCCAAGGAGGCAAGCGAGGAGGTCAGCGCCATGAAGCAAGAGTTGCAGAAGAACGCCGAGGCGCTCAAAGCACTGGCCGCCGACAAGGAACGGCTGGCCGCCGAGTTGACCGGCACCAAAAACGCCCTGGCCCAGCTGCAGCAGACCTTGCATGCCCTGCAAACCGACCACGCAAAACAGCAGCAGGTCCTTGGAGAAAACGAATCTCTGGTACAGAGCCTGCGCCAGAAAATTGAACAGCAAAACGGCGAGATGACTACACTGAAGGGGGTCGCGGCCGAAAAGGAGCAACTGGCCGGCGAGTTGACCCAAGCCAAAACCGGCATGGCGGCCCTCAATGAAACCATCGCCCAATTGCAAGCTTCCGGAAAAAAGGCGGAACAACTTCTCCAAGAAAAAGAAGGTATTCTCCATACCACCCAGCAACAGCTCCAGGAGCGGCAGGCCGAGGGTGACCGCCTGAAAACCCACCTGGCCGAAACAACGGCTCAACTGGAAACCGCCAAGGGCGATACGGCCAAGGCGCAACAGTTCATCAAGGACAAGGAGGCGCAGATTCAAAGCCTGCAGCAACAGATCCAGGAGCAAACCGGCGAGGCCGACAAACTCAAGACCCAGTTGGCGGAGAATGCCAACCGGTTGCAGGTGGCCATGACCCAGCAGAAAGCCGCCGAGGACAAGAGCAACGCCCTGCAGCAATCCATCACCGAAAAGGAACAGCAGATTGCTCTGCTTAAAGAGCAGAAAATGGCGCAGGGCAAGATCGTCCAGGAAAAGACCGCTGCTTTGAACGAAGCGCTCGACTCGATTCAAGCGCTTAAACAGGAAGTGGCGGCACACCCGCAGGCCCTGGCCAAGGTGCAAGCCCTCCTGGATGAACGAGGCAAGGAATTGGAGCGGCTCAAACAGGAATCCGCCGCTCGGATTGCAGCCCTGGACAAGCAGGTGGCTGATCTTGATCAGACGAACACCACGACGGTCAAGGAATTGAACGCCTCCAGGGCCGAGGCCGCCGAGGCCAAGCAGAAGGCTTCGACTTTTGAAGCCGCAGAGAAAACGCTTCGCGCCGCCTTGACGGAAACGGAAAAAACCTTGGCCGCCACAGTGAAAAGCAAAGAGGCTCTACAGCAACAGCTCGATAACAAGGAAACCGTGCTCAAGGGGTCACAGGCACAGCTCAAGGAATTGGCCGCCAAGGTGACCGCGCTCAACGACGAGAAACTCGGTCTGGCCAGTCGGCTGACAGCCATGCAGGCGGATCAGAAAAATCTCCTGGCGCTCAAGACCGCCTTTGACGAGCAGTCCGCAGCCTTGAGCAAAGCCAAGGCCGAGTTGGAACAGTTGGCGGCCCTCCGCGTCAAAACCGCCGAACTGACCAAGTCCGTGGAGGAAAAAACCGCTGCCCTGGCCAAAGCCGCCAAGCAGGGTGAGGAGTTGACCAACCTCCAGGGTAAGTTGAGCCAGTTGACCACCCAGTTTGATACCACCAAGACCACCGTCAAACAATTGGAGAGCATCAAGGCCGACCTCACCGGCCAGCTGGCCGCCGCCCAGGCAAAGGTTCAAGACCTTGACGGCATGAAAAAGGCCCTTGATGAGAAGACGGCTGCCTTGGCTCAGGCCGAGGCCAAAATCAAGGAAATGGCAGCGGCTGGTCAGCAGATTGCCGCCCTGGAAGCCAAACTGACCGAAACCCAGACCGGTAGGCAGGCGGCCGAGCAGCGGGCGGCAAAGGCCGAAGCAACGGTACAGCAGCTGAGTGCATCCCAGAGCGAAAACAGCCGCAAGGTCAAGGCCCTGGAAGACCAACTGGCCGCCGCCCAGAAACAGGCGCAGCAGGATCTCGTCCCCACCCTCAACCAGCAGATCGCCACCCTGCGTGATCAACTCGCCCAGATGGAAGCGGCATCGGCGCAGATGAAAAAAAGTCTGACCGAAAACGCTCAAGCCGCCGAGAGCAAAACACAGGCGTTGCAGGCGGAAAAGGACGGATTGCAGCAATCGCTCACCGCCAGCCAAACGACCATCGCCGAGTTGCGCAAACAACTGGAACAGCTCAAGGCGCAGCCGCAACCCGAGGCGGTTGCCCCGCTAACCGCCGCAACGCCGGCAGCCGACGATCAGGACAAGGATGGCGTCGCCGACGCCGCAGACCTCTGCCCCGGATCACCTGCCGGCAGCCCCGTTAACGGCCTGGGATGCCCGGCTGGCAAAGGCATCATCCTCCAGGGGGTGAACTTCGCCTCGGGGACCGCTGTCTTCACCCAGGAATCACGCAAAAATCTGGACACCGTCGCCGCTGCCCTCGCCCACGTCCCGCAGATGCGGGTAGAGGTGGCCGGCTACACCGATTCCGCCGGCGATCCGAAAAAAAATCTGGATCTGAGTGCCCAACGCGCCCAAAGCGTGGTCGACTATTTGCAGACCAAGGGGGTCGCGCGCGCGCAGCTGACCGCCAAGGGGTACGGCAAGGAAAATCCCATTGCCGACAACGCCACCGCCGCGGGCAAGCAGAAAAACCGGCGGGTGGAACTGCACCCCATGACCCCTTGATCGCTCACGAAACCGGGGACCGTTAAAAAAAGCCCTGCGCCATTAGGCGCGGGGCTTTTTTTGTGCGCGCGAAAAAACGATCCCTCACGACCGTACCGGAGGATCGGACACAGTGCGATGCTGTTAGAAAAATTCCACCAAGACCAGGTTGATCAAGCCAAGGAAAAAACCCAGGAGCGCCCCGAACAGGTTGATGTATTTGAACTGCTCCTCCATGATCGACAGCAGCAGCCGTTCGAGTTGCAGCAAATCGAGGGTGTCGATTTTTTCAGTGACCATCCGCTGGATATTCAGGGAATCCACCAGACCGGGCACCTCCTTGAGCAGCATGCGATTGGCAAGGAGAATCACATATTCGTTGATTCCCTGACGGATTCCATGGGGGACCAGGTCGTACAGTCTGCCGATCGGACGCTCCAGCAGGTTGTCGACCATCGACTTGAGCATGGTATTGGCCAATTGCGCGCTCTTGTGCGATCGACAGAGGGCGACACATTCCCGGATGAACACCTCGCGAAGTTTCTCGCCATTGTCCTCCGGAAAGAACTGCTGCCCCAGATCGCCCAGTGGCCTTCGCCCGTCATCGAACAGATCCTCCAGGCTGACATGCAACAGAGCCTTGAGGCCAGTCTGGGTGCCCTCGGTTTTGAAAACGCCCAGCAACTGCGCCGCGCATTGATGGCAGATGGCCGTCAATCGTTGCCCGTCGCCCCTGGCCACCAGTTCCGCGAGCGGTTTCTGCAACAGGCTGTCAACCTGTTGCTCCAACACCATGGCCATCCGCTCCTGGACCTCGGCATTTTGCAGCCAGGCGATCAAGTCCTCCTCCTTGTCGACCAGATACTCGCCCACCTTGCGCTCCAGGGTGTCCATCTCGAGAAAGCCCTTGGCCATCGCGCCCACCGGCCCGAGTCCATCGAGAAAGTGATCGACCCCAGCCACGATGCCCCCAACCAACTGGGCGCGAAGAACCGGATCGGCCACCTGCGCGCCCATTCCCCGCAAAATCGAGGCGCAATGGTCGTGGATGAAGTCCTTGAGCAGACGCACCAGCTGTTCCGGCAGCAGATCGCCGAGGGTGCGTCCCTGGGCGGCCGATTGCCGTACACTGGCGGCCAGATAGTCACCCAGCCAGATCTCGGTCCGGCCGTTCTGCAACAGCTCCCGCAGCACCTCGTCGATAAACAGATAAATGTCGCGCCGGTCGTGCGGGTCGAGCAGGGCGTTCAATTCCCGGTCGGCCAAGGCTTCCAGACGACTGGCGATCGCTCCCCTCAATTTTTCCTCAAAGTCGTCACTGGCCAGATAGCTGTTGAGACCTTCGCCCAGCTGGTATTTCAGCGTCTTGATCCCGACCTTGAAATAGGCCTTGAAGCGGCGGGGGATGACGTCCTGAAGGGAACCGAGGTCTTGCTGGAAGATCTCCTTGATCTTGCGGTCCACCAATTCTTTGAGATGTTCTTGAAACGGCTCTTGCGAGACGGCGGCGCCGATATCTTTGCTGGTGAGGAGATGCCGGCCGACCATTTCGCCGATATTTGCCGCCAGGGCATGGCGCTTGGCGGGGATGACCCCGGGCGTCATGGGCACTTGGACCCCAAACAGATACCAGGGTTGCAGGGGGCGAAACAGCATGCGGATGGCGATCTTGTTGGTCAGATAACCAATAAAGGCGCCGATGCACGGATGGGCCAAGGCGGTGAACAGGGAAGAATCAAAGGCAAGCACGGCAATCAACCTGGGGTGTGAAGGGAGGAGTGGGCGAGCAGCGGCGGCAGTTCCATTGGTTCGCTGATCAGCCGCCAGGCGCCGGCGGCCAGCAATTCGTCAGCTTCCCGAAAACCCCACAACACGCCTACCGCGTTCATGCCGGCGGCATGGGCGGTGCGCATGTCAACGGCGGTATCGCCCACATAGAGCACTTCCGCGGGCGCCAGGCCGAGGGAAGCGGCGATTTCCAGTGCCGCGGCCGGATCGGGTTTCTTGGGGACGTCGGGCCGCTGTCCCAGAAGTGGGTCAAATCGCCATGCGGCCAATAGGTGTTCCACGCACAGCCGGGTGAATCCGTCGGGCTTGTTGGAAAGAATGCACAGCCGCATGCCGATGGTCGTCAAATGGTCGAGCATGGTCGCGATCCCGGGATAGGGGGCGGTGCGATCATGCCAGTTGGCGGCGTATTCCCGCTGAAAAGCCTCGACCGTCTCCGCAATCATTGCCGGGGAACGCAAGGCTTCGGGAAGGATCCGCTCTGCCAGGGTCGTGACCCCATCGCCGACAAAGTAGCGATAGGCCGCCACTGGATGCTCCGGCAGGGAGCGGACGGCCAGAACGCGGTTGGCCGCCGTGGCCAGGTCCTCCAAGGTATCGAGCAGGGTTCCGTCCAGATCAAACAGGACCGCCTTGTAACACATCAACTCAGGTCTCCTTTTTGTGGTCGCTGCGGTATACGCAAGGGAAGCGGCATTGCTGCAGAGCAGCCGGATGGCGACAACTATAACCGGGTCGTTCAGTGATCGTAAACGATTTTATAGTGTTGCGCCGTCACCGCGATGCCGGAGGCCGTGTTGCCAGGGCATGCTTCGGTTGCACATCCGGAGAGAAAAAGCTATGGACTTAAAAATATTAATCTTTTAAATATAAAAACATCTAGCAGCAGGATACCGTTGCCTTGCGGCATGCAGCCCAAGTCCTTACCTCTCTTTTCTTTCATGGCACCAGCGAACCAATGAGCACGGACACCTCTCCACCCGATGTCATGATTGACCTGATCAAGGTCAGCAAGATCTATCCCCCCGATGTTCAGGCCATCACCGACGTTTCGCTCACGGTCCGCAGGGGAGAAATTGTTTTTCTCACCGGCATGAGCGGCGCCGGCAAGACCACCTTGTTGCGCCTGATCAGCCGGATGGAAAAACCGAGCAAGGGGATGATCGATGTGGCGGGCATCGATGTCGCCAAACTGCCGCCGCGCAAACTCCATCTTCTCCGCCGCAAGATCGGCATGGCCTACCAGGATTTCAAACTGCTGCCGGAGCGGACAGTGGCCGACAATATCGCCATTGCCATGGAGGTTGTTTTTCGTTCCCGGTCGTTCATCGAAAAACGAACACGGGAGTTGCTCGAACAGCTCGATCTGGTCCGGAAGCACGCCACCCGAACCGGAGAACTGTCGCGGGGCGAACAGCAGCGGATTGCCATTGCCCGCGCCGTCGCCAACTCGCCGGAAATCATTCTGGCCGATGAACCAACCGGCAACCTGGATGCCGAAACCACCGCTCGGGTGATGGCCCTGTTCCATCAACTCAACCGTCAGGGCACCACCATTGTCATTGCCACCCATGACCAATCCCTGTACCAACAGAACGACCATCGGGTGATTGAACTCCATTGCGGCCGATTGCGTTCTCCGCTGCATGCGGAATTGCCGGAAGATGCAGAATCCGACGAACGCTCCGTCCCTGTTTCCGAGGTGTGATCGATGCGTTTTTTCCTTGTTATGCTCCGCCATGCCTGCCGCAACATGCTGCTGACCTGGAAGTCGCAATGCATGACCCTGTTCACCGTTTCCCTGTCGGTCCTGATCTTTTCCTTCTTCTATCTGATTTATGCCAATGCCCTGCAGATCGGCAGCGAGCTCGACGACGACCTGCGGCTGATCGTCTATCTCGACGAGGAACCGACCCCTCCGATGCAGGAGGAGTACCGGGACAAGATCCTCAAGTTCGACCAAGTGGAACGGATCGAATTCGTCGACAGCCTCCAGGCCTTCAAACGCTTTGAACGGCAGCTCGGCGACAGCAGCGATATCCTGACCGGCGTCCCCACCGATTTTCTGCCCCCTTCGATTGAGGTCTATCCGATCCGATCCCTGGACAGCCTCTCGCGGATCAAGCGTTTTTCCGACTACCTGCAAACATTGCCCGGCGTGCTCAAGGTCCAGTACGGCAAGGAATGGATTGAGCGTTTCTATTCGTTCGTCCAACTGATCCGGGTGGTCATCCTGCTCTCCGGATCACTGCTGATCATGACCACCACCTTCATGGTGGCCCACACCATCCGCCTGACCCTGGTGGCGCGGCAGCAGGAGTTGGAACTGCTCCGTCTGGTGGGTGCCACCAACAACTATATCCGCACGCCCTATCTCCTGGAAGGCGCCATGCAGGGATTGCTGGGCGGAGGCCTTGGCATGGCGGCCCTCCTCCTGCTGTTCAATTGGATCAAACTGCAGTTTGCCGGGCCGGCGACAACCAGCCTGCTGTCGTTCACCTTCTTTTCCTGGCCGGTGGTCCTCCTGATTGTCGGCGCCGCCACCCTTCTCTGCGCTGCCGGCAGTTTCTCGGCCATCAGACGATTTCTCCAACTATGAGCAAACGCCTCCTGAACCTATTGCTGACCGTTGCGGTCATGCTCGCCGGCTTGCTGGCACCGTCGCCTTGCCCCGCCGAGACGGCCGAACGCGGCCATGCAGAGGCCCTCAACATCGGCAAACTCCGCTTCGGCATCAAGCAACAGGAACTGATGCTCGAACAAAGTGCCCAAGAGGAGCGGTCCCTGCTCGACGAACTCCAGCAGATGGAGGAAAAAATCGCGGTCCACAAGGGCAAGGTCGATGAATTCAAAGAAAAAATCCGTCAACAAGAACAGGTGCTGGCCGCCAAGGAACGGGAACTGGCGTCTCTCATGGAAAGCAACGAAGCCCTGCGCCAGCACCTGCTCAAACGCCTCAAGGCCTTTTACATCATGGGCAGAACCGGTTTTCTCAACGTTACCTTTTCCGGTAAGCCCTTGCCGGATCTGCTTCTGACCCTGGATGGCTTTCATTCGCTGATCACCTACGACCAGGCGCTGTTCAAGACTTACCGGGAAAGCCTGACCACCCTGCAGCGGACGCGGCAATCGAGCGAACTGGAAAAAGGAGTGCTGGAAAATTTCCTGGCCGACGCCGACAAGGAGAATGCGGCTCTCCAGCAGGCCGCCGAAGAAAAACAACGGATGTTGCAGCGCGTCCAGACCCAGAAAGACCTGTACGAACAAGCGCTCAAAGAGATGCGGAAGGCGGAGAACCGGTTAGCCTCCACCCTGGCGACAACCACCAGGACAAATGGGCAAAAGGGCCAGGGATTTCAACTGACCAAGGGAAAACTGTCGCCACCGGTCTGGGGCGAGGTGGTCTCCCGCTTCCGCGACAGTTCCGCCAGCGACGGCGACATGACGTTCGCCAACGGTATCTCCATCGCCACCGGCGAACGGACCGAGGTCTACGCCGTCTATGAGGGAACGGTACTCTTTGCCGATACCATGCGTGGATACGGAAAGATGATCATCATCGACCACGAGGGGCAATACTTCACCGTCTACGCGCGACTTGACGCGATCCGGGTACGCCAAGGCGATCCGATCACGCAAGGACAGATCATCGGTACCACCGGCAGCACCGACACGCTGTTCGGCAGCGGCCTGTATTTTGAGATCCGCCACGATGCCGTGGCCGAGGATCCCCTCCTCTGGCTCAAGCCCGGATCCCTCGCCCAGCCTTGATGGTCTTCGGCAAACGGGATTTTCCGGCCCATGGCGAATATCCGTTGCCTCGCCTTTGAAATCCCGTTAAGTTGTGGAAACAAGTAAGCTTCAATCCATTCCCGTTCACCGCGATCCAATTCGTCGCGTTGACTGCTTTCCGTCTTCTTGGGGCTTTTTTCTCTTCTCTTCCCGGTTAGTGATGACCACATGAAACACCCGATTGTCCTGCTGATCACCTTCCTGTGTTTCTTGACCACCCCTGTCCGCGCCGACGAGGGCAAACAGGAGCGAGACCTGTACAGAGACCTGGAAACCTTTGCCAATGTACTGACCTTGATCCAACAGTACTATGTCGAGGAGGTGGATTCAGGCAAGGTGATCACCGGTGCGATCAACGGTATGCTGGGGTCGCTCGACCCCCATTCCGCCTATATGACAGCGGAGGATTTCAAGGACCTGGAAGAAGAAACATCAGGCAGTTTCACCGGCATCGGCATCGAGATTTCCATCCGTGACGGCATCCTCACCGCAGTCGCCCCGATCGAGGGAACGCCCGCGGACCGGCAGGGCATCCGGTCCGGCGATCAGATCGTGCGGATTGACGGCGAACTGACCAAGACCATGACCCTGTTGGAGGCGGTCAAGAAATTGCGGGGTGAAAAGGGCACATCGGTGACCATCACCATCCATCGTCAAGAATGGAGGGAGCCCCGGGATTATACCCTGATTCGGGAAGCTATCCCCTTGTTTTCGGTGAAGTCCATGGAATTGGATACGGGGTTTGCCTATATCCGCATTTCCAATTTTCAGGCATCCACCACCAAGGATGTGCGTAGCGCCCTCAAAGACCTCAAGAAAAAATCTGCCCTGCGGGGATTGATTCTCGACCTGCGCAACAATCCGGGTGGACTGCTTGACCAGGCGGTCAAGATCGCCGACATTTTCCTCGACAAGGGGGTCATTGTCTCCACCAAGGGCAGAAACAAGGAGGAGCAGATGGTTTTTGAGGCTCATCCGGACGACAGCCACAGTGATTTTCCCATGGTGGTCCTGGTCAACGGCGGCAGCGCCAGCGGCTCGGAAATCGTCGCCGGCGCGCTCCAGGATCATAAACGGGCAATTATTCTTGGCACCACCACCTTTGGCAAGGGGTCGGTCCAAACCATCCTGCCGTTGCCCGACGGCGCCGGTCTTCGCCTGACGACCGCCAAATACTACACCCCCAGCGGTGATTCAATCCAGGCCACCGGCATCAAACCCGACATGGTGGTGCCGCTCACCACAAACGAAACCAAGGACGCACCGCTGTCTTCCCCTGTCACCACGCGGGAAAAGGATCTGCCCCGTCACCTGGAAAATGAAGCCGCCCAACCTTCTCCCCCCCCGGGCAAAAACGAGGAAGCCGTGGAGGACCAGGAAGAAAGTTTCAAGAAAATCAACGATATCAAACAGATTGCACAACGATTAGAACAGGACAACCAACTGCGCACCGCCTTGATCATTCTCAAAAGCCTCAATCTCACCGACCAGCGCTAATCGAGAAAAAAGCATGAGCACGGCCTCGGTACGCTGGACGCCCGACCAAGCGGCGCCAAGACGAGCCGTTGGGTCTCTCACCCAAGCCCCAGTTCCCTAAGAATGGCGGGATTGCCGGTCCAATTTTTCCTCACCTTGATCCACAGATGCAGCCGCACCCGGCAACCGAGCAGCTGCTCGATCTCCCGGGTGGCGCTTTTGCGGATCGCCGCCAACATACTGCCCTTCTGCCCGACCAGAATGCCCTTCTGCGAACTGCGCTCCACCAGGATGGTCGCCTGAATGACCACCGGCTCGCCTTCCTCGAAACTATCGATGATCACTGCGGTCGAATAGGGCACCTCATCACGGGTGAGCAGAAAGATCTTTTCCCGGATGATTTCGGCGGCGATGAACCGCTCGCTGGCATCGGTGGGGATATCCTCCGGATAATACTGGGGTCCAACCGGCAAACGGGCCACCAACTCGTCGGTCAGGGTGTCGATTCCCGTGCCCCGCAACGCCGAGATCGGCACCATGGCGGCAAAGGGGTAGAGCCTACGGTACCAGTCCATGACCGGCAGCAGCTGCGCCGACGGCAGCAGATCCACCTTGTTGAGCGCCAGCACCACCGGGCAGGTCATTTTTTCCAAATAGCCCTGAAACTCCTCGGCCCGCTGCTCCCGCTTTTTTTCCGCCCAGTCGGCGCCATCGACCAGGAAGAGAATCACATCGGCCTCGGCCAGGCTCTCCAACGCCACTCGCACCATCTGCCGGTTCATTTCCTCCCGTGCCGCATGCAGTCCCGGCGTATCAAGAAGAATCATCTGATAGGACGTCCCGGTGACAATACCCATGATCCGGTTGCGGGTGGTCTGCGGCTTGGGGGTGACAATGGCGATCTTCTGCCCCAGGAGATGGTTCAGCAGGGTCGATTTGCCGGCATTGGGCGGGCCGATGATGGCCGCTACACCGGAACGATGAGGCGTGGTGGTCAATGGTCTGTGTCCTTGTTGGAAGCGTGCGGGAAAAATCCCCGAAGAAAATAATGACAAAGAGGTGGAATCCTGCTATCGGTTGTAGCTTACCATGACCCTCGAACTTCGCAACGTGTTATACCGATGATCTCCCCCGGCAGCCTTATTGAATTCATCGACGCTGGCAGATTTTTCTGCGGGTACGTCACCGGCCTTGCCGACAGAAAGATTCATCTGCTCAGCCAGAACGGACGAGAACTCCATCTGCCGGAATCGCGGGTGCTGATCGCCTCCCGGCAACCCTGTCCGCAGCCGCCCAGCAGGGAGGCACTCACCGCGCTCCTCCAACAGCGCGCCACCGACCGGGCGGCGCTGGCCGACACCATCCGTCTGGAGGAATTGTGGCAGATTGTCAATGAGGAGGCGGATAACGAGTTTCAGCCCGACTTCCTTGCCGAACTTTTTTTCGGCGACCGCGCCACCGACGATCAACGCGCCGCCTTTCTCCGGGCGGTCTTCGCCGATTCTCTGTTCTTCAAATTCAAAAACGGCCTGATCACGACCCACAGCGCGGAGCAGGTCGAACAGATGCGTCTGCAACGGCAGCGGGAAGCGGAAAAAGCGCGACTCCTCGACCAGGCGGCCATCGGTCTGCAAAAAATCATGCGAGGGGAAGCGAGTGTCGAGGATGAGTGGCCTGAACGCGAGCGCTGTCTGCACTGGCTGGCGCAATGGGTGCTGCAGGGCAGCGAATGCGCCGAGGATGAGTTCTGCCGCCTGGTTCTGAAAAAAGCCGGCTTCACCGCGCCGCACAGCGGTCATGCGTTGCTGGTCAAGGCGGGAGTTTGGGATGCGGACGAGAACCTGGCCCTGCTTCGCTCCGACCAGCCGATCGAGTTTCCCGAACCTTGCCTGCAGCTCAGCCAATCCCTTCGCGAGGCCACCCTCGAGGAACTGCTTGCCGACGCCAAACGCAGGGATTTGCGAGCCCTCGACACCCTGACCATCGACGGCGCCTCCACCCGCGATTTCGACGATGCGGTCCATATTGTCCGCAAGGACGATGGCCACGTCGAGGTTGGCATCCACATCACCGATGTCAGCTACTATGTGCCCCCCAAGAGTCCGCTCTTCGCCGAAGCCAGGGAGCGCTCGACCTCGATCTATTTCCCCGAAGGCCACATTCCCATGTTGCCCCAGGAGCTGTCGCTCGATCTGTGCAGCCTGATTCAGGGCAAGATTCGGCCGACCATCAGTTTTCTCGTCACCTTGACCGCGACGGGCGAAATCGTTCACTCCTCCATCGTGCCGGCGGTGATCGAGGTCAAACGCCAGTTGAGCTACCGCGAGGCGGATCAGTTGATCGAGCGCGATCCCGACTTGGCGGCCCTGAACGTTGTCCGTCAGCAACTCCGCCAACAGCGGGTCGACAAGGGGGCGTTGCTGCTGTCCCTGCCTGATGTCAACATCGATATCCGCGACCGGGAGCACATTCAGGTCTATCTGTCACCGGTGGACACGCCGGCGCGCAACCTGATCTCCGAGCTGATGATCCTGGCCAACAGCCTGGCCGCCTCCTACATGGCGGCGCGGGAAGCTCCGGGCCTGTTCCGCTCGCAGCCGCCGCCGCGCCGCCGAATCATCTCCGGCGTGCAGAACAACCTGGCCGACATTGCCCATCAGCGCCGCTTTCTCGCCCGGGGCGAGCTGACCGCCCACCCCAAGCCCCACAGCGGTCTCGGCCTCAACAGCTATACCACCATCACCTCGCCGATCCGTCGCTTTCTCGATCTGGCCATGCAGCACCAACTCTGCCACATGATCCATGGCCGCGGCATTCTTTTTTCAAGCGAGGAATGCAAGACCTTTGCCGGCATCATCCAGCAGAAGCTCGGTCGCGCCAATGCCATCCGGCAGCAACGCCATCGGTATTGGATTCTTCGCTATCTCGAACCCAAGGAAGGTCAACGGATCAACGCCCTGGTGGTTGGCCAGGGAGCGAAACGGGTCAATCTACTGCTCTGCGACTGCCTGTTCGACGTCGACCTGCCGCCCAATCCGGCGTTTCCGGTCGAACCCGGCGACATTGTCCGGATCCGGCTTGCCCGGGTGCGACCGCTGGACAATCTGCTGCGGATCGAATGGTAACCGGTCCACCTGATCGCCGCCTTTCCAGGGAAAGAGGTTCCGGTCCCGTCCACTCCGGCCCATCGAGCGGCAACGGCGCCCTCCGCACCCCGTAAATCATTCAAGAGCAACAACTTGTCCCTCTTCACCCGGTCTCTTGTCATGGACAAAAGGCCGGTGATCAGGTATATGCTCAGGGTATATTTTTAGCCGTTCCACCTCCAGAGCGCGCCCGTCGCGTTCTCTTGACCATATAATGAAACGATTACACTTGCACATAGCCTTGCTCTGCGGTTTGTTGCTGCTCCTGCCTTCCAGCCTGCTGACTGCCGCCGACGAGGTCACGCCCGAGATCAAGGACATCATTGTCACCACCTCGGATGTCGACCTGTTGCTCTTTGCCACGGTGAAAAACGGTTTTACCCAGGAAATGATCGAAGGGGTGAAAAGCGGCATTCCCGTTGTCTTCACTTATCAACTGGAACTGATCAAGACCAGCGGTAACTGGCTGAACACCTCGCTGGTCGAATCCTCGGTCACCCATACGCTGAGCTTCGATGCCGAGCGGCAAGAATATCGGATCACTTTTTCCGACCAGGAAGGAAAGGCGGTGACCACCACGGATCTCGACGAGGCCAAACGGTTGACGGCCGAACTCAACGGCGTCAAGGTGATCGCTCTTTCACAGCTGATCCCCGATGCACCCTATGCCATTCATTTCAAGGTCACCCTCAAAAAGGGATCCCTGCCCCTTGGCATGCACCGGATTCTGCCCTTCTCCTCCCTCTGGGATTTCGAAACCGACTGGCGGACCATCGAGTTCAGATACTGACCCCGCTCCCTCACTGCATGCTCACCGCGGAACAGAAGAAAAAGAAACAGCGGCTGGTCCGGATCGTCATCGCCTTCTGCCTTCTCCTGATCCCGGTGCTGGGTTCCGTCCAGCGCGGACTGCTCAGCGGCGATTTTTCCCTGCCCATTTCCAGCACCATCCTCATCTTTGCCCTGATCAACATCAACGGGCTGCTGCTGTTGCTCATGCTCTACCTGGTGCTGCGCAACCTGGTGGAACTGGTTTTTGAGCGCAAACAGCATCTGCTCGGATCGCGGCTCCGCACCCGGCTGGTCATTTGCTTTGTTTCCCTCTCCCTGGTACCGACCGCGATTTTATTTCTCGTGGCCCTGCGCTTTGTCTCGACGTCCATGGATTACTGGTTCAACGCCCGGGTCGAGGAATCCCTCCAATCCTCCCTGAAGCTGGCGCAGTCGATCCTGCACGATACCGAAGAAAAAGCCGAGTATACCGGCCGGCAATTGGCGTCCCTCCTGGAGAGCGGCACCCTGCCGCTGGACAATCCGGCCACGCTCAAACGTTTTTTTGCCCAGACCCTGGAAATCGATCTGCCTGGCGCGCCGGACAGCCTCCTCCTCCTCGACAGCCAGCGCAGGCCTGTTGTTTCCGTCAAGGGACCGCGCCTGGCATCCATTGCCTCGCCGACTCTGCCCTCGGAAGCCCTGCGACTGACCGCCAACACCGACCGGACCGAACTGGTCAGCCGCCGCACCACCATTGGTGAACTGATCCAGGCAATTGTTCCGGTACAAGTCACGGTGGGCACGCCGCAAACCTGGTTTCTGATCACCACCCTGCTGTTGCCCTCGGCTCAGCTGGAAACCATGCAATCCATTTCCGACGGCATTACCGGCTACCAGCAGATGATCATGCTCAAGGCACCGATCAAGTTCAGCCTGATCATCATGCTGCTGATCATCACCCTGCTGATTGTGTTCGGCGCCATCTGGTTCGGTTTCTACATCGCCCGCAGTCTCACCGGCCCGATCAACAAACTGGCCGAGGCCACCAAACGGGTGGCGGACGGCGACATGGATTTCATCGTCGAAAAAGAGGCGGACGACGAGATGGGGATGCTGGTCGATTCGTTCAATTCCATGACCGCCGAAATCCTCGCCTCCAACCAGCAACTGGCCCGGACCCACCGGGCCTTGCAGGACAGTAACGAGGTTTCGGAACAGCGCCGCCGCTATCTGGAAACCATTCTCGAAAATGTTGCCGCCGGGGTGATTGCCCTAGACGAGAACAACCGCATCACCACCATCAACCGTTTTGCCGAGAAACTGTTGGCCATTCGCCCGGCCACGTTTCTCGGCAAGGACTTCCACGCCGCCTTGCCGAAGCAGCACGCCCTGATCGTCGAGAGCTTTCTCAGGGAGCTGCTTGAGACGGGCAAGGCGACCATCGAACGCCACCTGCGGGTGACCATCCGGCGCGGCGAGACCCTTTCCCTCCAGGTCAACGTGACCCGGATGCTCGACGACTGGCAGCACCCCATCGGCTTTGTCATCGTCTTCGACAACCTGACCAACCTGGAAAAGGCGCAGCGGCTCGCCGCCTGGCAGGAAGTGGCCCGCCGCATTGCCCATGAGATCAAGAATCCGCTGACCCCGATTCAGCTGTCGGCCCAGCGGCTGCGTAAACGCTACCTGGACACCATCGGCGAAAACCGGGCCATTTTCGATCAATGCACCGCCACCATCATTAACCAGGTGGATGAAATCAAAAACCTGGTGAGCGAGTTTTCCGACTTCGCCCGCATGCCGCAGCTGCACAAGGAACGCAAAAATCTCGGCCTCCTGGTCCAGGAAGTGGTCGTGCTCTACCAGGAAGCGCACAAACAATTGACCATCACCTGCCATGCCGACCCCGCCCTGCCCGAATTCCTCTTTGATGCGGTACAGATCAAGCGGGTGCTCATCAATCTGCTCGACAACGCGGTATCGGTGCTCGCCGGCGGCGGCAACATTGCGGTCACCCTCGGCCCAGGCGGGAACGGCGCGACCGTCCGCTTGGAGGTGGCCGATACCGGCCCAGGGATCAGCGACGAGGTCAAGCTCCGTATCTTCGAGCCTTATTTTTCCACTCGCAAATCCGGCACCGGACTGGGGCTGGCCATCGCCCACACCATTGTCAGCGAGCACGGCGGCTCCATTCGCGTTTACGACAACACTCCGACAGGGGCGGTGTTTGCGGTTGAGCTGCCGCTGGATACCTGATATGATGCCCATGTTTGCCAGCTCGCCCTCCACGGTTCGCCATTTTTCCGATTGTTCCTTGCCCTCAGTACGTCCCGATGCCCGACACCATTCTCATCATTGACGACGAAGCCGCCATTCGCGAAAGTCTTGCCGGCATTCTCGTTGACGAAGGATTCGTCCCCCTGACCGCCGCCTCCGCCGAAGAGGGGCTGCAGGTGCTGGACGAAAAAAATATCAGCTTGATTCTCCTCGACATCTGGATGCCGGGCATGGATGGGCTCGAGGCGCTGCGGCTGATCAAGCAGCGGTTCAGCCTGCCGGTGATCATGATTTCCGGACACGGCACCATCGAAACCGCAGTGCAGGCGACGCGCAACGGCGCGTTCGATTTCATCGAAAAACCCCTCTCCTATGACAAGACCATCCTCTCGATCAAAAAGGGGCTGCAGTTGGCGCAATTGGAACGGGACAACCAGTTGCTGCGCGAAAACGGACCGGCAGTTGCCCATCTGATCGGCAACAGTCCGCTGATGGCGCACCTGCGGCAGCAGATTGAACGGGTTGCGCCCACCGACGCCTGGGTCTTGATCCGGGGCGGACACGGTACCGGCAAGGAGCTGGTGGCCCAGACCATCCATCGCCATTCGCTGCGGAGCAAACACCCGATGGTGGCGGTCAACTGCGCCGCCATCCCGGAAGAGTTGATCGAATCCGAACTGTTCGGCCATGTCAAGGGCGCCTTCACCGGAGCCACGGAAAACAAAAAGGGCAAATTCGACCAAGCCAACGGCTCGACCCTTTTTCTCGACGAGATCGGTGACATGAGCCAGAAAAGCCAGGCCAAGGTGCTGCGTATTCTTCAAGAACAGAAGTTCGAGAGGGTGGGCGGTTCTCGGACCATCGAGGTCGATGTCCGCGTTCTGGCGGCCACCAACAAGAATCTGGAAGAAGAGATCGAGCAGGGTCACTTTCGGGCCGACCTGTTCTATCGGCTGAACGTGGTCCCGCTTGTCGTGCCCGATCTAGCCGAACGCCGGGAGGACATCCCGTTGCTGGTGGCCGAATTCGTCAAGCAGTTCAGTCATAAGGGTATCGGATGGCGGCACTTTTCCGCCGATGCCCTCGACATGCTGCAACGCCATCACTGGCCGGGCAATGTTCGCGAATTGCGCAACCTGGTGGAGCGGCTGGTGATCATGACCCCGGGCGAGGAAATCGGAGCGGAGGACGTGGCGCTTTTCCTCGGCAACGTGCCGCTGCATCCACCGCCGGCACAGCCTGTTGATCCGATGTACCGTCACCTCTCCTTCAAGGACGCGCGCCGCCGGTTTGAAACCGATTACCTGTCGGCCAAGATCGAGGAAAATGACGGCAACATTTCCAAAACCGCCGAACAGATCGGCATGGAACGCAGTCATCTGCACAAAAAAGTGAAGGCCTTGGGCATTGCGGTCAAGTAGGGCCGCGTCCCGCTCGCCTGCCACCCGTCACAACCGGGCCCTCGCCAGCCGAACCGGACAAGACGCACCGCACGACGTTCTTCCTTCTCGTTGCACCAGACCCGTTTCTCAACCCTTATTTCACCACGAGGTATCCCATGGTTTTTCCTGAATTCCGCCCGCGTAGAATGCGCCGCACCGAAACTTTTCGCGCCATGATCCGTGAAACCCGGCTCGTCCCGGAGCAGATGATCTATCCGCTCTTTGTCCTTCCCGGCAAGGGGCTCCGCCAGGAAGTGGCCTCCATGCCCGGCGTGTTCCGCCTGTCAGTGGACCAATTGGCCAAGGAGGCCAAGGACTGCTTGGCCCTGGGGGTCCGCTCGGTCATTCTTTTTGGCCTGCCGGAAAAGAAGGATGGCCTGGGGTCTGGGGCCTATGCGAAAAACGGCATCATCCAGCAGGCCATCCGCGAATTGAAGCACAAGGTTCCGGAGATGACCGTGGTCACCGATGTCTGCCTGTGCGAATACACCGATCACGGCCACTGCGGCTGCCTGGCCGGTCACGAGGTCGACAACGACGCCACCCTGGAACTGCTGGCCAAGACCGCGCTGTCCCATGCCCAAGCCGGCGCCGACATGGTCGCGCCCTCGGACATGATGGATGGCCGGGTGAGCGAGATCCGCACCGCGCTTGACGAGAATTCCTTTCACATGGTGCCGATCATGTCCTATGCGGTCAAATACGCTTCCGCCTTTTACGGCCCCTTCCGCGATGCCGCCGAGTGCGCCCCCCAATTCGGCGACCGCCGCTCCTACCAGATGGACCCGGCCAACAGCAAGGAGGCCCTGCGCGAGGCCACCCTCGATGTCGAGGAGGGCGCGGACATTCTCATGGTCAAGCCGGCCCTGGCCTATCTGGACATCATCAGCCGATTGCACGACGAATTCGACCTGCCGGTGGCCGCCTATCAGGTGAGCGGCGAATACGCGATGATCAAGGCCGCTGCCGAAAAAGGCTGGATCGACGGCGAACGGGTCATGGCCGAAAGCCTGATCGCCATCCGCCGGGCGGGCGCGGATATTATCCTCACCTATTTCGCCAAGGAGATGGCCAAGTTGCTGACGGAAGGCAAATAAGCAAGGAGGAAAAACAACTGCGCGCCCTGTCCTTCGGATTCTCGTTCAGCCGATGGTCTGTACACGGTTGACAAAACAGGACATCAAGTCCAGGGCCAATTCGGGAAACTCGAGATGAGGGGCATGCGCGCACCCCTCCAGCAACAAGGGGGTGGCCGGACCGCCAGATTGATCGACAATGGCATCGACCTGGGCGCGGGTGCCGTACTGATCGTCGCGGCCCTGAAGCACCAGGAGCGGCGCCTCGATGGCGGGGAGCAGATATTCGATGTTCCAGGATCGGAACCAGGGACTGGTCCAGGTTTCCGCCCAGGCCTGGAACATTGTCTCGCTCTTGTCACCGTGATATCGCGCAAGTCCCGACGTCAATTTTCCTTGGGTAAACGCCTCCCGGGCCTGCTGGATGCCATCCAGACTGACCTGCTCGACAAAAACGTGAGCCGAGAGCGTGATCATGCCTTTGAGCAAGGATGGCCGTTCCGCGCCGAAAATGAGGCTGATGCTGCCGCCATCGGAATGACCGATGAGGAGGAAGGGCTGGCCAGGGATCAGGGCTTCGATCACCCGTGGCAGTTCCTGCAGGGCGTAGGCATGCAGATAGTGGATGGTTCTACTGCGTTGAAGCGGCGACGATTGGCCGTAGCCGAGCCGATCATAGAGCAACCCTGGACAGCCGGTGCGCTCGCACAGTTGATCGGGAAAGTCCTGCCACTGATCAACGGAACCCAATCCTTCGTGAAGGAAGAGCAACCACGGACGGTCAGACCGACCGTCAATGATCTGGTAATGAAGGCGATATTGACTGTCCAGTTCAAGGAACGGCATGGCAGCTGCGTGCGGAAAAGAGCGGCACAAGCGGGCGCAGGCCGCCCGCTGTCGGCCAATGCCCCTGAAGGTGAAGAGCGGTCCCCTCACCCCTTCCCCTGATTCCAGGACTTACTGGGAGCGGGAAGAAAAAGCAACCACCAAGGTTTATCCACGACGCAAAAAAAAAAAGCAGGGCCGAGCTGCCCTGCTTTTTGTCCATTATCAAGGAACTTGTTTTGTCTCAGTTCTTTCTTCGCCGGGCAACGGCTGCCAAGCCGGCGATGCCGGTACCGAAGAGCAGCATGGTGGCCGGCTCGGGGATGGGATTATTGAATTCACCAAGGTGGCTTAATTTCGTCAAGTCAAAAGCTGCCACGGAATATTGGCCAGAATAATTTTGGGCCAAATAGGTATTCAAATGAAGTGCGATTCCTGAAAGGGATACAACTGCCCAATCCTCGCTGGGATCGTTTTGATAAAGAAAGGTATCGGGGAGCGTTACCCCTTGAACCTCCTTTCCCGTTGAGTCAACCACCTTGAAGTTGCCCGTTTTGATGAGAAAATAGCCACCATCGCTCAAAAGGTCATACGCCCACCCATCGTTGTTGCTTCCGTCAACCGTCTTCCAAGGGTTTACAAACCCTGGATCATCCCAATCAAAATCGTCTTTGAAATAATTGGCCACTGTGTACGTTGTGCCAAGAACACCATTGACCCAATTCACTTCTGCTTCTTCTCCACTATTGGGCGATATCGTACTGGTCAGCAACGTATCGATAGATCCTACCTCTATGGCGCCACTATTAATGGTGAGGGCTTGCGCACCACTTGATGCTGCCAGCACAAACAAGCCGGTCGCCCATACCGTCAATAAACGCTTCTTCATGTTGTCCTCCTGTATATTCTGATATCCGCTCCTTCTTCTTATCCTCACACTGAGCTGGCAACGGATTTTCTTGTATTTATGCAAAATTCGATCCCGAAAAAGAAATAGAGTGTTTCCACTTAGCTCGACATTCCAACAAAATAATAACCAAATGATAACAAAAGAATTTTAGCAAAAAACAGGATATCAAAGGCTCAACTTTCTTTCTATCGCTTTCGTCAGCCTTGTTCCCTCTGATACAGGGGAACAGGAAAAATCAAGGAATCTACCCAGGACTTCAATATATTGATTTTATTAAATAAAAAATGGAACAACCTCGATTTTTGCAGATACATCATCCACTCACACCATCTCGACAAACAGGCCAACCGTTTGAAACCAAAAAACAATATTTAAAAATTCCGCCTATTCGTCCTAAATTCCGGAAAAACAAAAATTCCGAACTGACAGTTCCTCAAATAGTGCCAAAAAAGTCAATTGAATTCGGAAACAACAAAAAACGGTCGCACACGTATCATGTTTTTTTAAGAATTGACCGGTTATGCCAGGTTAGCTATATTTTAATTAAATATTTGTTTTTTTTAAAAAAAATCACCAACTCTTTCCGCCCTTTCTCGCTCATCGCCGCCAACAGGCCGCCTAGGGCATCGGCAAGCAAATCCCCCGCGCTGACAAACCTTCCTGGAACAAAGAATTGGTGCATTTCATCGGAAATGCCGTACCCAAAACAGAACAGGACCGTGGCACAAGCGGCCAACAAGGGATGCCGATGCCGCCAGGACGGCGGCAAGGCATAGAGAAAGGACACTCCCAGCACCGTGTAAACCAGACAGTGTAAGAATTTATCGATATTGACGATGTCAGGCAGGGCGAGGCTGTCGCCCGTTTGGTGGGAAAGATAAAAAATCCCCCCCATGACCAGGGTCACGGGGAGGAGGCGATACCATCGGTACCGGAGTGCCATGTGGGAGGTTACGCCCCGGCGCCGTGCTCGGGCTCCACGTGCATCCGTTCAAGCATTTCCTTGGGATACCGCTTGTACAGCCTACGGATGGCGGCGTGGATCTGCTGGCCGGGCGCCCGCTCCAGCTGGGTTTCGGCCTTGTCGGCATAGGCGGTGAGAACCAGTTGGCGATCGCGGAAGGCAAACGTATGGCTGAAGTTGATCTCGATGGTCTCCGGATTCTCGTCGATGGGCACCTCCAGCCGTGCGCCGCCACGGGCAAGTTGCACCGCATCGGACTCGGTGATCTCCAGCAGCCAGGCGTCTCCTTCCTGATCGCTGTAGAACAGGAACACGCCCAGTTCATGGAACGCAGCCTTCTTGTCCGCCGCCAATGCCTGGATCCTTTCGATCGCCGCCATCAGCGATATCTTCATCTGATTGGTGGGGCTGCCGGCCGCCCCCGCCTGCGTGGCGGGCAGACAGCAGTGTTTGTATTTTTTTCCCGAACCGCAGGGGCAGGGGTGATTTCTGCCGATTTTTCCCATTCCGTCCGCTCCTCTGTCGCTGATTATGGGGTAGTAATGCATGGGCTGACACACAGCTCTTTTTCATACTCTGAATAGGTGAAAAAATTCAACAAAAAGCAAACGTTCGCCACCTTTCCCTTTCGAAGGACGCTCAGGGAAATTGCATCCCCACGGCGTTGTAGCGCGACCAGATCGCCTTGAACTCCTCCTGGTGATCCAAAAGGATATCCACCAGCTGCGGATCGAAGTGCTTGCCCCGCTGTTCGCGAAAATGGACAAAAACTTCCTCCCAGGACCACGCCTCGTGGTAGACCCGCCGGTTGGACAGGGCGTCGAGCACATCGGCCACACTGATGATCCGGCCGTGGATATGGATCTCTTCGCCCTTCAGCCCCTGGGGGTAGCCCTGCCCGTCCCACCGTTCGTGATGCTGCAAAACGATGCGGGCCGCCGCCCTGACAATCGGACTGGATGAGTTGATCAGCAGGTCGTGGCCGCGATAGACATGGGTCTTGATGATCGAGTATTCTTCCGGGGTGAGCGGCCCCGGTTTGTTGAGGATCGAGTCGGGAATGCCGATCTTGCCCAAGTCGTGCGGAGTGGAGGCCAGCTTGAGCATCTCGGCCTCCTCTTCACCCAGGCCGGATTTCAAGGCCAGCAGATACGCATATTCGGCCACCCGGCGGACGTGGCTGCCGGTTTCGGCCGAACGGCACTCCATGGTTTCGGCGATCTGGAAAATAATTTCCTTCTGGGTGTCCTCGATCCCCTTGTTGAGGAAGAGGTTGTCAAAAGCCAGGGACACATTGGTGAAAAACAGCTCCAGCAAGTCGTGGTCGTTTTCGTCCAGCTCCTTGTCGATTTCAAAATAGAGAAAATTCTCCGAGCCGGTCTGGCTCTTGAAGTACCAGGCGCACTTGCCGTCCTGGCAGTAAAAGCCATGGCGCTGGGACTGCGCGAGTCGCAGGGTCGTGTTCATCAGTTCGGTATCGATTTCGCCCACCGGTCGATTCACGTATCGGCAGAACTGGCCGGTGGCCGCCAGCACCACCGACTGCCCATTGGCGCCCGAGGCGGTGAGGCCGGAAGCGCCTTTGCCCAGGGCATCGTCGTGCAGCCGGAGGATGGAGGTCAACTGGCTGAGCACGCCGCTGCCAAGCTTTTGCAGGGACTGGCGTTCAAAGATGTCTGCCGAGGCTTCGATGATCTTTTTCAACCCCAGGCGGTTGTTTTCGATGGTGGTGATGAAATGATAGCTGCGCAGGGCCGAGATGACCGTGACCAGCATCTTGTCGAGGGTCAGCTCGGTCTTTTCCTTGTAGTCGTTGATGTCGTACTCGAGGATCACCTTGGCGGCTGGCGCCTTTCCCGGCTGGCCGGTGCGGAGAACGATGCGCACGCTGCGGTTTTTCAATTCCTCCCGGATGAAATGGACCAGCTGCAGGCCGCTGTCATCGCTCTCCATGACCACATCAAGCAGGACCACGGCCAGATCCTGCTGTTCGGCCAGGATCCGACGCGCCTCCCCGCCGCTGTAGGCATGAAAAAATTGGAATCTGCGCCCCAGATAATCCAATCCCCTAATCATGAAGGTGGTGACCGAATGCACATCGGCCTCGTCGTCGACAATGAGAATCTTCCACGGCTCGCCGGCAGCGGCCGTCTGGTCTTCAGGGCTTCGGGGCGGCTCCGGCGGCTCATCCTTGAACAGGATTTCATCGGCATCGTTCATAGGCTTCCCCTCTCAAACGGGCATGGTGATGCAAAAAGCGGTCCCCTGTCCCGGCGCACTCTCGCAGGCGATGGCGCCGTGCAGGGTGCGGGTGACGATATTAAACACAATGTGCATCCCCAGGCCGGTGGAGCCCTGACTGCGGGCGGTGGTGAAAAACGGCTCAAAGATGCGCTCGACGATCTCCCGGTCCATCCCCCTGCCGTTGTCGGCGTAGCGGAATTCGAGCGTGCTGCCGGTCCGGTGCACCTCGATGCGGATTTCGCCCGCCTGATCAGGGGCAAAGCCATGGATGAGGGAGTTGACGATCAAATTGGTGAGAATCTGGGAAAAGGCCCCCGGATAGCTTTCGATCGTCAATTCCGGATCGCAGACGATCTCGACCCGATGCCGGGTCTTTTTCAGCTTGGGCCGCAGGCTGAGAAGGATTTCGTCGAGATAGTGCCGGACGTTGAACAGACGGCGGCTTTCCGAAACCTGATCGGCCGCCACCATCTTGAAGCTGCGGATCAGATCCGAGGCTCGGTTGAGGTTGATGAGGATCATCTCGGTCCCTTCCCGCGCCTCCTCCAGATAGGCGGTCAGATCGGATCGTTTCATGCCGCCCTGGGCAAAGATCTCCTCGAGGATCCGCTGCTTCTCCGCCAGGGTCGAACCGGCGGACAGCGCCACCCCCACCGGGGTGTTGATTTCATGGGCCACGCCCGCCACCAGTTCACCCAGGGCCGCCAGTTTCTCGGAGAGCACCAGCTGTTTTTGGGTGCGCTGCAGATCCTCCAGTGTCTGCGCCAGATCACGGTTGGCGCTGGCCAGCTGTTCGGTGCGCTGCGCCACCCGCTGCTCCAATTCCTCGTTGAGGCGCCGTAGCTGCTCCGAGGCCAAGGCTCGCTCCTTCTCCTTCTGCTCCAGCCCTTCGGCCATGGCGTCAAAGGCGGCCGCCAATTTCCCCAATTCTCCCTCCTCGGCACCCATGCCGGTGCGGGTCGCCAAATCGCCCGTCTTCAATCTATCGGTGGCAACCATGAGGCCGTTCAGGCGGCGCAACATGGTGAATTCGGCCACAAACCAAGCCGTTATCAGGGCCAGAATCGCCGCCAGCGCCAATAACGCCACGTTGCGGCCAATAACTGCCCGTGCCTCGCCCAAGGCCTGATCCACCGGGATACCGAGGCGGATCATCAGGTAGGGAAAAGAGGCCCCCTGAAAATGCAACCGTTTGAAGCTGTACAATCGATTGACCCCATCCACCCCGGTTTCGAGAAAAGTCCCCTCCTCGTCTCGGCCGGACATTCTCGCCACCATCTGGGGCAGATCTCTGACCCAGGTATATTTTTCGGTTTCCGGGAATCGGGTAAGCCGCATGCCATTAACGTCGGTCAGGGTGAAAATCGAATGTTCCGGCAGGCGGGTATCGGCAAAAACCTGGCCGAACGAATTGAGGTCAAAATCCGCCACCAGCAGACCGACCGGCTGGTTGCCGGCATCGAGAATGGGCTGGCCGAACTGGACCACCACCCGTCGTGCGTTGGGCAGCAGGGTATAGTCGCCGACGGTGAACGTCCGGCTGCGCATGGCGTTCTCAAAAAAGGCACTCGCGCCGATATGTCCGGCGGAAGAGGACGGCGCGGCGGCGAGGATGCGGCCCTGTGCGTCGGCCAGGGAAAGGGATACATAAACGGCGTTGCGGGCGAGCATGTCGGCCAATAGCGGCTGACAGGCGGCGGCATTGAGCGTTTGTACCTCCGAGAATTTGGCAAGGGTCATCAGCAGCAGCCGGGCGTTGTCCACCACCCGTTCGTGATGGGCTGCCATGGCCTGGACCTGACTCAGCGCATACTGCTCGGCGTCGTTCACCACCCGGGCGCGCAGTTCACGTCCGGTATAGAGCAGAATCGCCAGGGCCGGCAGTACCGCCAGCAGCACCAAGATAATCAGACTCGTGCGGATGGAACCAAAAAGTAGCGCTCGCATCGTCCTCCTCACAAACACGGGCTGGTATTTCCCCCGGATTTCCGCGTGGTGTGCTCAATCCACCGGATGGAGCACCGAAGCCTCCAATTTGCCGGTACGCACCGGCACCAGCCAATAGTCGGCTGGATTGGCGCGGATGGCGTCGGACAGACCGGCGCTGACCCGGTGGGAATCCTCCACCAGATTGTAAAACACCGAATCGATGCCGATGAAACCGTCGAGCAGATGGGTCAGGGTGTGGAGGATCTTGGTGACATACCCCTGCTCGAGTTCGGGCAGTTGGTCCAGGGACGTGACCCCTTCTTCCTTGAGGTGCGCGAGCATCCTGCGGGCGAACTGATCGTTGGCGGCCAGTCCGTGGCCAAGGGTGTCCCAGAAGGTGTGTCCCGCGCCGTTGAGAATCTCCTCGGTGCGGACAAAGAATTCGGCATAGCTGATCAGCTGATTGTTGGCCAGATAGCGCTCGACATGCTGCCCTGCCAGTTGGCCGGATCGGGAACGAACGAGAAAATAATGCGATATGGGATAGTCCATGCGGTGCTTCTCGACGTGGGAGGAAAATCAAATCACCGGCGCATCGGCCACTGCCCGTACATGATTGAGGCAGTTGACGTCCCGCACTCCGGCATAGCCCATGTCCATGTTAACATACCAGCTTTCGTGGTGTCCATGGCGGTCGCAGGACCAAAGCCATTTCACCGGCCACTCCGGCGATTCCGGCAACCCGCCGTGATCGCCGTCGGGCAACAGGCTGAGCAGTTCGTTGACCGTCGGTAGCCGCCAACGGCCATGCCCGTCGTAACGCGCGTCATTGAGCTGCCGCACATAGGCATGCGCCGCGGCAAAGGTCAGCGGATAACGGCTGCCCTCGCGCTGCCACACCAGATTGGTGGCCCGATCGAGCACGGTGCGCGCGGCCGTTTCCCAGCGGTTGCATACCGGCGCCAGCGGTCGGAACAGTTCGTTGACCGCGAAAAGCGACCGGGCGCGCGAACGGCAGACATTGGCCGGCTCGCTGCGCAGCGGCACGGTCTGCTGGGTAGATTCGGCCAGGCCGCACGCTCCTGCCCCCACCGCCTGCCCCAATTGCAGCCGATCAAAGGCAGCCAGCATCTCGGCCGCGGATTGAAAACGCTCCTCCGGTTGCCATCGCAGGGCCCGGGTAAAGAACTCGTCCCAAGAGCGGTCGTAGCGGCGATTGATCAGCGAGAGGGGAAAACTCTGCATTCCGGGCAGTTGCCCCGTGAGCATGCGGTAAAGCAGCACTGCCGCAGAATAAAGGTCGGCACGGCCATCCACGCCTTTGGGATTCTTGCGTTGTTCCGGCGGGGTGTAGCAGGGCGAGCCGATCTGCATGTTGTCCGGCCCGGAAAAGCTGACTCCCCGCACCAGGGCCATGCCGAAATCGCAAATCTTGACCGTGTCCTCATCGGTGACCAGAATGTTCTGTGGCTTGATGTCGCGGTGGATGATGTCGTTGTGGTGGAGAAAATCCAGGGCCGCCAGGATCTGGCGACCGTAATGGAGAACTTTTTCGGCGCGGATGATCCGGGAGGGTTGTTCGATCTGAAAGGTTTCGCCGATCATCTCGCCCAGGTTGTTGCAGATGTAGTCCATGACGAAAAAGGGGCGGCCGTGCTGATCATGGTCGAAATCGTGGGCCGTGACTAGAAACGGCTGGGTAAAGGCAGCCATGGTCCGAGCCTCGAACGTGAAAATCTCCCGCAACTGTTCCAAGCCGAGAATATCCTCGAGCAGTTCGTTGGGGTCGAGCAGCTTGATCGCCACCACCTTGTCGATCACCGGAACAATGGCCTTGTAGACCGACCCCATGCCTCCCTTGCCGAGGCGGCGGATCACCTCGTACCTGCCGATCTGTTTCATGAGCTCACCAAAAAAGGCGCTTGGCGTTGGTGGCCGGAAAGCCGCGCTCGCCAAGGAGATGAATGGTTGTATGCACGTCGTAGGCCAGCGCCCGCACTTCGATAGAGTCCTCGTCCACATCCCAGAGCAGGTACTTGGCCTGCCAGCCGAGACTGTCGCGTGGTTGGCCAACACTGCCGGGCAGGATCAGATAACGACGCCCGGAGACCAGCGGAACCCGTGCCACCGCCAGCGAGCGGCGACCGATCGCGTCTTGGTCGAGCCAATAACAGCCAAAGGCATGGGTGTGACCGGCAAAGCAGAGACGTTCCGGATAGCTGGCGAACAGCCGCCGCAGCCGGGTGTCGGTGGGGGCGTGGAGATACACGGTGGCGGATTGGGGCGGACTGCCATGGACCAAGCGGGCTCCGCAGCAGATGCGCACCAACGGCAACGCCCGCAGCCAGGCGAGCGATTCCTCGCTCAGCAGGGAACGGGTCAGAGTCAGGGAATCGCGGGCCGCCGCATGCAGCCGGTTGAAATAGCTGCGGCTGACCAAGCCCAGCTCATGGTTGCCCATGACCGAGACCACACGATAGCCTTGCAGGGCCCGTACCACCTCTTCCGGTTCCGGGCCGTACCCAATGTTGTCACCCAGCGAGACGATCCGATCCGCACCCTCGTGGGCAACATCGGCCAGCACCGCCTCCAGTGCCCGATAGTTGCCGTGGATGTCGGCCAGGATCGCCAAACGCATCACACCGCTCGCGGTTCTTGTCCCTGCGTGGCCTGGAGTAGCACCGGCGAGCCGATCCGCAGGTCGGCGTCGGCGCAACGGCGTTTCAGATACGTGAGCACGGTGGTGCACTTGGCCGTGAACAGAAAAAAGAGCGGCGCCCGGACCTCGGCCAAGCACTCGAAATTACCCATGCCCTTGCTGATGATGCAGTCGGCCTCGGCAAAATGGCGGCGGAAGATTTCGCTGCAGTTGGCCAGAGGGGTGCCCGGCACATCGGCACCGTTGTCGATCACCGGGCAGAGCTGATCAAGCCCGCAGTGAACGGCATCCTCCCGGGTGGCGTCGTTGATGATCGGCGCTCGCCGCACTGCCAGGGTCACCCGGCAGCCCTTGGCGACAAGCCGCTCGATCAGCAGCTTGTCAAAGACGATTTCACCACAGTTATCGGCGAGATAGAGAATGGTTGCCTGGCCCTCGACCTGGCGTTGCAAAGCGGCATAATGATCGACGGCCAGCGGCTGACGGCAGGAGGCCAAGGCCGCATCACGGTCCAGGCGGTACTGGGCCCCGTAGTCGAGGACATTGGCATTGATGGCGAACTGGATAGCGGCCCGCAGCGGATCGGATTCCTGGTGGATCAACTCGCGGGTGCGCGTTTCCACTCCCAGGGCAAAGGCATTGCTTTCCTGCTTCTCCTCCCGGTAGGGATCGCTGACGCCGGTGCTCCGCGCGATATGGCGGTAAAAAAGAACCGCGTTTTCCGGCGACGGCAGCCGGGGGTCAAAACCAGACAACATGCCTCCCACTTCGGTGAGCAGGCGCCACTGTTCCCGCGGGTCGCTGGTCGAGCGGCCAATCACCGCCCGGGCCTGGCGCATGAAACAGACCAGACAATCGTTACCCGTTCGCATCAGGGCCTCCTGCCGCCGGTCTGGCGGAGCAGGTACTGGAGACGGACATTCCCCAGGGCGGCGAAGATGTGCTCCTTGGCCCCGGGAATCTGCCGATAGATGTGCTCGGCCAACTGATGCATCTCCCCGCGCCGAGTCCTCTCTGACAGCGGACAGGTGGACCGGACCGGCTCCAGGCCCAGTTCCCCGCCGATGGCCGCGATTTCGCTTTTATCGAGATAGGCCAGCGGCCGTATCAGGCTCAAACGGCCGGCAAAGAGCTCTTGGCGGGGCGACATGGTGCTGATGTTGCCCGCGCAGGTAAGGTTGAGAAGAAAGGTCTCAACAATGTCGTCGCGGTGGTGGCCAAAGGCAATCTTGGTACAACCGGTCTGCCGGGCATGCTCGAACAGCTGGGTCCGTCGGGAACGGGCGCATTGGAAACAGAGATCCTGTCCTCGCGCATCCTCTCCCTCACCGGAGAGGACTGGCCGCCATAGGGCCGGCACGATATGCACCTGCACACCGAACCGCGCCACCAGGTCGGCGGTTTGGATGGCCGCCGCCCCGGGCGCCTCACCTTCCGGCTCCATGTCGACATGGACCACTTCAAGCGCGTAGTCGATGGGCGCCTTTTTCCGCCAATGCAACAACAGCCAAACCAGCACCAGGGAATCCATGCCGCCGGAAACCGCCACCAGTACTCGATCACCATCGGCCAGCATGGCGTAATCGTGCATCGCCCGACCGACGCGCCGGTTCACGTCCCGAGAAAGCCGCACTCCGTCCTGCTCGCCGCAAACACCCAGCTTATTTGCCGCCCAGGTAGGAGCACTGCCCCATCTTTTCGCGCAGCCCCTCCCGCGCCAGCTCTTCGGCGGTCAACCAGGTAAGGCCGCGGCGCTTGGCTTTGGGCAAGGTGAGCAAATTTTCCATCAACGACTGTTGCCGTTCGTCGAATCGACCATGGCAGAGCACCGCACCTTCTTTGGTCTCGTACATTCTATAGGCAAAGGTGACCGCTGCCGGCTGCTTGACCCCGTAATCCCCCCCCACCCGCTCGGTATATTGACCGAGGGACACTTCCAGAACAGCATTGCATCCGACCTGCTCGGCAACTTTCCGGGCATCGTCCATGGAGAGGGCTCCGCTCGGAAGCCTTGCCTCGTCGACAAACTGGAGCGTGCGCCGCGATTGGGCCAGCTCTTGCTTGAGGAGGGCATCCATCACCCGGCTGCCGTCCTGGAGCGCCTTCAACTCATCCTCGGAGGCCGTGCCTTCGTAATCGGTGGTCGGTTGAACCGGCATGACGGCAATGCAGGACACCGGCACATCGACCGTTTTCCCCGATTCCGCCGGCTTGTCCTTGGTTGCACAACCCGAAGCCGCGAGAAAACAACACACGGCCAGCCCAACTCGTACTTTTGACAATGCGGTCACCTGTTCCTCCCTAGAAATTGCTGATAAAATGAATGATGGCATCCTTGGCCGGCCGTTCACGTCCAACGACAAGCCGAGTGCGTGGCGTCATAGTACGCCCTTGGACGAAAGTTGCCCCTTGACCTTGGGATGCGGAGCGACGGCAAGCGCCACCGCTCGGGCCGTTGCCTTGAACACCGCCTCCAGAATATGGTGCCCGTTTTCTCCATGGAGCAGGTCCGCATGCAGGGTCAAACCGGCGTGGAGAACAAAGGCACGCAGGAATTCCTTGGCCAACGGCGGATCAAAGGTGCCGATTTTGCCTTCGCTCACCTGGACCTGGTAGTGTAGGTGGGGACGGTTGGAAAAATCGACGCAGACCCGCGCCAGCGCCTCGTCCATGGGGACATAGGCATGCCCATAGCGGCAGATGCCTGATTTATCGCCCAAGGCCTGGGCAAAGGCCATCCCCAGACAGATTCCCACATCCTCGACCGTATGATGGTCGTCGACCTCGGTATCGCCGGTGGCGACGATTTCCAGATCAAAGAGGCCGTGAACGGCAAACAGGGTCAACATATGGTCCATGAAGCCGACGCCCGTGCGCACGGAGGCATGTCCTGCCCCTTCCAAATCGAGCACGAGGCGGATATCGGTTTCCTTGGTGGTGCGCGCAATGGACACCCTACGGGTAGCGGGTTCTGCCATGAAAAACTCCTTCGCTCTGCGGACGGCCGTTCTTGGCACCGACGATGTCGGCCCGTTGCAGGTAAAAAAATAACAGCTCGTGGTTATTGCTGATGAAATACGCCAATCAATGTAGCCAATTTTACTGTCGGTCACAACCTCTGATTCCAACCAGCTGGCTCGAAAACAAAAAATCACGGTTTCCCGCCTGCCGGCCTGGCGGTCCTTAACGACGGCACCCCTGCAAAGGATCGATAAATCGGGGGGCATGCTCGTACCGCTCGTCCAAATCGACAACCTTTGACCACGACGGGTCGCCGGCTTTCTCACCAGGTTGACCAGCAACTTGCTTCCAATGATTTTTTTTTATTGACAGCAGCCCCTCAAACTCTGTATATTCTGCCGCTGTTACGGAAAACACCGAGCGGGAATAACTCAGTGGTAGAGTGCAACCTTGCCAAGGTTGAAGTCGCGAGTTCGAATCTCGTTTCCCGCTCCAAAAGAGACTCCAAGGTTCGGACCTCTGTTCGAGCCTTTTTTTTTCAGTGTTGAGGCGCAGCATGAAAACCTATTACACGCCAGTCAATGAAATAGACCGAAAATGGTATGTAGCCGATGCCGACGGCAAGGTTCTGGGGCGTATTGCCGTGGAGATCGCCCGTCGCCTGCGCGGTAAGCACAAACCGACCTTTTGCAACTTTCAGGACAACGGCGATTTCGTCATTGTTGTCAACGCTGACAAGATTCACCTCACCGGCAACAAGTGGGACGACAAGAAATATCATCGCCATTCGGGATACCCGGGCGGGATTACAACCCAAAGCGCCCGCGAGGTGCTGGCCAAGAAGCCGGAAGAACTGATCCGGATGGCCGTGAGGGGGATGTTGCCGAAAAACAAACTTGGCCGGGCGCAGTTGAAGAAATTGAAGGTCTATAGCGGCAAGGATCATCCCCACCAGGCGCAACAGCCCGAGAATCTTGAGATTTGAACACGGAGTACATGATTATGGCCCAGGAACAGACATACGCTACCGGCAGACGGAAGACAGCAATAGCCAGAGTCTGGATCACTCCCGGCAGCGGCAAGGTAGCGATCAACAAGATGGAGTTGAGCGAATATTTCGGCAATATCTTTTTTGAACCCAAGGTGGCCAAGCCTTTTGCCGTCACTGAAACCGTCGATCAGTACGATATTCAGGCCACGGTGAAGGGGGGCGGTAAATCGGCGCAGATCGACGCGCTGGTCCATGGTATTGCCCGTGCGCTCCAGGAGTTGAATCCGGAAATGCGTCTGCCGCTGAAGCGTGCCGGACTGCTGACCCGTGACCCGCGCGCCAAGGAGCGCAAAAAATACGGCCAGCGTGGTGCCCGCGCCCGCTTCCAGTTCTCCAAACGTTGATTTCGGCCCCAGCGGAGTTGGTCGCCGCACCCTATTTTTCGTATCCGTTTTCACTCAGGGAATAACGACTCTTCGTTATTCCCTTTTTTTTTACAAAAGCTCCCACAGCCGCGACGAGAAGAGGAACACTATCATGCTGCATGTCGGAATTATTGGTGCCTCCGGGTACACCGGGGTCGAGCTGGCCCGCATTCTTGCAGGACATCCTGAAATCCGTCTGACCGCCGCCACCTCGCGGCAGTATGCGGGCAAAGCGCTCGCCGAGGTGTTCCCCAATCTGCGCAAGCGAGTGGACATTGTCTGCGAGAATTTGTCGGTTGAGGAATTGCTCGATCGGGCCGATTTCTTTTTCGCCGCTGTCCCACACAAGACAGCCATGGATATCGTCCCTCGCCTGTTGGATGCGGGCAAGAAAGTGGTCGATCTGAGCGCCGACTATCGCCTCCATGATGCGGCGACCTACGAAGCTTGGTATCAACCCCACTCCAGCCCGCACCTGCTTGCGGAGGCTGTCTATGGCCTGCCGGAACTGTACCGCGACCGGATACGCACCGCGCGCCTGACCGCCAATCCCGGCTGTTACCCGACTTCGGTCATCCTGGCCCTGGCGCCTCTGCTCCGCCATGGCTTGATCGATCCAGCCACTCTGATCATCGACTCCAAATCAGGGACATCCGGAGCTGGCAGGGCGGCCAGTGTGGGGACCCTGTTTTGCGAGGTCACCGACGGGTTCAAGCCCTACAAAGTAGGTGGCAGCCATCGGCACATTCCTGAAATCGAGCAAGAATTATCGCTGGCAGCGGGCCAACCGGTGACGGTCTCTTTTACCCCTCATTTGCTGCCCATTTCCCGTGGCATCCTGAGCACCATCTACGCCACCCTCACCGAACAGGGTCGTGACGCCGATCTGCACGCGCTGTACGAAAGCACCTACGATGCCGAACCGTTTGTCCGCGTGTTGCCCGCCGGCACACCACCCGCGACGCAGCATGTCCGCGGCTCCAACTGTTGCGACTTGGCCCTGCAAAAGGATTCCCGAACCGGCCGCCTGATCGTCATGTCGGCCATCGACAATATCGTCAAAGGAGCTTCGGGCCAGGCGGTGCAAAACATGAATCTGATGAACGGGTTTCCCGAAACAACCGGCCTGCTGGGAGCGCCGTTTTTCCCCTGATGCTCCGCACCATCCGGCTGCTGATTGCCTACGATGGCGGCAACTATTGCGGATGGCAGCGACAGCGCCAAGGCGAGGCCACCATCCAGGAAGAGCTGGAGCAGCGACTGTCGCATCTCTGCGAGGAACCGATCACCCTCCATGGTGCGGGGCGCACCGACGCCGGCGTGCATGCCCTCGGCATGGTGGCCCATTTTCATACGCGGGCGGCCATCCCGGTCGTCGCCTTTTTCAAGGGCCTCAATGCCCTGTTGCCTCCGGACATCCGCATTTTGGCGGCCGAGGAGGCGTCGGCCACCTTCCACAGTCGTTTCAGTGCCTTGGGCAAGACCTACCGCTACGACTTCTTCACCGGTGCGGTCCAATGCCCCTCCACTCGTCTGCACCGTGCCCATTTTCCCGGCCCTTTTGACCCGAAGCGGTTGCGTACCGCCTTGACCCAACTGGTCGGCCGGCATGATTTTTCCAGTTTTGAGCGCTCCGGCTCACGGGACAAAACTGCCATCGATGGCCGCGGCGCGGTCCGCACCCTTTACGAAATCCGATGCTCGCCCCGTTTGGGATGCGAGGATTTCTGGTCGCTTCACGTGACCGGCGACGGTTTTCTCCGCCAGATGGTGCGCATCCTGGCCGGAACCCTGATCGAGATCGGGCACGGCAAGCGCCCGGAGGAGGCGATCGCCGCCATCCTGGCTGCCAGGGACCGAACCCAGGCCGGCCTTACCGCGCCGGCCTGCGGTCTGTTTCTCGAACGTCTCTACTATCCTTTTCCCCTCTTCAACCAGAACCCTGTCTTGCCATGTTCACCGCCTGCCATCCCTTGATCCTCGCTTCGGCCTCACCGCGCCGTCAGGAATTTCTCCGCCAGCTTGGTCTCGCATTCCGTGCCGAACCGGCGCGGATCGACGAGACGCCCGAAACCGGCGAGCCAGCCGCAGCATTTGCCCGGCGCATGGCAATAACCAAAGCCAAGGCAATAGCCGCCACCTCTCCCCAGGCCTGCGTCATCGGCGCCGACACCGTGGTCACCCTGGACGAGACTCTCTTTGGCAAACCGCGGGACCGCGAGGAAGCGCTGGCCATCCTCAAGCAGCTGCAAGGACGGACCCACCGGGTCATCACCGGTTTTGCCGTCTGCTGCCACGACCGACGGATCGAGGAAGCGGGCGAGGCAACCACCCTGGTCACCTTCGACCATTTTGCCGACTCCGTTCTCCAGGCCTATGTCGATTCCGGCGAGCCCATGGACAAGGCCGGCGCATACGGCATTCAAGGCAGGGGCGCCTTTCTCGTCCGTACCATAAACGGTTCGTACAGCAATGTGGTGGGCTTGCCGATCAATGTCCTTGTCCAGCTCCTCCTGCGCCACCACATGATATGTGTCACGGGGGCTCCCTGCCGTTCGGCTTTAGGGCAAGAGCGGTTGGTTCTTCTTTGACCTGCCATCAGTCGCCTCAATCCGTTCAAAAAAGTTCACATTGATCAAATGCAGCGGATATGGAATGGTAACGGATGAATACGCCATGTCGAGCTTCGCGCGAACCTCTCTTTGTGCTTCGATGCACGGCTTCGCATGGCCTGGTTGTGCGCCACGACCGCGGATCGCTCTCGCTTCCCGGACCCGTGGACACAGAACCGAACCAGTCCCTCACGGAAAGATCGACGCCATCACACGGAACCGCCCATGGGCCATATCCCGCAGCCTCCCTCCTCGGACAGAACGCAGCTCCTGCTTGACTTCCCCATCCGACTGTACACGGCACTGAGAACCATACGCCTCTATCCTGCCGCCAATCCGCAGGTGCAGCGAAGCAACGAGTTTCTCATGAAAGCCTTTGAGGCGTTGCTGGAGGGTGACGCGGACAATTCGGTCATCCTTGCCCTTTCCGATCAAAAAATCCTCGTCTGCGGGGAACACCTGCCCGAAAAGGATCACTCGCGCCCACAAATCCAAGGGCTGGTCACCCTGTTCAACCGCTTCAAGATCCATTCCTTCACCTTTCATGCCTCCTTTTCCCCTGAGGAATGCATCACATTCACCCAAACCCTTTCCGCGCTTCTCGGTGAAAAAGAACTGACCGAACCCGTTGCCACCCTTCTCGACAAAGCCGGTATCGTGTCCGTGTCCGTTGATGTCAGCCGTTACGTCGCCATCCATGAAGGCGAACAGGTGGTGCGCGAGGAACTGCTCGCTTCCGGCCTCAGCATCAGCGACGAGGAGCTGGCCAATTTTGTCCTGGGACGAACGGGGCAAGATCCCTTGCAGGGCGTTTCGCCGGAGCTGGTCGAGGAACTGATCAAACGGTTGCCGCTCGCCAATGAACACAACCGTCCGCCAGAGGAAGTCACCAGGGCGGTGATCGATTTCCTTGGCAAGCTGAGCCGGGAAACCGATTTTCGCAAACGAACCCTTGAGCTCGAAAAATCGGCGGACGCCCTGTCCGCTTTGGATCCGGCCCTGCTGGCCAAATTGATCGCCAACCTGCCGGCATCGGCCGAGGCCGATGCAATGCTGGGTTCGGCCCTGCACCAGTTGACGCCGCAACGACTCAACAGTCTGATCGCCAGCCTGGTCGCCCAACAGGGACTGCGCACCATTCCTGGGAACGATGCCGCTGGAGCAACCGGCGGGCCGGGAGCGATCCTGCACCGTCTGGCACACCTGGAGCAAGAAAAAAAACCCGAAATCACCAGGACCATCGCCCAGAACATCGATGCCCGCGCCCTGTTGCTCAATCCCGACACCACCCTGGCCGAGCTGCCCGAGCATCTCCTGGCCCGGCTCAAACAGCCCGAGTGGTCCGCCCCGGTGCTCGCCACCGCTGCCCAGCAGGTCACCGACTCCCAGCTCCAGCAGACCGGCCAGCTCGACTTTAGCGCCTTCAACCGCCTGCTCGAACACTACGAGCAGCTCCTCAGCCGCGAGCAGCAAACCCAGGTCGCCCGCCAGGCCGGCGCCCAGCTCGCCTCCATGGAGGGACTGGCCCTGGGCAACATCCTTGCCCAGCGGTTCAAGGGCCTTTTCGGCGAACAGCTCTACACCCAAGTGATCAACCAGGTCTCCGACGAACTGCTCGACGAAACCGTTGATCACCTCACCCCCAAGCAGCTCAACCGGATGATCGCCACCCTCACCAGCGACATCCCCCTGCAAATCGGCAAGGACAAGGATCCCGACTTCAAGCCCGCCGACGATTCCGTGCTCAAACGCCTGGCCCGCACCAAAAAAGGACCCGAAATCACCAGGACCATCGCCCAGAACATCGATGCCCGCGCCCTGCTGCTCAACCCGTCGGCTCCATCCTCGTCCCTCCCGGATCCCCTGGCGATGCGCTTGCAGCAACCGGCATGGTCGGCGCCGGTGCTGGTCGCCGCGACCCAGCAATCGTTCGAAGCGCGTCAACAACCCGATGGACCGGCCGATTTTTCCTCCTTTGAGCAGGTGCTGCAACGCTATGACACCCTGCTCGACAAGGAACAACAGCTCAAGGTCGCCACCCAGGCCGGAGCGCAAATCGCGGCCACCTTTGATGAACAGGAACTCGGGCTGATCCTGGTACAAAAATACAAGACCCTCTTTGGCGAGCAGCTCTACCAGCAGGTCATCAGCCAACTTTCCCAGGACAAGCTGGCGAAGTTGACCGATCAGTTCCGGGCAATCGCCGAAGGCCGGTCACCCAGACCAGGTGACGTGGACGACAAGGAAGTCGAGGCGGCCTACAACCGCCTGCTGCAAACCGTTCGCGGCGAAAAGATGCGGGCAATCATTGAACTGCACAGCAAGCAAAGACAGATCCAGGAACAGGAGCGCCGACAGTCGGTCAAAGGCGGCCTCGACCATCTCCTGCACGGCAATTTCAGCGATCTCGAGAACAAGGAATTTTGCCAGGACCTGCCGGAAACGGTCCGTGGCCTGCTGCTGAACAATAACGAGAAGACCGCGGACAGCGTGCTGATGCAGTTGGCCGTTGCCCTGCAGCACGGCAAACCGGCCATCCGCGCCAATGCCTTTCGCACCCTGGCCGCCATCGCCGAACAGTTGATGCATCTCGGCCAATGGGAACGGTTGGCCAAACTGCTGCCGGCCCTGCAACAAGGCTTACAGCTCCAAGGAATCGATGAACACGGCAGCCAGCAGGCTCTCACCGCCATCGGTACCCTGACCGGCCACTATCTGAGCGAGGAACGTTACCCTCTGGCCTGTGAAACCACCCAATTGCTCCAGACACTTTCGACCGCGGAGCCCTCGGCCTCGGCCAATCCGCATCTCCGCGCCCAGGCCCAAGAAACCTTGAAAACGCTCTGTTCCCAACCGATCCTCGAACAGCTGCTCGACCGCTACCTCCATTCGGAGGTCCATCAGGAAGCCGCCGGCCGACTGTTGGTGCAACTAGGCATGGAATCGGCCAAATTCCAGTTGCAACAGCTGATCAACAATGAAAGCCGTTTTGAACGCAAGCGATTGCTGAGCCTGATCAAGCAGGCCGGCAATCCGGCTGTCTCGATTCTTTTGGAGCAACTGCACAAGGATTCGCCCTGGTACGTGGTGCGCAACATCATCCGCCTGCTCGGCGAGGTCGGCAGCCCCGCGCTGTTTGCCACCATCAGGCCGTACATTCACCACAGCGATCCTCGCGTCCAGCAGGAGGTCATCAGCACCGCCGTCAAGATCGGCGGCGACCATCTCAAGGATTTTCTCCTCCATGCCTTGCAGCATGTCGACGACTCGCTGAAAATCAAGGTAATCAATCACGTTGCCACCGCCCATGACGAGCGGTTCGTCCGCCCCTTGACCGAACTGCTGGAAAGTGTCAAACCGTTTCTCGGCAAGAGCAAGAACGACTTGCAGATCAGCATCTGCAAGACACTCGGCGCCATCGGCTCCAGGCGGGCGACCGCTTCGCTCAATCGGGTGGCGCAGAGCAAGAACGTCCTCGGCCTGGCGGGCTATAGCGACGAGGTACGGCAGGCGGCGGCGCAGGCCCTGGAACAGATCCGTCAGGCCACCGCCCTGCAAACGGAATGGGACCAGGAAGAGACCGCTGCCGAGGAACAACCGGACTCACGGGAAACCACGGCCGGTCCAGCGAATCCAGTGCAAGCGGCGGAACGGCAACGGGAGCGGATCGATGCAATCGACGATCTTCCGCTGGGCGAGATGATCCGTGCGAGCGAAATCATCGAGCAGGAGAGGAGAGGAGTGAGGACAGGAGACGATCTTGAAATATGGGCGGAATTGACCGATCGGCTCGGCACCGACGAATTCCGGGCCATCCACCAGCAATTCATCGAGCGCCGCTACAAACCCGAAGAGACCATTGTCGCCCAAGGGGAAAAGAATGACAGCCTGTTCTTCATCAATCAGGGCAGCATCAAGGTTTCCCATCTGGTCGGGTCGCGGGAACTGTTCATTACCAGCCTCAACCGTGGGCAGATAGCCGGGGAAAACTTTTTCGCGCCCTCTTTCTGGACGGTCACCCTGACCTCCCTGACCCCTTCCAGGCTGTACCTCCTGCCGCAAACCGCGCTCGACACCTGGAAAGAACAGTTTCCCGGACTGCGCGCCAAACTCTACGACTATTACTCCGCCTGCAACAATATTTGTTCAATGATCGAACGCAAGGGTCTCGACCGTCGCAGGGAACAGCGTTTCAACCTGTCGCGCAAGATCCAGGTGCAGCCGATCAGCAGCCTCGAAAATCCCATCGGCCGGGGCTTTCGCGCCGAGACCGCCGACATTTCCCTGGGCGGGCTCGCTTTTCTCATTCGTATCTCCCGCCAGGAAAACGCCCGTCTTCTCCTTGGCCGGCGGATGCAGATTGTGTTGCCGGTGGGCGGCAAGGCCAAGTTTTTTCACCTCAAGGGGATGGTGATCGGCGTGCAGCCGTTTCACCTGCAGGACAACGGCTTTTCCGCCCATTTCAAATTCGACCACAGGCTGGAACAGCAGGAGCTGCAATCCATTCTCGGATAACCCTGGAAACCCGCGTTACTGCCCCCGATGGTCGAGTCGCCTCCCGACCGCCGCGGGGCAGGCAACCGGCCCCATGGACTGCGGCCTGGCCCAAGGCCTCGTTTTTTGCACAGCCAACAGGAAGACGCCGTATTCGCTTCCCTCCTGTCCATGCCTTTGCCCCACCACCTTCCCAAGGAGCGCCATGCCCGATGTCGTCACTCAATTCTACCTCCGCCACCTGCCCAAGGCCACGCTGAACGGCACCATCCTCCATGCCCCCTGCCCCTTCTGCAGCGAACAGGGAGTGGAGGCCGGCACCCTTGCAGTGGTCCTCCATCAGGAAAACTTCTTCCATGGGTATTTCCGCTGCCTCAACCGTTGCGTGAGTGGCGGCTTCCCGCTTCATTTCGCCCGGCTGCGCGGCATCAGCCCGCACCTGGCCCCGGGCTATGACCCGGATCGCGACTACTATGGCCATGGGGTGGAGTATCCGGTCAAGAATCTCAACCATGAATTGGCCGGGTTCGCCGACAAGCTCACCGGCGATCTGCTGGATGCGTTCCAGACAGCCGGGGTGTCCGCCGCGGTGCTCACCGAAGTCGGCATCGGGTACAATGGCCGCTACCTGGTCTACCCGTACATCCAGGCCGACGGCAACTGCTATGCGGCCCGCTGTGTCCATCCACAACGGCCCGAGGATTTTTTCTGGTACGGTGCCGAGCGGTTTTTCGGCGAACAGTTCCGCCTGTTCAACGCTCCAGAGATCGAACGGTGCGAAAACGGTGCCCTTTTCCTGGTGGAGGGGGAAAGCAACCTCCTGCCCCTGAAGCAATTGGGGCTGCCGGGCGTTGCCGTGCCCACGGCCGCCGACCTCGATCACATCGAGCCGCTGCGGTTTGCCTGGATCCGGACCATCTTTCTCTGGGTCAACCACTCGGCCGATTCCGAGGCCAAGGCCAAGGCCTTTGCCACCCGGGTCGGCTTCAAGGTTCGCCTCATCCGTTGGCCGGAGGGCACGAGCCGCAATGCCTCGCTCCTCCAACTGGGCGCTACGGCCAAGAACCGCTTGCAGCAGACCGTCTTTGCCCTGATCAAGCAGGCCCGCGCCTTCTCCCCCTTCTCCACCCCGTCGAGTGAGTACCAAACCTTCAACGAACGGCTGTTCCAGGAATCAGGCGACTCCTACGCCAGGCTGACCAGCGGTTTTCCCCGTTTGGATCGGGCCCTGGGCGGCATCCACGGGATCAACATCATGGGTGGCTCGCCCAAGGCCGGCAAATCGGCCTTTTTCATCCAGATCGCCTCAGCCATGGCCCTGCGAAAAATCCCGGTGCTCTACTATGATTTCGAGAACGGCCGCCAGAAGATCTATCTGCGCATCCTCTGCCGGCTCAGCCGTCTGGCCATCGACCGGATCAAGGGCACCGACCTGGCCCCGGACGAACGGCAGCGGTTGCAGCAATCCCAACAGACCCTGCACGGCCTGCTCACCTGGTTGCGGGTGGTCAACGACCGCACCCTTTCACCCGAAACCATGCGCCGCCATATTGATTTTCTCCGTCACGAAACCAATTCCGACTATACGGTGGTGGTGATCGACAGCCTGCACAAGCTGCCCTTCAAGGATATCAGCCAGCAGCGCAGCGGCATCGACGGCTGGCTGCGGCAACTGGAAGCTATCCGCGATGAAATGGCGGTCAGCTTTCTGGTGATCTCCGAACTGGAACGTAGTCCTGGCGGTCAGTTCGAACGCCAGCCGCATCTCGGCTCGTTCAAAGGCTCGGGGGATATTGGCTATTCCGCCGACAACGCCATGGTTCTCCTGCCCCGATGGGATCCCTTTGACAACACTTCGCCCCAAGAGCGGGCCAATGAACTGTGGTTGGTGGCCAGCCGGGAACAGAGTCCCGGTCTGGTGGCCACCTACCGGCTCGATTATCCCTACTGGGGATTCATTGAGGAAAGCTAGCGGTCATCCTTCAACCACCTGCCGCCGCCACTGCGCGATCTCGGCCAGGGCCAGTTCGGCGCGGAGGCGACCGCGCTCCTTCTTGGCTATTTTTCGTCCAGCCAAGGGCGGAAAGAGGCCGAAGTTGACGTTGGAGGGTTGGAAATGGAGCGGATCGGAGGCGATCAGGTGTTGAATGAGGGCACCATGGGCGGTGGCCGGCGGCGGCACCAGAGGTTTTTTGCCCAGGGCCAGGCGGCCGGCGTTGATGCCCGCCAGCAACCCCATGGATGCCGACTCGATGTACCCCTCGACTCCGGAGAGCTGGCCGGCGACAAACAGCCCCGCTACCCGCCGTGTCTCCAGGGTGGGTGCCAGCACCCGCGGCGCACAGACAAAGGTGTTGCGATGGATGGAACCAAGACGGAGAAAAACCGCCCGCTCCAGGCCGGGAATGGTCCGAAAAACCCGCTGTTGCTCGGGATAGGTCAGTTTGGTCTGAAAACCGACCAGATTGTAGGCGGTACCTTCGCGGTTCTCGGCCCGCAGCTGGACCACCGCATGGGGTTTCTCGCCGGTCACCGGGTGGGCCAGACCGACCGGCTTCATCGGCCCGAAGCGCAGGGTATCGGCCCCTCGGGCGCACATCACCTCGATGGGCAGGCAGCCTTCGAAATACTTGGGATCCTCAAACGCGTGCAGGGCCACGGTCTGCGCTGAGGCGAGCAGGCCGATGAACTGCTCGTACTGTTCCCGGTTCATGGGGCAGTTGAGATAGTCGCCCGGCCCCTCGTCATCCCAGCGCGATTTGCGGTAAACAATCTCCCGGTCGAGGCTGTCGGCATCGACGATCGGGGCGATGGCGTCATAAAAGGCGAGCTGCCCGCCGCCCACCAGTGTTTGCAGTTGCTCGGCCAGGGAACCGGCAAGCAGCGGACCCGCGGCCAGCACCACCGGACCGTCGCAGGGTTCGGGAATGCACTCCACCTCCCGGCGATGCACGGTGATCAGCGGATGGGCTTCGATGGCGGCGGTGAGCGCGGCGGCAAACTGACGCCGATCAACCGCCAGGGCGGTGCCAGCGGGCACGGCGGTGCTGTCGGCCGCGCGCATCACCAACGAATCCAGCCGGCGCATCTCCTCCTTGAGCAAGCCGGCGGCGGAATCCACGGCATTCGAACGCAGGGAATTGGAACAGACCAACTCCCCCAACTGCGGCAGTTCATGGGCCGGACTGAAGCGATGCGGCTTCATCTCATACAGCTCGACCGCCACCCCCTGCGCCGCTGCCTGCCAAGCCGCCTCGCACCCCGCAAGGCCGCCGCCGATCACTGTTATTCGTGCCTCTCGCGCCATTGGTTCCCTCTCCACAAAAAAAGGCAGGGTGACATCCACCCTGCCCCGTTTCCTCCTGAACAATCCGGACGATCAATACCGGTAATGCTCCGGCTTGAACGGCCCATTGATGTCCACGCCGATGTAGTCGGCCTGCTCCTGGGTCAACTGAGTCAACTTGACCCCTATCTTGGCCAAATGCAGCCGGGCCACCTTCTCGTCGAGCTGCTTGGGCAGGAAATACACCTTCTTCTCGTACTTACCCGGATGCTGCCAGAGTTCCATCTGGGCCAGCACCTGGTTGGTGAAGGAGTTGCTCATCACGAAACTGGGATGACCGGTGGCGCAGCCCAGATTGACCAGCCGCCCCTCGGCCAGCAGGATCAGCCGCTTGCCGTCGGGGAAGATCACATGGTCGACCTGGGGCTTGATATTCTCCCAAGGCAGGCTGCGGATGGAGGCGATATCGATCTCCGAGTCGAAATGGCCGATGTTGCAGACAATGGCCTGATCCGGCATGGCCTCCATGTGGGCGCGAGTGATCACCCGCAGGTTGCCGGTGCAGGTGACAAAAATGTTGCCCAGGGGCGCGGCTTCCTCCATGGTCACCACCCGGTATCCTTCCATGGCCGCCTGCAGGGCGCAGATGGGATCGATCTCGGTGATCAGCACCGTGGCTCCCATGCCGCGCAGGGCCTGGGCACAACCCTTGCCGACGTCGCCGTAGCCGACGACCACCGCGATCTTGCCGGCAATCATCACGTCGGTGCCCCGTTTGACCCCGTCGATCAGCGATTCGCGGCAGCCGTAGAGGTTGTCGAACTTCGACTTGGTCACCGAATCGTTGACATTGAAGGCCGGGGCCAGCAGGGTGCCCTGCTTGGTCATCTCGTAGAGACGGTGGACGCCGGTGGTGGTCTCCTCGGAGATGCCGCGCACCGCTTGCATCAGTTCCGGATACTTCTGGTGCATCACCAGGGTCAGGTCGCCGCCGTCATCCAGCAGCATGTTGGGCCGCCAGTTGTCCGGGCCAAAGATGGTCCGGTCGATGCACCACCAGAACTCTTCCTCGGTCTCGCCCTTCCAGGCGAAGGTGGGAATACCGGCGGCGGCCATGGCCGCGGCCGCATGGTCCTGGGTGGAAAAGATGTTGCACGAGGACCAGCGCAGCTCGGCCCCCAGATGGACCAGCGTTTCCATCAGCACCGCCGTCTGAATGGTCATGTGCAGGCAACCGGCAATGCGCGCCCCGGCCAGCGGCTTGCTGGCCCCGAATTCCTCGCGCAGGGCCATCAGGCCGGGCATTTCGGTCTCGGCAATGGCGATCTCTTTGCGGCCCCACTCGGCCAGGTTCATATCCGCTACTTTATAATCCGTCATGTGTACTCCTTGGCTCCCCGATCGGGACCCACAAATGCTTCTCGATATTACAACCCGGCCGCGTCGCGCAGGGCATCGACCTTGTCGGTCCGTTCCCAGGTAAATTCCGGCAACTCTCGGCCAAAATGACCGTAGGCCGCTGTTTTATGGTAAATCGGCCGCAGCAGATCCAACTGCTGAATGATGGCCTTGGGGCGCAGGTCAAACACCTTGCCCACCACCTCGATCAGCCGATCCTCGGAAATTTTGCCGGTACCAAAGGTCTTGACATTGATCGAGACCGGCTTGGAAATACCGATGGCATAAGCCACCTGGACCTCGACTTCGGTGGCCAGGCCGGCGGCCACGATGTTCTTGGCCACATAGCGGCCCATGTAGGAGGAGGACCGGTCGACCTTGGACGGATCCTTGCCGGAAAAGGCACCGCCGCCGTGCGATCCGCGGCCGCCGTAGGAATCGACGATAATCTTGCGGCCGGTGACTCCGCAGTCGCCAACCGGACCACCGATGACAAAGCGGCCGGTGGGGTTGATGAAAAATTTAGTCTGGGCATCGATCATCTGGGCCGGCAATACCGGCTTGATGATCTCCTCCATCACCGCCTCCTTGAGATTGTCATAGCTGATGTCCGGGCTATGCTGGGTGGAGAGCACCACCGCCTCGATCCGCTGGGGGATGTTGTCGACATACTGAATGGTCACCTGACTCTTGGCATCCGGGCGCAGCCACGGCAGGCGGCCGGATTTGCGCACCTCGGCCTGGCGTTTGGTCAGATAGTGGGCATAGGTAATGGGCATGGGCATGAGCACGTTGGTCTCATCGCAGGCATAGCCGAACATCAATCCCTGGTCGCCGGCGCCTTGATCAAGGTCGAGTCCCGTGCCTTCGTTGACGCCCTGGGCAATATCCGCGGATTGCTTGTCAATGGAGGTCAGCACCGCGCACGACTGCCAATCAAAGCCCATGTCCGAGGAATTGTAGCCGATCTCGCGGATGGTTTCGCGGACGATCTGGGGCATGTCGACCCAGGCGGCGGTGGTGATCTCGCCGGCGATCAGGGCCATGCCGGTGGTCACCAGCGTCTCGCAGGCCACGCGGGCGTGTTTGTCCTGAGTGAGGATGGCGTCAAGGATGGCGTCGGAAATCTGATCGGCCACCTTGTCGGGATGGCCTTCGGAAACGGATTCCGAGGTAAAAAGATGTGTGGACATTACAAGTTCTCCTTGTGGAGTTGAAAAAGATAAACCGGCGAGCAAACAGCCCCGGACCGTGTCGGCGGCATCACGACATCAGGCGGGATCCGTGCGGGCGATCAATGCAGAATCGAACTGGATGATGGAAATAAAAAAGACGAAAAATACATGCTTACGCAAAACTATTCAACGCAAATTCCCGGAACGCGACCTGGGGACGGTCTTTTCCGTAAAAAGGATTGAGCGTGGCCACGCCTTCGGCTTATAGTCAAGGACGTATCGTCATAATTCTCCCGTTCCCACAACCCCAGCTGACACCCCATGGCCCTTCTCCGTCGCGGCTTTTACCTGATCGTTGGATGCACTTTTCCCGGATTCTGGATGTTGCACGCCTCCGGATTCGGCGCCGCTCTATTTCGGCCGATTCAGCAGTGGTGTCACAGTACGGCGGTTGGCTGGCCCTCGCTGGTCACCGCCGTTCTGCTCTATTTGACAGCCATCTGCTGTTTCGAGTTTTGCTGGCGGCTCTTGAAAAACACTCACCCATGAATGGCGTAGCCGCCATCGACCACCAGGGTTTGGCCATGAATCATGCTGGCCATGTCGCTGCACAAAAACAGGGTCAGGTTCGCCACATCCTCGGGCAGGGTCAGGCGGCCCAGCGGCGTGCGGGCCATGGCCGTGGCGATGATCTCTTCCCGATTGGGGAATTTCTTCAACGCATCGGTCTCCACGACTCCGGCGCTGACCGTATTGACGGTGATTCCCAGGGGGCCGAGTTCCACTGCCAAATGGCGGACCAGTGATTCCAAAGCCCCCTTGGAGGCGCCCACCACGGTATAGTTGGACACGGCGCGGACCGCGCCGATCGACGAGATGGCGATGATCCGGCCGCCAGCGGTCATCATCGGCAAGGCCTGTTGGGTGATCAGCATCAGGGCGCGGGCATTGATATTGACCGCCCAATCCCAATGGCGCCCCCGCAACTCGGCCACCGGCTTGAGCACACCGGAGGCGGCATTGGACACGATGATATCCAGGCGGGAATACCGGCTGCGGATCTCCGCAAACATGGCGGCAATATCGTCCTCGTCGGCCAGATTGGCCCGGAGCGCCACGCACCGGCCACCACTCTTTTCGATCTCTGCCACCACCTCATTGGCATTGGTCCGGTGGCGGACATAGTTGATCACCACCTCGGCACCCCGAGCGGCCAGCCGCTGCGCCAAAGATTTGCCGATCCCGCGCGAGCCGCCGGTCACCAGAGCCACTTTTCCTTGTAAATCAATCATATACTCTTCCTTGGTCTATGACGCCGCCACAGGCGGCTGATTATGCGTTGCAATTAAACACCTTCCATCGACTGCTCCTCAGCCAAGCACACGGAGCAGCGCCCGTTGCAGCGAACTCTTGACGAACCGCACGGGATTGAAGCGCACCGGGGCCAACTCCTCGGGAACAATGAAATCGTCCACCGCAAACGCACCAGGGGCAAGCAGCGTAAAGGACAGTTCCTCCTCCCTGGTACCCCTGATTCCTGCCCCATGGGCCGCCAACCACAGCGGACAGCGCCGAGGATCAACCCCCAGCACGGCCAGCAGCGCGGTATCGACCGCCACGGGATTGGTTGCCGCCGCAAGCAGCCCCAGGGGGTAGGGGCCACCATGGATGGGACCGGTGCCGTGCATGGCCATGATCCCGTCCACCAGGGAACAGCCGGGTGGAAGAACGGTCAGCAGATCCACCAGCAGCCGGGCAAAAGGTTCGTGGCTACCGCCATGGATCATGTGCCACCAGGGTTTGTGGAACCCCAGCACGCAGCCGAAATAATTCTTCACCGCCAGGGTCAGGCGCATTTGCGAATGAGCCTTGATTTTCGGCAGATTCACCAGAAAATCGCAATCCAGGGCCGCCGTGGCCAAGGGTGCTTCCCGGCCGCTCGGCAGCTTGATCGGCCGTTTGTGCCGAAATTCGACAATCGGCACGCTGAGTCGCTGCAACCTCGGCAAGGCGCCGATGGCCGCGAGCACCGCGCGCGCGCTCCCAAAGGAGGGGGAATCGCCGACCCCCACCCGAGCCCCCTGGGTCAGAAACCACGCCGCCGCCGCCTCGATCAACCGGCCATCGGTACAGGACAGATGGCCATTGGTGGTGGTGATCAGGTTGGGCTTGAGCACAACCCGCGCGCCACGTAGATTCACCCCGGCAAAGCACGGGACAAGCAGTCGATCGACCGCCGCCATCAGTGACTGCTCGTAGGTCGGGTGCGCCATCAAGGCGACGTTGGGGCTGGAGAGTTGCATCCTTCAAAAAAAACCGGCTTGATCCATCGAGGAACCAAGCCGGAAAAGGAGAGAAGAGATGAAGAATTGCTTAACTATTAGCATGCTTCATGCCGTTTTTCAGTCCGCTCTCGTCAAAAAAAAAGAAATAACGATAACAAAGAGATACACTTCTTCCTTCCAGTGCTTTCCGCCATTGGCCAAGAGAAAAAAGTTCAATATTTTTAATCATCCCTAGCCATGAAGAAAAAAGAAAAAATAAAAATTCGTCACATCAATAAGTTAAAAGATCAACATTTTTATACATCCCACCTGACTTGCGAATAAAAACTGGATATTTTTTACCCACTTCAGTCAACGCGTCCCTTGATCTCCAAGGGAATCACCCGCACCCGCAATACTCCGTCCTGCTGGGCGATCTTTGTCTGCACCTCCTCCGAAACCGGGCCGGCGCAATCAATGATGTTGTAACCAACCGTCCCGTTGCTCTTGTTGGTGTAGTTCATGATGTTGATCCGCTCGGCTCCCAGGATGTTGCTGATCATGCCGATCATTCCCGGCTGGTCGCGGTTGATCACGGTCAGGCGGGTATGGACATCGACCGTGGGAATGGTTTCGATGTTGGGGAAGTTGACGCTATGGACGATATTGCCGAATTCAAGATAGTTCTTCAGCTCGCGCACCGCCATGGTGGCGCAGTTCTCCTCGGATTCGGCGGTGGAGGCGCCAAGATGCGGCGTCACCAGGATCTGCTCGTGACCAAGAAATTTAACCGAGGGAAAATCGGAGATATGCCCCCTGAGCTTGCCGCTGGCCAGGGAGGCCAGGACCGCATCCTCGTCAACAATCGGCCCACGGGCATAATTGATCAGCACTGCCCCGTCCTTGACGAACTCGAGAAAATCCTTCTCGGTCACATAGCCGCGGGTGTTCTTGTTGAGCGGCATGTGGATGGAGATGAAATCGGCATCGGCCAAGGCCTCCTTGCGTGAGCGGGCCAAGGTGACCTCGGGGGCGAGGTGGTGGATGTTGTCGAGGGCCGGAAACGGATCAAAGCCGAGAACGCGCATGCCATGGTGCAAGCCCGCATTGGCGACGCCGACACCGATCTTGCCCAGACCGAACACCGCCAGGGTCTTGCCGGCCATTTCCTCGCCCTTGAACTTCTTCTTGCGAGCCTCGACTTCCTTGTTGATCTCCTCGTCATTCATGCCGGTCAGTCCCTGGCAGAACTCGATGGACTTCTCGACATTGCGCAGCCAGATACCAAGGGACGTGTACACCAGCTCGACCACGGCGTTGGCATTGGCGCCGGGGGTGTTGAACACGCAAACGCCTTTCTCCGTGGCCTCTTCCACCGGGATATTGTTGACTCCGGCACCGGCACGGGCCACCGCCAGCAGCTCGGGAAACAGGGAGAGATCCACCTTGGAACTGCGGACCACGATGCCCTCGGGCGCCGCCTCATCCGGGCTGACGGCAAATCGAGTGCCAAACAGCTTCAATCCTTCCTTGGCAATGGCGTTGATGGTCTTGATTTTGAATTGCTTCATGGTTTCGTCCTTGTTGAGAGAGAGGCAAGATGAGGGAAACAATTAAAAGTGATCAACCTTTCCCGCAAGCCCGATTTTCGAACCCGTTTTTCGGTTCGCAGCCTTCAGACTCGGGGAGGCAACACAACAATAGCACGGAATACCAGCAAAGTGACGGAACCACATTCCGCAGCAGGCATAAAAAACGCGAAATCGTAAAGCAAATCACCGCATTTTGTCAAGGAAAAGCTCAACAATCCCCGAGACATCGTTGCAAATTTCCCTCTTGCTGTACCGGCATATACAACGTCTCTTTTCGGTCAAAGAGTGCAAGGAGATTTGCGGCCACAAAGCAAAAACGCCTGACCGAAGAGGGTCAGGCGTTGCTCGATGATCACAAAAACAGCCACGCAATTGATACTGCCAACTTATTGCTCCTTCCCCAGCAATTTTCGCGCGTCCTCTGCCCCCTCAAACTTCGGTGACAACTCAAGAGCGCGACGCAGATGGCCCATGGCGGCATCGCTCTTCCCCTGAGCCAGGAGAGTGCGTCCTAGGTGATAAAGAATTGTTGGATTATTCGGGTTGCTTTCGAGAGCTTTCTCGAGGTGGGAAGCAGCTGCGTCAAACTTTTTCTTTTGAAAGTGGATCCACCCGATTGTATCGAGAATGCTGGCATTGCCTGGTTGAAGCTCATCCGCTTTTTGTGCCAAGCGCATGGCCGTATCCAACTCAACGCCCCGCTTGGCGTATAACCAAGCCAGTTGATTATAGCCGACAAAAAAAGTCGGAAAGGTGTCGATGACTTCCTGATAATATTTTGCCGCATCCTCGTTGTTGCCGGTTTGCTCAGCATGCAGGCCAAGTTTGATCAAAAGACCCGGATCCTTGTGTACGTTCACCGCCTGACGATAATAGTCTGCGGCCGCATCAACTTTTCCAGCCATGAAATGCAATTCGCCGAGCGCATAGAGGGCTGCAAAGAATTTGGGGGCTTCTTGCACCGCGCTCGTGAAAAATTGCATGGCTTGGGCACGATCTTTCTTCTGCAAACAGACTTGAGCCGCCCAATAATTGCCGAGAAGGGAACGAGGATTGATCTCGATGGCCTTGGAAAATTCGCTCAAGCTCTGGGGAAAGAGCCTTTTGAAATAATACAGCACACCAAGGTTCAAATATCGTCCTTCCTTTTCATTGATCCCTGCGGTGAAGGTTTTTGGGTCAATCCCTGCCAATGAATATCCGTTAATCATCCCTTCAGAGGATTGAAATTCCTTCAGCGCATCCGGCCACCGTTTTTCGGTGGCGGCCAGGCATCCGGCGGTGAAATGAAGCAGTTTCCCGATGGCAGGGTCCCACTGATTGGCCAACTCCTTTTTGGGATCGATCGGTTTCCCAAGATACAATTTCAAGGCCGTTCTGGCGCTGTATGCGCCAAAATGGCGGGGATCAATTTTCAAGACGTCTTCCATCAGTCTTTCGGCCGCTTCATATCGACCTTGGACCATTTCGCAGTAACCAAGCAGATAGGGCACTTCGGCTCCGCCCTGTGGTGCTTTTTTCAACGATGCGATAGCCTCGTCCGTCTTCCCGGCTTGAAGCAACGCATCCCCAAGCAGCACGAAAGCGCCATCCATATTCTTGCTCGCCATTTCATTGCCGGTCTGCAAGGCGGCTTCAATCAACCCTTCCTTCAACTGTAGTTTACCCAATGTCTCCAGGGCAGAGGCATTGCCGGGACGCAATTCCAGGCTTTTTTGCAAGGCCTGCATGGCCTCTTTGTTTTTTCCCAAGGTTTCATAAACAACACCAAGGCCATAATGGGCGGCGTATGCGTTGCGGTTCAGTTCGATGGCTTTGGAAAACGAGGCGATGGATCGCTCATAATCACCGGTAAGATAGGACACAGCACCGAGATTGATGTACCCGAGAAGAAAATCCACTTTCAACTCCACTGCCTTTTGGAAACAATCAAGTGCTTTTGCATGATGTCCCATGTCGGCATACACTCTTCCCAGGATGTTGCGCGGATAGGGGTGGGTTGCGTTTAAGGCTATCGCCTGCTCACATTTCTTTATCGCCTCAGTGTAATTTTTTTCCCGCTGGAGGATGATCGCCTCAGCGGCCAGGGTGAAAAGAGTATCTGGCCCCAGCCGTTTCGCGGCGTTGAGTTGCTCGCGCGCTTCCGCGTTCTTGCCGGTGGCCGCCAACGAAATGCTATAGATCGCGTGCACGTCTGCCTCTTGCGGTCGCAGTGGCACCAATTGTTCCGCAAAATAGCCGGCGCTGTCGATATTGCCCCGTGCGAATTCCTGTTTCATCAAGTCAATGAAACTGTCCGGATCCTTTTCCACCTCAACGCTGAGTTCCACGGCATCCCCGGTTGCATCCAACGACTGCATGGGAACAGCCCTGGCGTTGACCGCGGCAAGAACAAACAACAAAAAAAGAGTAGCCGCTAGAGCCAGCCGCATCGAATCGCATTGGCGAAACAATTTCTTCACATTCTCCTCCGTCATCTCAAATTTTCTAGGACGCAACGCAGTTATCACCCGTGTCAGCATGGTCTATCCTCTACCGTGGAACATAAAAAAAAGGCAAGCATTATTCATGCTTGCCTTGGGTGGAAACGGTATTGCAGAGTAACTTATCTCATGCCTTTCTTGCTCTGCTCAAACCAACCAGACCGGCCAAGCCAACGCCGAACAGCAGCATGGTGGTGGGCTCGGGAACGGCATTCGGAGTCCCGTAAAGGGTTAACACCGCAGAAGCGGAGGTTCCATCCGTGCCATAGGCATGGGCGGTGAAGGTGTTGGCTCCGAGGGCAATCACCTGATCAGGAAGGATGAAGTTGCCCAAACCATCGGTGGCGATGTCATATTTCCAAGACCCATCGGCTAGCTGAATATCCACATGGTCAAGACCGACCAGATTGCCGCCGGTACCGCTGAAAAGTGCCACAAGGTCATTGAGGTTGTTAACATTGGTAAAAATACCGCCACCTGCAACAGCTGTTTGCTGCATAGACGTGTAACCGGTACCGTATAATTGAACACCTACGGTATGCACGGTAATCCCTTGCGCGTGTGCCTGTGCTGCAGCAATCTTAGGGTCGATGCCCACATTGTACTCACCATCACTCAACACGACCTCCATTTTAGCATGGCCAGCAATGGCACGTGAAGAAAGCAACTCAGCTGTAGCAACTTGAATTGCGGTCCCAGTCGCTGTTGATCCACTTGCAGACAACCCGTTGATCGTTGCAATCAAATCTGATTTATTGCTCGTCAAATCCTGAAGCATCTCAACCATATTTGCACTGGAACTATATTTCACAATGCCAACTTGCGTTGTGTTGTTAGGGAGAGAGTTGACCAAGGCAACCGCAGCCGCTTTCACAGCAGTGAGTTTTGAGCCAGACATACTTCCGGAAACATCAATGACCAACATCAGGTCCAAACCGGTACCGCCGGTCATACCGCTGGCGCCGGCCTGACCGGTAATGGCGCCGTCGGGTTGCGATGCACCGAGAACCGTGCCCTCAACATAGGAAGACCCATTCGACGGCGATACCCACGAAACCGAGGTGTCCGCCAGAGCCGAACTCGCGAATACAGCCATCATTGCCGCCACAGCCAAAAACAACCATTTTTTCCCTAACATACCAAATCCTCCTTATTTATTGATGAATCCCACCGCTCTTTCACATGCGGACGCTGTCTGCTCAAGCTTTCCTGGCAAACAATTCTCTTCGCGCATGCTCAGAGGTAACTTCTTCTGTTCACTGAAACAGTACCCATCCTTGCCAATCGAGGTTGCAAAATATTCACCTTATTTGCAGAAGACTTCACTTTTTTTTACACCCTCTTAACCACAGGCCAAGCTTGAATTTATTTTATCTTTTAAATTAAATACGTTATATAACAATCAAACAGATGGGCATCCATCGGTTTCATTACGACACCCAACGTTCCGCCTTGTCTTGTCCCTTCGCGCATCCAAATCATGTTTTCACTTTTCCGGACATACACGCTGACAAACTCCTTCACATTCCATTGTACTGAAAAGCCCCTATGTGGCAGGAGCTTCTTTTCAGTGAAAAGCTGAGCGAGCAAGGGCTTCACGGGAGAAAGCGATCGCAAGCAGAAGAGATTGAAAAAAGGCGCCAAGGAAAGCACAAGCCAAACACTGTGACGAGAATAAATCTATGAGGTTAAAAATTGCATCGCCATGACACATATCTTCCTAAAGAACAAATTGAAATTATGTCGTTTTTAACTTTTTCCGGAAAAAAATCCGGAAAAAAGGAAATCTATGTTTCCAGCATTCCTGATAGTCAAGGATACAGTTTTTCACTGTGGCCCCTGAAAGGGGGATACAGCCAGAAAGATATCCTGGAAACGGCTCACTCCATCTCTCTTTATCGATCAATGGCACTCACCCAACAGGGGCCATCCCCTGCTTCATGCGACATGACACATGAAAAAGCACTGATGCGGTACGGTAATAAAAAAGCCTGACCGGATCCGGTCAGGCTTTTTAACAACTTTTCCAATAAATCAGATCAATTATTTCTGTACTCGCCTCCGACCAGCAGCGGCCAAGCCAGCAAGACCGGTACCAAAGAGCAACATGGTAGCGGGTTCCGGAACAGGATCCTTGGAAAAACTTCCTGCCTGGAGGAATACACCGGAGTCAAGACTCCAGTCTCCCGCATCGGCGATGGCCAATTTAATATGATAGGTCTGGCCCGCAGTCAGTCCGGTCATGGAAGCGGTAAACATATCGGTGAATCCGTCGTATTCGAAGGCATACGGTGTCGGAATGCCATTTGTCGGGTCATTCGCATTGAAATAGGTTGAATACGACCCTCCATTGACCTTGTTAATGGCAACAGGGGTAGAAGTTCCAGGGATCAGGGCAATGTTGTTGTTCCCGTCAAAAAAGAAACCAAAAACATCATTGTATGCAGAGCCAACCCACTCGTCATACTCTTCTGAGCCAAAAGCATAGTTAAAATAGGCTGTTGATCCTTCACTGACAAAGTCAAACTCGAGTACCGTGGCATCGTGGGTGGAATATCCCGGAATCAGTCCATTCAAATCTCCATCGCCTGCCAAATTGTTAATACCAGTGATCGCATCGCTTGTGTTGCTCGTTCCATTCAGATAGCTGGCACGGCCACTAGTCAGAACGACACCTTTGTCAATGCCCAGTCCAGCTGCCGCGCCCCCGGTAAAATAACCGGATGCGGCGAATGCACCAGTATAGGTTACATTGGAAATGGTAACGCCTGCCCCCCCCAACGCGTTGGCCAGATTAACTGCACTGTCCATGGCGGTTATGGTCATAGCTGGCGCGTTCGCCGCGACACCTAACAGTCCCAATGTTGCCAAGCATATCAGTTTCTTCATAACACCCTCCCCTCTCATTGATTTGCTAGTATCCTGGACAGGGCTCTTTTCCTTTCCAGTTTTTTAATTTATTTGCATAAATCGATCCACATTCAACACATCACAACCCTAAAATCATACACGCTCAACCATAGCTAACCAACTGATTTGAAATTAAAAATAAATATAGTCGAACGAAATTTTGTACCGTATCTCTTTTACCTTATCTGTGATAGGGTTAAAAAAACAATTAACAAATCACCCGCTCACTCGCTGCAACTTGTTGCAATTAAAGTATTTTTACAAACGCGGCTTTCAGGGACGCAGACAATGAATGCACTCTAGAATCTGCACAATAACGTGTTGTATTCATAAAGAAAAAGATAAAATTTCCGTTTTTTTTTCCGCATTTCTGAAAAAAGCAAACCTTCCCGGTCCGATTAAGGTGTGTATATCGGCTCCTTACTACGGCAAATCAATCAAAACGTTATGCAACACGAGAGCCTGCACAGTACTGCGCGTATCATGCACCCGAAGAATATCAACTTGCTGCTGAGCACAAAAGACAGATACCAATGCGGTCGGGCTGTCGCGTTCGTCCACTGGAATATCCAACACCTGCTCCAAGAAGGATTTACGCGAATGACCGATCAACACGGGGCAGCCGTGCTCCTTGAAGGCTGGGATGTTGCGCAGGATCGTCAAATTATGCTCCAGGGTCTTGCCAAAGCCGATACCGGGGTCGACGATAATCCGTGAGCGGTCAACGCCGTTTGCGTCCAACCAGCAGATGCGTTCGGTGAAAAAGTCGTTAATTTCCGCGACCACGTCGCTGTATTGCGGATTGCGCTGCATGTCCCCCGGTGTGCCCTGCATGTGCATGATCACCACCGGGCCATCAAACGATCGGACCACCGCGAGCATTTCGGGATCCTGGCGCAGGGCGGAAATATCGTTGATCATCGTCGCCCCGGCATCGATGGCCGCCCTAGCCACCGCTGCCTTGGTGGTGTCGATGGAGATGGGAATGTCGCTGCGCTGCCTTATTTTTCGGATCGCCGGAATCACCCGCGCCAACTCCTCGTCCACACGCACCGGTTCGGCAAAGGGGCGGGTGGATTCGCCCCCCACATCGATGATATCCGCACCTTCGGCTATCAACTGGTCAATCCGTTCATCCAAGGCTTTTTCGCTGATCCATTTGCCGCCGTCGGAAAAGGAATCCGGGGTGACATTGAGAATCCCCATAATTTTGGTGCGGTGGGTCATTGCTTGTTCTCCATAAAAAAAGGGTTGCCTTCTGCTTGCGAAGGCAACCCATATTGTGTTGATTCGTTACTCGGTTAATTTCATATCGCGGGCATGGCCCGCTCCTCCCCCTGCTGCGGAGCGTGAGGTCCGTGGGAGCGGGCCATGCCCGCGAACAACATGCGTCGTCCGCAGCCCCCTCAGCTAAACCGAATCCATATCTCCGACAGAGATGGGCCGGCTTCACCCCTCTGGGCCTGCAACATCTCAGGCCTCGACCGTTTCCTCGACCTCCTCCGCCCCGGCACCGCCACGTAACTCGTCGATGATCCGATCAATGTCCTCGAGCATGATGGTTTCCCTTTCCAACAGCTCGTCGGCAATGGCCTTGAGGATGTCCCGATTCTCGTCGAGCAAGCGGGTCACCTTGTCGTTGGCCTCGACAATGATCTGCTTGACCGCCGCATCGATCTTCTGCGCGGTCTGCTCGCTGTAATCACGATGCTGGGCGATCTCGCGGCCAAGGAAGATGTGTTCTTCCTTCTTGCCGTAGGCCAGCGGCCCGAGTTCGTCGCTCATGCCCCATTCGCAGACCATCTTGCGCGCCAACTCGCTGGCCCGTTCGATGTCGTTGCCCGCACCGGTGGTGATCTCGTCAAACACCAGCTTCTCCGCCACCCGACCGCCAAAGAGAATGGCGATCGAATTGAGCAGATAACCGCGCGCATGGGTATATTTTTCATCCATGGGCAGCTGCATGGTCAAACCCAAGGCCCGGCCACGCGGGATGATGGTCACCTTGTGGATGGGATCGGTGCCGGGCAGGAGCCGGGCCACCAGGGCGTGTCCGGCCTCGTGGTAGGCGGTGATTTCCTTCTCACGCGGGCTGATGATCATGGACTTGCGTTCCGCCCCCATCATCACCTTGTCCTTGGCCCGTTCCAACTGGGCGGCATCAACCTCTTCCTTGCCCTCACGCGCCGCCATCAAGGCCGCCTCGTTGATCAGATTTTCCAGATCAGCGCCGGAAAAACCAGGGGTCCCACGGGCAATGACCGCCATGTCGACATCGGCGGCCAGCTTGGTTTTCTTGCCATAAATTTCGAGGATCTTCTCCCGACCCTTGACGTCCGGCACCGGCACCACCACCTGGCGATCGAAGCGGCCGGGGCGAAGCAGGGCAGGATCGAGCACATCGGGCCGGTTGGTGGCGGCGATGATAATCACCCCATCGTTGCCCTCGAATCCGTCCATCTCCACCAGCAGCTGGTTGAGGGTCTGCTCGCGCTCGTCGTGACCGCCGCCCAGACCGGCGCCACGATGGCGACCGACCGCGTCGATCTCGTCGATGAAGATGATGCAAGGCGCGTTTTTCTTGCCTTGGCTGAACAGATCGCGCACCCGGGAGGCACCGACACCGACGAACATCTCGACAAAATCCGAGCCCGAGATAGTGAAAAAGGGCACCCCGGCCTCACCGGCAATGGCCCGGGCGAGCAACGTCTTGCCGGTACCGGGCGAGCCGGCCAACAGCACGCCCTTGGGAATGCGGCCACCGAGCTTGGTGAACTTCTGCGGATCGCGGAGAAAATCAATAATCTCTTCCAGTTCCGCCTTAGCTTCGTCAATGCCGGCCACATCCTTGAAGGTTACCTTGACCTCGCCCTCGCCCTGGAGCTTGGCGCGGGTCTTGCCGAAGGACAGCGCCCCGCCCTTGCCGCCCATCTGCATCTGGCGCATGAAAAAGATCCACACGCCGATCAGCAGCAGCATCGGAAACCAGGAAATAAAAATGGTCAGATACCAGGGAGTTTCCTCGGGCTTCTTGACCGAGATATCCACATCCGAATCACGCAGCATGGGAATCAGGCCGGTATCGTTGGGCGCCACGGTCTTGAAGGGCCGTCCATCCTGGCCGATGCCGGTGATCTCCTCGCCCTGGATACTGACCTTGCTGATGGCGCCGCTTTCCACGTTGGACCAGAATTCGCTGTAGGTGATGGAATTGCTCTGGCCCTGCGGCTTATTGAACAGCTGGAACAGCAGGATCATGGTCAATCCGATGACCAGCCACATACTGAGATTTTTATAAAAGGTATTCAACAATTATCTCCACAAATACATCGTCAAAAGGACGGTCGGCCCCTGTGGCCACTTCTCCCTATTTTTCAACCGGATACCTTACTTTAACATTGATTCGCCTTCAGTCAATGTTCTTTGCGAATTCCTGGATGGTCTTGACGCCCACTGATTTGTGACGCATCGACTCCATGGCCCTGGTCATGGCCTGGCCGCCGGTGATGGTGGTGGTGTAGGGAATATGATAATCGAGCGCCGCCCGGCGGATGATATAGGAATCCTCGGTGGTCCGGTTGCCGGCCGAGGTGTTGAGGATCCACTGCACCTGGCCGTCCTGGATCTTGTCGAGGATATGCGGCCGTCCCTGGGAAATTTTGTTGACCTCGTTGCAGGCAATACCGTTTTCGTTCAGCTTGGCGGCCGTGCCCCGGGTGGCCACGATGGTGAAACCGAGTTCTCTCAGCTTCCTGGCTACCGGCAGGACCGCATCCTTGTCGCCGTGGCGGACGCTGAGGAAGGCGGTGCCGCTCTGCGGCAACTGTGCGTTGGTCGCCATCTGCGACTTGGCCAGGGCCAACCCCAGATCGTCGTCGATCCCCATGACCTCCCCGGTGGATTTCATCTCCGGTCCGAGCAGGGTGTCGACGTTCTGAAAGCGATCAAAGGGGAACACCGCCTCCTTGACCGCCCAGTGATGGAGGACTTTTTCCTGGGTAAACCCGAGTTGCGCCAGGCTCATCCCCAGCATCACCTTGGTGGCGATCTTGGCCAGCGGCACGCCGGTGGCCTTGGAGACAAAGGGCACGGTCCGCGAGGCCCGGGGATTGACCTCCAGCACGTAGAGGGTCTGACCTTGGACCGCGAACTGGACATTCATCAGCCCAATCACGCCCAGTTCCTTGGCCATGGCCTTGGTGGCGGCGGTGATCTCTTCGATCATCGCCGGTGACAACGTATGGGGCGGCAGCACGCAGGCCGAGTCGCCGCTGTGGATGCCCGCCTCCTCGATGTGTTCCATGATCCCGCCGATCACGGTCATGGAGCCGTCACTGATCGCATCGACATCGACCTCGATGGCATCCTTGAGAAACTGGTCGAGCAGCACCGGGTGCTCGCCGCCGCTCATGCCGGGGATAGCCATGAAGGAGCGGATGCCCTGCTCATTGTAGACAATACGCATGTCACGGCCGCCCAGCACATAGGAGGGCCGCATGACCACCGGGTAGCCGATCTCTCCGGCCACGGCCAGGGCCTCGTCCAGGGTATGGGCGGTGCCGTTTGCCGGCTGTCGCAGACCCAGCTTCTGCAGGAATTGCTGAAAGCGCTTGCGGTCTTCGGCCCGGTCAATGGCGTCTGGCGAGGTACCGATGATCGGCACGCCCTGCTTGGCCAGCGGCACGGCCAGGTTGAGCGGCGTCTGCCCGCCGAACTGGACGATCACGCCATCGGGTTTTTCGCGCTCGATGATGTTGAGCACATCCTCGCGGGTCAGCGGCTCGAAATACAGCTTGTCCGAGGTGTCGTAGTCGGTGGACACGGTTTCCGGGTTGGAGTTGACCATGATCGATTCGACGCCGATCTCACGCAGGGCAAACGAGGCATGGACGCAGCAGTAGTCGAACTCGATCCCCTGGCCGATGCGGTTGGGGCCGCCGCCAAGGATCATGATTTTCTTGCGCGCGCTGCGGCTGGATTCATCCTCCTGTTCGTAGGTGGAATAGTAGTAAGGCGTGTACGACTCGAACTCGGCGGCGCAGGTGTCGACCAGCTTGTAGGCCGGTTCCAGTCCGAGTTCGATGCGCAGTTGGCGGATATCGTCCTCGGAGGTGCCGGTCAGGGTGGCCAGCTGGACATCGGAAAAGCCGTGCTGCTTGACCGCATAGAGGAAATCGCGATCCAGCCCGGCGAACCCTCGGGCGCGAATCTCCGAACCCTTCTCAACCAACTGCTTGAAATTGTGTAGGAACCACGGATCTATCGCACTCAGCTCATGGATTCGCTCAATACTCATTCCCCGGCGCAGGGCCTCGAAAACATGGCTGATCCGCTTGGAATTGGGCCGATGCAACCCCTGTTCGAGATCGTCCTGATGCAGGCTGCTCATGTCGTCCTTGCCGTCGAAGCCAAAGCCCATTCGGCCCACCTCCAGCGAGCGCATGCCTTTCTGGAAAGCCTCCTTGAAGGTGCGGCCGATGGCCATGGTTTCTCCCACCGACTTCATCGCCGTGGTGAGAATATCCTCGGTTTCCGGAAACTTCTCGAAGGTCCAGCGTGGAATCTTGACCACGCAGTAGTCGATGGTCGGCTCGAACGAGGCATAGGTTTCCCGGGTGATGTCGTTCTTGATCTCGTCCAGGGTATAGCCCACGGCCAGCTTGGCGGCGATCTTGGCAATCGGGAAGCCGGTGGCTTTGGAGGCCAGCGCCGAGGAACGCGATACCCGGGGATTCATCTCGATGACCATCAGTTCGCCGTCCGCCGGGTTGACCGCGAACTGGACGTTGGAGCCGCCGGTCTCCACGCCGATCTCGCGGATGATGGCAATGGCCGCGTCGCGCATCTCCTGGTATTCGCGGTCGGTCAGGGTCTGGGCCGGGGCCACGGTGATCGAGTCGCCGGTGTGCACGCCCATGGCGTCAACGTTCTCGATCGAGCAGATGATGACCACGTTGTCGTTGCGATCCCGCATCACCTCCAGCTCGTACTCCTTCCAGCCGAGCAGGGAGCGCTCCAACATGACCTCGGTGGTCATCGACAGGTCGAGGCCGGCGGTGACCATTTTGTTTAGTTCGGCCCGGTTGTAGGCCACGCCGCCGCCGGTGCCGCCGAGGGTGAAGCTGGGGCGGACGATGATCGGAAAACCGATCCGCTCGCCGGCCGCCATGGCCTCGTCGATGGTGTGGACAATGGCCGACTCCGGCACCTTGAGGCCGATCTTGCGCATGGCGTCGCGGAACTCCTCGCGGCCCTCGGCCTTGCGGATGACCTCGATGTTGGCGGCCAGCAGTTCCACGCCGTACCGCTCCAGCACGCCGAGCTCGGCGACCTTGATCGCGGTGTTGAGCCCGGTCTGACCGCCCAAGGTGGGCAGCAGGGCATCGGGCCGCTCGCGCTCGATCACCTTGGCCACGCATTCGGGGGTGATCGGTTCGATGTAGGTGCGGTCCGCCAGGCCGGGATCGGTCATGATGGTCGCCGGATTGGAATTGATCAGCACCACCTCGTAGCCCTCTTCCTTGAGGGCCTTGACCGCCTGGGCGCCGGAATAGTCAAACTCGCAGGCCTGGCTGATGATGATCGGCCCGGAGCCGATGATGAGTATCTTGTGTATGTCTGTCCGTTTAGGCATGGTTGTCTTCCTTTACCGCCGAGCGCTCAGCTCGCCTGCTCCATCAGTTGAATGAACCGGTCAAAGAGGTATTCGGCATCGTGGGGGCCGGGGGCGTATTCGGGGTGGTACTGCACCGAAAAGGCCGGCCACTCGCGGTGGCGCATGCCTTCCAGGCTGCCGTCGTTGAGGTTGATGTGGGTCACCTCGACCGACGATGGCAGACTCTTGGGATCGACACAAAAGCCATGGTTCTGCGAGGTGATCTCCACCTTGCCGGTGAGCAGATCCTTGACCGGCTGGTTGCCGCCCCGGTGGCCGAACTTGAGTTTATAGGTGGTGCCGCCATAGGCCAGGCCCAGCATCTGGTGGCCGAGACAGATACCGAAGATCGGCACCTTGCCGAGCAGTTTGCCTACATTGCCAACCACGCCGCGCACGCCGGCCGGATCGCCGGGGCCGTTGGAGAGAAACACTCCATCCGGCCGCAGGGCCAGGACTTCCTCCGCCGAGGTGGTGGCCGGAACCACCAAAACCCGGCACCCCTTGCGGGTCAGCAGACGGAGCTGATTGTATTTGATGCCGAAATCATAGGCAATAACCTTGAAACGGCCCGGGCCTTGGGGAAAACCGCTTCCCGTCACCGGCCCCTCCCCTTCCCAGCGGTAGCTCGCGGCGCAGGCAACCCGCTCCACCATATCGCGGCCGACCAGCCCCGCCCAGTTCCGGGCGCGGCGGACAACCGACGCAGGGTCCATATCCGTGGTGGTGATCAGGGCCTTCATCGCGCCGGTGGTGCGAATCTTGCGGGTCAGCATCCGGGTATCCAGTCCCTCGACGCCCAGCACTCCGTATTGTTTGAGAAAATCAGCCAGATTGCCGGTGGCCCGGTAGTTGCTGGGCCAGTCCTGATACTCACGGATGAGAAAGGCCCGCGGATGCACGCCGGCTGACTCCATATCTTCATTGTTCACGCCATAATTGCCGATCAGCGGATAGGTCATGGTCACCAACTGCCCGGTATAGGAGGGGTCGGTGAGCACCTCCTGATAACCGCTCATGCTGGTGTTGAACACTATTTCCCCCACCGCCTCGCCTGGTCCGGTAAAGGATCGCGCGGTCATGACCGTGCCGTCTTCAAGTCCGATTAACGCTTTCATAATATCCCTAAAAAAGAACGAAGTTCCGGCCACTCATGAAGGCGGACGCCCCGAAGAGCTGGCGCTTTCTGACCGTATGTGTATGGTATGATAAGCATGTCCTGTTATGCCGTCATGCCGTTCAGGCGCGAAATTCGCCCGGAGGGGTCGATTTCCGCCGCCGATCGAGGTGCCGGCGAACGATGGCCACCTGACGGGCCACCGCGCCCCGCTGGCTGGCAGCGATATCAGCCGCGCGCGCACACGCCGCGAGATAAGCTTCGGGATGGGCGTGGTGGTGAAGCAGCAAGACGGTCAGTTCAGCGGCGTCAGCCACCTCGAAGCCACCGCCCCCAGTCCGCAGCAAATCGGCGGCATCGCGAAAATCCTTCATCGACGGCCCAAAGCAGACCGGACGCCCCCAACGGGCCGCTTCCATGATATTGTGGCCGCCCCGGTTCACCAGGCTGCCGCCGCAGAACAGGTAATCGCCGCCGCAGTACAGATCGGCCAAATCGCCCATGGTATCCACCAGCACCACGGGGGCGGTTCGCCCTTTGCGGGCCAGTTCGGAATACCGGTCCACAGCGAGGCCAGCGCGGCGAAAAAAGGATTCGACCGCGGGGAGACGCTCAAGATGACGGGGGGCCACCACCCAAATCACGGCAAAGGTGGCGGCGAGTTGGCGGAATACCGGCAACAGCAATTCTTCCTCGCCCTCATGGGTCGAGCCGCAGACAAAGATCTTCTGGTCCGTCACGCCCAATCGCCGACGCTGGGCCACCCGGGTCTGCTCGGTCTGCTCGGCTGGCATGTCGTACTTCAGATTGCCGCAGACCTGGATGCGGTTAACAGGGACGCCCAAGTCGGCAAACCGACGCCCGTCGGCCTCGGTGATCACCGCAACCTCCTCGAACTTGGCCAGAAAGGTCCGCATGAACGAGCGAACCCGCAGGTAGCGGCCGTGGGAGCGCTCGGAAAGCCGGCCATTGAGCAGCAGCAGGGGAACATGGGCGTTGCCGAGTTGCGCGAGCAGCATCGGCCACAACTCCGTTTCCAGGCCGATATACAGATCCGGCCGAAGGGACCGGATCGCCCGACGCACGGCCGGCCGAACATCAAGGGGTGCCATCAGACAGATAGCGGTGTCCGCCAGGCGGGTGCGGGCCATCCTGTGCCCCTGCTCGGTGGTGGACGTGAGAATAAAACGGAAGGATTCACCGGAAGCGCGCAGGGCATCGATGAGAATGAGTGCCGCCTGCGTCTCGCCCACCGAGGAAGCATGAATCCAGAGGGTTAAAAAGCCGGAACGCCGGACGGCGACCCTGCCGGGATAGCGCCCCAGCCGCTGGTCCGCTTCATAGCCGTACCTGCCGCCGACGAATCGTGTCAGCGGCAACGCCAGCACGAGGATTGCATACAAGCCATGTCCCAGTGCACTGTAGAGCAGGTACAGCAGTGTTTTCAAGAGGCTCCCGAGAGATTGAACCGCACGACACAAAAATTTGTTTATTTAACAAAAGCACCGCCTCTCCGTCAACCATGATTGACCGGGATACGGAAAAATTTGACGGAGAACCGGTACGCGCGCCTATCCATCATACCCTTTTTCATTGACAACCACAGAGGGGCCTTGTATGCAACCGCAATTCCGTCGACCGGCGGCCCCCCATGGCGGAGGGCGCGGTCGATATCAACGAACAAAATACTGCCGGAGACCTCCATGACCAGGCTGCCGATGCTGCTGCTCCTGTCCGCGCTGCTCTTTTGTTCCGGACAACCCGCATTTTCTGCCGAGGAAAAAACCATGAAAGACGGACTTTACGCCAAAATCACCACCGCCAAGGGCGACATCCTGCTCAAACTTTTTTACACCAAGACACCGTTGACGGTGATCAACTTCGTCGGCCTGGCCGAGGGCACCCTCCATCTCGGCGGCAGCACCAAGCCCACCGGCACCCCGTTTTACAACGGATTGACCTTTCACCGGGTGATTGCCAACTTCATGATTCAGGGTGGCTGCCCCTTGGGCACCGGCACCGGCGGCCCAGGATACACCTTCCCCGACGAATTCGATGCCAGCCTGCGCCACGACGGCCCCGGGGTGCTCTCCATGGCCAATGCCGGGCCGGGCACCAACGGCAGCCAGTTCTTCATCACCCATCTGGCCACCCCCCATCTGGACGACAAGCACACGGTGTTTGGCCGGGTGGTGGAAGGACAGGAGGTCGTCAACAAGATCGACAAGGGCGACGCCATCAAGGCGATCACCATCATCCGGGTCGGCAAGGAGGCCGAGGCTTTCAAGACCGACCAGGCGGCCTTTGACGCCGCTCTCAAGGCGATCGCGGATCGGGAGGCAAACGCCCGCAAGGCCCAGCAGGAAAAGATCACCAAGATGATCAAGGAGCAGTGGCCCAAGGCGGTCCGCTCCGATTCCGGCCTCTACTCCCAGGTCGAACAAAAAGGGGAAGGCAATCCACCGCCCGCTGGCACGGTGATCAAGGCGCACTACACCGGCCGCCTGCTGCTGGGCAACCGCAAGTTCGACAGTTCCTATGACCGGGGCGAACCCATCGCCTTTCCGGTGGGCACCGGCCGGGTCATCCGCGGCTGGGACGAGGCCCTGAGCCAGATGACCAAAGGGGAGAAGCGCACCCTGATCATTCCCCCGGAGCTGGCTTATGGCGAGCGGGGCGCGGGCGGGGTCATCCCACCCAACGCCTGGCTGGTCTTTGACGTCGAGCTGGTCGGTTTTTGATTATTGGCGCTAGGCACCGAACACAAAAAGGCGGGGTTGTTCCCCGCCTTTTTTATTGAGATATTGAAGCGCTAGCGGCCTAGCGACTGAATGCCGGCCTCACCCGCCAATCTCCCCTCAGGCATCAATATTTCAGTCCCATGCGATCGCGGACCCGCTCCAGGGTCACGGTCGCCTTGGCCCGAGCCTTTTCCGCTCCCTTGGCCAAAATCTGGCGCAGATAATCGGGGTTATCGAGCAACTCCTTCTTCCTGGCGCGGGCCGGAGCAAAATAGTCGTTGATCAGTTCAAACAGATCCTGTTTGAGATAGCCGTACGCTGCCCCGCCGTTGATATACAAATCATGCACCTCCCGCATCTTGTCTTCCGGGGCAAAGAGTTTGAGCAGGGCGTAGAGGTTGCACGTGCTCGGGTCCTTGGGCGCCTCCACCGGGGTGGCATCGGTCTGAATGGCCATGACTCGTTTGCGCAGCGCCTTCTCGTCGAGAAAAATGGGGATGGTGTTGTCGTAGGATTTGGACATCTTCTGGCCGTCAAGGCCAGGGACGATGGCCGTGGTCTCGTCGATCTCCGGTTCCGGAATGACAAAGGTCTCGCCAAAGGTGTTGTTGAAGCGGATGGCGATGTCGCGCGCCACCTCCACATGCTGCTTCTGGTCCTTGCCCACCGGCACCACCTCGGCCTGGTACAGGAGGATGTCGGCGGCCATCAGCACCGGATAGGCAAACAGCCCGTGGCTGGCCGCGATGTTCTTGGCCACCTTGTCCTTATAAGCGTGACAGCGCTCCAGCAACCCCATGGGGGTCAGGACCGACAACAGCCAGGACAGCTCGCACACCTCGGGCACATCGGACTGCACCCAGAAGATGCAGCGCTCCGGGTCAAGGCCGAGGGCGAGAAAATCGGCCGCCGCCTCCAGGGTCCCCTGCCGCAGCCGGTCGCGGTCATGGACCGAGGTCAGGGCATGCAGGTCAACGATAAACACATACAACTCCGCGGTCTCCATGTGGCGGACCATGGGATGCATCATGCCAAAATAGTTGCCGATATGAAGTTTTCCGGAGGGTTGAATTCCCGACAGTATTCGTTTCATGGGTCTCTCTTGTTCGATAAAGGGAAAAGGGGGCAAACGGAGCCGTTATAGCGCAAATGCAAAAAAAATGGGAGCACGGAAATCCCGTACTCCCAAAACTGCAACCATTCCCGCGTTGAGCGGGGCAGACCCGATTACTTCACTTCCTCGAAATCGGCGTCGACCACATCGTCGTCGTCCTTGCGCTTGCCGCCGGCGCCACCGGCACCGGCCGCGCCCGCTCCAGCATCACCGGGGCCGGCGCCCTGCTGGCCCTTGGCCTGGGCATACATCAGCTCGGCCAGCTTGTGCGAGGCCTGGGTCAGGGCATCGGTGGCGTTCTTGATAGTGGCGGCATCCTCGCTCTCCATCGCCTTTTTCACGTTCTCGATCTCCTTCTCCACGTTGGCCTTGGTGGCGGCATCCACCTTGTCGCCCAGTTCACCCAGGCTCTTGGTGGTCATGTGGATCATGGAGTCGGCGTTGTTGCGGGCCTCGACCAGCTCCTTGCGCTTCTTGTCCTCTTCGGCATGGAGCTCGGCATCTTTCTTCATCCGCTCAATCTCGGCCTCGGACAGACCCGAGGAGGCGGTGATACGGATCGACTGTTCCTTGCCCGTGCCCAGATCCTTGGCGGATACATGGAGGATGCCGTTGGCATCGAGATCGAAGGTGACCTCGATCTGCGGCACGCCCCGCGGGGCCGGCGGGATGTCGGCCAACTCGAACCGGCCGATGGTCTTGTTGTTCTGCGCCATTTCGCGCTCGCCCTGGAGCACGTGGATGGATACCGCCGGCTGATTGTCGGCCGCGGTGGAGAATACCTGGCTCTTCTTGGTCGGCACGGTGGTATTCTTCTCGATCAGCTTGGTCATGACCCCGCCCAGGGTCTCGATGCCGAGCGACAGTGGAGTGACGTCGAGCAACAACACGTCCTTGACATCACCCTTGAGCACGCCGCCCTGGATGGCCGCGCCGATGGCCACGACCTCGTCCGGGTTGACGCCCTTGTGCGGGTCCTTGCCGAAGATGGCCTTGACCTTGTCCTGCACCTTGGGCATGCGGGTCATGCCGCCCACGAGAATGACCTCGTCAATGTCCGAGGGACTCAACCCCGCATCCTTGAGCGCGGTCCTGCAGGGGCCTTCACAGCGATCAATCAGGTCCTCGACCAGCGCCTCCAATTTGGCCCGGCTCAACTTGACGTTGAGATGCTTGGGCCCGGTGGCGTCGGCGGTGATGAACGGCAGGTTGATGTCGGTCTCCATGGCCGTGGACAATTCTTTCTTGGCCTTTTCGGCCTCTTCCTTGAGCCGTTGCAGGGCCATCTTGTCGTTGCGCAGATCCACGCCCTGGTCGCGCTTGAACTCGTCGGCCAGCCAATTGACGATGCGCATATCGAAGTCCTCACCGCCGAGGAAGGTGTCGCCGTTGGTCGACTTGACCTCGAATACGCCGTCACCGATCTCGAGGATGGACACGTCAAAGGTGCCGCCACCGAGGTCGAAGACCGCGATCTTCTCCTCGCCCTTCTTATCCAGGCCGTAGGCCAAGGAAGCGGCGGTCGGCTCGTTGATGATCCGCTGCACGTTGAGGCCGGCGATCTTGCCCGCGTCCTTGGTGGCCTGGCGCTGGGCGTCGTTGAAGTAGGCCGGCACCGTGACCACCGCCTCGGTGACCGGCTCGCCCAGGTACTCCTCGGCGGTCTGCTTCATTTTGCCGAGGATCATGGCCGAAATCTCGGCTGCGGTATAGGTCTTGCCGCCCACTTCCACGACGGCGTCGCCGCCAGGGCCTTCGACGATCGCAAAGGGGCTGACGCCGATCGACTTCTTGACTTCCGGGTCACTGAACTTGCGACCGATCAGGCGCTTGATGGCAAACAGTGTTTTCGTTGGATTGGTGACTGCCTGGCGTTTGGCGATCTGGCCAACCAGCCGCTCGCCGCTGTCGGAAAAGGCAACGATCGAAGGCGTGGTCCGGTTGCCCTCGCTGTTTTCAATGACCTTGGGATCACCGCCCTCCATGATGGCCACGCACGAGTTGGTGGTGCCCAAATCAATTCCTATTATTTTTCCCATAATTCCAATCTCCTGTCTCTCCTGTCATTAGAATCGGCTTCCAAGCCGGAACAATTGTTCAATTCTTTTTTTTACTGTGCGACCGATCCACGGGTTGTCAAGCCGCTTTTCCCGGTCCGCTGGACACGACCACCTGGGCATGGCGTAACACCCGATCCTTGAAACGGTAGCCTTTGGCGAATTCACGCAGCACATGGTTGGCCGGTACCTCGTCGCTGGCCTCCATGGTCAGGGCGTCGTGCTCGTCCGGGTTGAAGCTCAAACCAATGGCGGCCAACGGTTCCACGCCATAGCGTTCCATCGTGGCCACCAGCCCCTTTCGGGTCAACTCGATTCCTTGGAGCATGGCCTCCAGTTTCTTGCTGTCGTCCTCGGCCTCGGCATTGCCCTGCTCGACAGCGCGATCAAGGTTATCCAAGGTGGTCAACAGGTCGCGAAGAATATTTTCGCCGGCGTACTTGAGCAGCTTGCCCCGTTCCCGCTCCATCCGTTTTTTGTAGTTCTCGAATTCGGCGGCAATCCGCATCAGCTGATCGCGGCTTTCGTCCAGTTGCCGCTGCAGGGTCTCCGCCTCGGACTCCGGGGTACTGTCCTCCCCTGTAATAGTCTCCACATCGCTCAGGTCCGCGGGAGCTTCTGTAGTCTGCTGTTCACCGACAGGTCCCTGTTCCTTTGTCTCGTCTATCACCTACGCTCTCCTTGTCTCAAGTTCCCTGTTGTACGCAAATCCTCTTTTTCACGCCCGGAATCCGGCAATTTCTCCAATTCGGGCCGGTCAAATCTGGTGCGAACAATAAGTATGGGAAAATCCAGTGTCAAGGGAGGGAAAGGGGGAATAACGGGAGAAGAGCGGCGGAAAAATTCGAGAAAAAACAAAAGGAAACAGGATGACAGCCATAAAAAAACCCCTGCCGCCGCTAGGGGCGCCAGGGGTGGAGAGGCGATGTGGGCTGTCCCTAGTTGCAACGGGGGCAACACTCCAGGGAGGAATTGATGTAGCGTTTGATGCTGTTGGCTATCGTTTTGAATATCTGAACAAAATCTTCCTCTTCCTTCTCCAGCAGGGTGATGCGGAATCCTTGCAGATCGGTGGCAAACGAGGAGAGCGGCACCACGCAGATGCCGGTGGAAGCGAGCAGATAATAGACAAAACGTTTGTCCGGCTGGATGTTGGGCCCGGAAACCAGCCGTTCGATGGTTTCCCGCACCTCGTCGTTCCCGATCGGCAGGGTCTGGTGGTGGTTGAGCAACCCCTCCTCGAATACCGCGCTCATGTAGAAGGCGCCGTTGGTGCGATTAACCAGCAACCCCTTGACATTCTTGAGAATGTCGTAGGCGATATTGGAATAGCGCTCGTAGCGCTTGATCCGGTTCTTGAGGTGAACCGGATACATCGGATGCTCCTTGATCCGCGGCAGCACCGTCTGCGGCAGGGTGGTCGAGCAGACCTCAAGCATCTTGGCGTTGAGAATCGACTGCACGTAGGTGGCGAACATCGGGTCGCGATGGCGGTTATAGACCTCGATCCAACCGCAGCGGCTGCCCGGCCAGGGCATTTCCTTGGAGATGCCGCGCATGCAGATGGCCGGCACCTTGTCGCCGATCACCGTGCACAGCGGCGCCGACACCGTGCCGTTGTAGGTCATGTTCTGGTAGATCTCGTCGCAGATGATGAACAGGTCGTTCTTCTCGCAGATCTCGACAATGGCCCGCATCACGTCCGCCGGATAGACCGCGCCGGTGGGGTTGTCCGGGTTGATCACCAGGATGCCGGCCACCGCCGGGTTGTACTTGATGTGGTTTTCGATATCCTCCAGATCCGGATACCAGAGATGGTTGGGATCAAGGATATAGGTCACCGGCTGGTCGCTGGCATGGGCGGCCTCGGCCGAGGAATGGGTGGTGTAGCTCGGGGTGGGCACGATCACCCGGGCGGTGGGCTTGAGGAAACCGAACACCTTGGAAATGGCGTCGCCCAGGCCGTTGAAGAAGATGACGTCGTCGGCATCGATCTGCACTCCGCCCATGCGGTTAGTGCAGGCGGCCACGTATTCCCTGGCCGACAGTAGGCCTTTGGTCGGGCTGTAGGCATAGGAGGTGTCCTCGCGCACCGCCTCGGCCACGATCTCCTTCATCCAGTCCGGCACCTGCTCGCCCTTGGCGATGGGGTCGCCGATATTTTCCCAGTTGACCTGGACACCCAGTTTCTGCAGTTTCTCGCCGACGCAGACGATGTTACGGATCTCGTAGTTGAGCTCCCCCGCGCCGATGTGCAAAATATCCGTACGCATTGCAATGATTCAGTAGGGTAACGATGATGCTCTCAGAAGAAAAAAAAGACCTCCGTACCCGGGCCGACCTCTCTTCGGCCAAGATACGCCCGTCTTTCTGCGAAAAAACAAGCAGGCGTATTACCACAGGGGTGAAAAAGCGTCAACCGCCCATTTGCGCGGCCGTCGCCAGCAGAGAAGGCACCTCTTCCGCCCGTAGGGGGGGCGACAGGAACGGTCCCTGGGCCTGATCGCAGCCATGCCGGCGCAGGAAATCGTGCTGCGACTGGCGATCGATCCCGTTGCCAACCACCCGCATCCCCAGGGAATGACCGAGGTTGATGATGGCTGAGGTCAAGATGCAGCTATCCGGGTTGGCCGGCACATCGGCCAATACGGCATCGCTGATGGTCAGGCTGCCCAGCGGCAGCCTCTGCAGGCGAGCCAGCGAAGTCCGGTCGGCCCCGAAATCACTGACCGCGCAGCCCAGCCCAAGCCGGCCGAGCCGCCCGAGACACTCGATCATCCGGGCGGTGGCCTCGGTCACGGCTGGTTCGCGAACCTCGATCACCAGCATCGCCGGCGTTACCCTGCCCTGCCGCAGCATCCGATCCAGGGCGGCGAGGAAACCGCTTTCCAACAGTTGCCGTGAGCCGAGCGGAATGGTCATCGGCGGGCACGGGTATCCCAGCTCCCCCCAGGCCTGTAGAGGGGCGCAAACCTCGCCGAGCAGCCATTCGTTCAGCAGATCCAACACGCCGCACTCCTCGGCGGCCGGCACAAAGTCGTGGGGCAAAAGCACTCCCATGGCCGGATGATGCCAGCGCGGCAAGACCCGCAGCCCCGTCAATCGGCCGCTGTGCAGATCGTAGCGGGGCCCATACTCAAGACGCAGCTCGCCGTTGGCCATGGCCCGGCGGAACTGCTGGCCGCTCAACCGCGGCCGCCCGCCGTTGGGGGGCATGCCCTTGCGGTAAAACTGATAGTTGCTACGGCCGATCTCCTTGGCGGCATACAAGGCCAGGTCGGCACATTTGATCACCTCTTCCATGGTGGCGCCGTCCAAAGGAAAAAGCGCGATACCGATGCTGGTGGTAATGGTGAGTTCATGGCCCTTGGCCAGGACCGGAACGCCGAGGGCGGCCATGATCTTGTCGGCCACCACCGACGCATCCTTGCGATCATGGATGGCTTCGAGGATGAAGACAAACTCGTCGCCGCCCAGCCGGGCCACTGTATCCGACTGGCGGCATTGGCGCTGCAGACGGGCGGCCACCTCCACCAGCAGGGCGTCGCCGACATCGTGACCCAAGGTGTCGTTGATGCTCTTGAACCGGTCAAGATCGAGAAACAGAACCGCCACCCCGCTCCGGTTGCGCTCCGCCTTGCTGATCGCCTGGGCAAAACGGTCGCGGAACAGAAGCCGGTTGGGCAGCCCGGTGAGGGGATCGTGGTGGGCCAGCCGGTACAGATGTGACTGGCTCTCCCGCAGTTCCTTTTCGATCCGCAGACGGTCGGTGATGTCGCGGGCCACCTCGATGATCCCGTACAGCTTGCCCTGACCGTCCCGGAGCGGCGATGCCTCCAGTTCGAAGGTGTTGTTGACGCCGTTGCCGTGATAGGGGTTGTGGATCAGCTTGGCCGGCTGTCCGTTGCTCTTGACCTGTTCCACCGGACAGGGATAGCGAAGGTCTTGGCACGGCGTTTCCATCCCGCAAAACAGGCGGTAACACTTCTGCCCGCGCAGCGATTCGATGCTGCCGCCGTCACGGACCAATCGCGCCGCCGCCTGATTGATCAGCAACAGGGTATGGTTCAGATCGACCACCATGACCGGATCGCCGGCACTGTCAATCACCGTTTGCAGAAAGTTGCGTTCGTGATTGACCGCGTCGTGCAATTGCTGCTGGACCAGGGCGATGGCCTGATCCTGGTGTTTTTGCAGGGTGATGTTCTGATGGGTGCCGGTCATGCGCACCGGCATGTTGTTGTCGTCCCGCTCCACCACCCGGCCGCGATCGAGAAACCAGGTCCACTCGCCGTCTTTTTCCTGAACCCGGTATTCGATCCGATACTCCTCGGTCTTGCCGGTAAGATGCTCGTTGAGTACGGCAAGCACCCGGTCCCGATCCTCGGGATGAATAAAGCGCTGCGGCTGGACGCCATCGTCCTTGCTCGACTGGTAGTCGAGCAGTTCCCAATGATCGGGGCTGGTATACATCTCGCCGGTGCGGATGTTCCAGTCCCACAGACCCGCCTGGGAGGCGTGCAGGGCCAACTCGTAGCGCTCCTCGATTCGTTTCAGCTCCTGTTCCCGCTGCCTGGCGGCCTCGTCGGCGAACAGCTGGCGCAAGGCCAGACTGATTGAATCGGTCAGATCGGCCACGATCCGGCATTCAACCGTGGTCGGCGGAACAGCGGAGGTCAGCTGCAGGGTGAGAAATCCGGAAAGGCTGGGGGTGCAGCGGATGGCGGCCGACAACGCCAGCGTGGCGCCGCCGGCGGACGAACCGCAGTCGAGCTCGCAGGTGCAGGATTTACACACCACCGCTTGCCCGTTCGCCGCCTGCAGGGCCCGCAGACCGCAGTCCGGCAACTGTCCCTGACGGAGACGGTCCAGAAGCGGAGCAAACCGTTCGCCCAGCCCCGTCTCGGCGGTGATAACCCCACCGGAATCGCGATCGAGCAGCACCAGCAAGGCGGCACTGCTGACCCCTTCGGCGGTCAACCGGTCGCAGAGGCCCTGGAGAAGATTGGCCAAATCGCGCTCGTGCAAAAGAAATCGGCTGGCGGCATAGGCGGCTTCCAGCAGGGGTGCGCAGTGTTGCATTGAAATCGGGGGTCACGCCGGTTAAAGGGATGGCATCGGCGAAAGAGGGGCAAGACGCCTCGGGCCGCCGGGACGCAAGGGGCACACGGTTGGCCTGGGCCGCTTGCAATCACACGATTTTTTCCGCCTCAGCTTATATTATAACTTTTTAGCTTGTTCAAGAGCGTCTTGCGGGTTATCTGCAGACGGCGGGCTGCCTCGCTGCGGTTGCCGCCGGTCTCTTCCAGGGTCTTGAGGATGAGCATTCGTTCGGCCTCCTTGAGGGTCGCAGGCTCCTCCACCTCCTTGGGGGCGTTCAGTCCGGCCCAGCGTTGAATGGCCAGCGGCAGGGCCGCGAGATCGAGATAGTCGCCGCGCATCAGGATCACGCCGCGCTCGATCGAATGCTCCAACTCGCGCACGTTGCCCGGCCAGGGATAGCGGTTGAGCACATCCATGCACTCCGGGGTGATGCCGCTGACCATGCGGCCGTTCTTGTCGGCAAAGCTTTGGAGGAAATAATTGGCCAGCAGGGGAATGTCGCCGTGGCGCTCGCGCAGGGGGGGCACCCACAGCTCGACCACGTTGAGGCGGTAGTAGAGGTCCTCGCGGAAGCGGCCAGCCGCCACCTCTTCCTCCAGGTCGCGGTTGGTGGCGCAGAGGATGCGCACATCGACCTTGATCGTTTCCTGGCCGCCGACCCGCTGCAGTTCGTGTTCCTGGAGCACACGCAGCAACTTGGCCTGCATGCCGGGCGAGGTTTCGCCGATTTCGTCGAGAAAGAGCGTGCCGCCCTGGGCTTGGACAAAACGGCCCTCGCGGCGGCGGTCGGCACCGGTGAAGGCGCCGCGTTCGTGGCCGAACAGTTCGGATTCGAGCAGGGTTTCGGCCAGGGCGGCGCAGTTGACCTTCACGAACGGTCCCTTGCTGCGCAGACTGGTATGGTGCAGGGCCGAGGCGACCAGTTCCTTGCCGGTGCCCGATTCACCGTTGATCAACACCGTGGCCTCGGTGGGCGCCACGTGGACGATCATTTCCCACAGCTCCTGCATCGGTGCCGATGTGCCGATGATCCGGCCATCATCGCCGAAAGGCTGCCCCACGGCCATGGTCTGGCTTTCCCGCTGGCGATGGCCCATGGCCACCTCCAGGGTGGTGCGCAGCCGATCGAAATCGAGCGGCTTGGTCAGATAATCGTGCGCGCCCTGCTTGATCGCCGCCACGGCCGAATCGACCGAGGAGAAGGCGGTCATGATGATCACCGGAATGGCCGGATTGAGGGCATGGATTCGCTTCAGGGCCTCCATGCCGTCCATGGTGGTCATGCGCACGTCCATGAGGATGGCGTCAAAGGGCCCCCGCTCGACCGCGGCCACGGCGGTGGACCCATCGTCCGCCTCCTCGGCGTCCCACCCCCATTCGGCGAACAAGGAATGGAGCATGAAACGGTGCACCCGTTCATCGTCCACCACCAGAATTTTTGCTTTGGCCTGTGCCCCCACGCGCGCTCACCCTTTTCCCGGTTGCTGGATTATCAATCGATCATGAACACAAATAAAAATCAGCAGAATCAAGCTGCTCCACGGTGCCCATGGAACATACGCTGACAATACCAAAGGTGATAGCAGGCGGCAAGGGTCTGGGCACCCTGGCCGACGGCATGAAGGTGATGGTCGCCGGGGTGTTGCCGGGGGAAAGGGTGACGGTACGAGAGACCCGAATCCATCGGGGCTACAAGGAGGCCAGCCTGGTCCGGGTTGAAGAGCCTGCGCCCGAGCGCATTCTCCCCCCCTGCCCTCACTACGGCCTGTGCGGCGGCTGCGACCTCCAGCACGGCAGCTACCCCACCCAGCTGGCGATCAAGCGCTCGATCCTGGACGAGGCCCTGCGGCGATCCCGGCTTGATCTGCCGCCGGATCACCCCGGTCCCGCTTTGTCCTCGCCCCAGCCCTTTGGGTACCGCCATCGGCTGCGGCTCCACCTCGACCAGGTCGGCCGGCTTGGCTTCCATCAGGGCGGGAGCAACGAGGTGGTTCCGATCCGCCGCTGCCTGCTGGCCACCGAACCGATCAACCGGGCGATCGGCGCCCTGGTCGATGCGGGCTGGCCGGCGCGGCTCCGGGAGCTGGTCAGCGCCGTGGAGCTGATCCACAGTCCGGCCGACGACCGGGTGATCCTTGTCCTGCAGGCCACGGCGGCGTTGCGCCCCGACTCGGCTGCCGACCTGGTCACCGCACTCAACCGCCTGGCCGACAACACGATCGTGCAGGCGGAGCCCATCGGCCGGTCGGGGGATCGCGCGCGCGCCGCCGACCTGTGCCAGGATTTCGCGGTCCTTGGCCATGCCTATCGGCTGTGTTGGGATCACCGGTGTTTTTTCCAGGTCAACGTCCGCCAGAATCCACGCTTGATCGAGCTCGCCCTGGGCCTGCTGCCCCTGTCACCGCCACCTCGTGCCGCCCTCGACCTGTTCTGCGGCATGGGCAATTTTTCCATTCCGCTTGGCCTCATGGGCACGCAGGTGAGCGGAGTCGAGCACAACCGGACGAGCGTTCATTGGGCGGAACACAACAGCCGTGCCGCGGGGCTGACCACGGCCCGCTTCCGCAGCGCCGATGTCGGCCAGGCACTGCGCAGCCTGGTGGCGCGCAAGGCCCGCTTCGATTGCGTCCTGCTCGATCCGCCTCGCCAGGGATTGGGCAAGACCGCGGCGCTACTCGCCCGGCTTGGCCCGCAGCATATCCTGTCCATCTCCTGCGATCCGGCCACCCTGGCCCGCGACCTGGCGCTGATCGTCCAGAATGGCTACCGCATCGTTCAGGTCACCCCGGTGGACATGTTCCCCCAGACCCATCACATCGAAACCGTCGCCCTCCTTGAAAGGAATTGACATCAACGCGGACGCGAACTATTTTGACCCGTCCATTTGGGACCTCCAGCGTCTTCCTTCCGTGCCCCAGGGCCTCTTTTCAACCTCCGCCCGCGGGGTTGGCGCATACCACAACTCTTCTCGCACACAGATCATGGAAACAACGAGCAACCTTCTCAAACAGCGGCGGGAAAAGGCCGAATCCCTGGCCCAATCCGGCGTCAAGCTGTTCAGCAATACCTTCAAGGCCCCTGATCCCATCATCGACATCCTGCCCCAGGGCGAACACCTCGCACCCGAATGTCACGACGACTCGGGCCACAGCTACCGGGTGGCCGGCCGGGTGATGTCGATGCGCAAGTTCGGCAAGGCGGCCTTCTTTCACCTCCAGGACGCCAGCGAACGCCTCCAGATCTATGCCCGCCGCGACCTGCTGGGCGAGGAGGTCTACGATCTCTTTAAAAAATGGGATGTGGGCGACATTGTCGGCGTCGAGGGACGGCTGTTCAAGACCAAGACCGGCGAGCTGTCGCTGGAGGCCACCACCCTGCAGATGATCACCAAGTCGCTGCGGCCGCTGCCGGAGAAGTTCCACGGCCTGACCGATGTCGAGACCCGTTACCGCCAGCGCTATCTCGATCTGATCGTCAATCCCGAGGCGCGCGAGGTGTTCAAGAAGCGGGTGGAGATCATCCGGCTGATCCGCGAATTTCTCAACAACCGCGGCTACATGGAGGTGGAAACCCCGATGATGCAGCCGGTGCCCGGCGGCGCCACGGCCAAGCCCTTCCGCACCCACCACAACGCGCTTGACATGGATCTCTACCTGCGCATCGCCCCGGAACTCTACCTCAAACGGCTCTTGGTGGGCGGCTTCGAGAAGGTGTTCGAGATCAACCGCAACTTCCGCAACGAGGGACTCTCGACCCGCCACAACCCGGAATTCACCATGCTCGAATTCTATCAGGCCTACGCCACCTACCACGACCTGATGGACCTGACCGAGGAGATGGTTTCGTGGCTGGCCCATGAGGTCACCGGCTCCATGGACATCAGCTATCAGGGCACACCGGTCAACCTGGCCCCGCCCTGGCGGCGGCTGACCATGGAGGAATCCCTGGTGCAGATCGGCGGCCTCGATCCGGCGGTACTCGAGGACGACACGGCGGTGATGGCGCTGGCCAAGCAAAAGGGGATCGAACTCCAGCCGGGCGCCGGCCCGGGCAAGGCCAAGACCGAGCTGTTCGAGCTGCTGGTCGAGGAACGGCTGATCGACCCGACCTTCATCACCTCCTATCCCACCGAGGTTTCGCCCCTGGCCCGGCGCAACGAGGAAGACCCCACCGTCACCGACCGCTTCGAGCTGTTCATCACCGGCCGGGAGATCGCCAACGCCTTTTCCGAGCTCAACGACCCCATCGACCAGCTGCAACGCTTCCAGAAACAGATCGACGAGCGCGGCGAGGACGAGGAGATCCATCCGGTGCTCGACCGCGACTATGTCCGCGCCTTGGAATACGGCATGCCGTCGGCCGCCGGCGAGGGTATCGGCATCGACCGGTTGGTCATGCTGCTCACCGATTCGCCCTCGATCCGCGACGTCATCCTCTTTCCGCAGATGAAGCCGGAAATCGGCGAGTGATCCGGTCGACCGCCGCATGGCCGCCTTTGAATGGTTCGTCAGCCTGCGCTACCTGCGGGCCAAACGTAAACAGAAATTCATCTCCCTGATCACCGTCATTTCCATCCTCGGGGTGGCGGTTGGAGTCCTGGCCCTGATCGTGGTCCTGTCGGTGTGGACCGGATTCACCGAGGGACTGCGTGATCAGATTATCGGCGTCAACGCCCATGCCCTGGTCCAGCGCTTCGGCGGCCCCATTGCCGACACCGAGGAGGTGACTGCACGGATTCAGGCCGTGGAAGGGGTTGCGGCCACCACGCCGTTCATCAACGGCCAGGCCCTGATCAGTTCCAGCAGCCAGTCCACCGGCGTGTTTCTGCGCGGTATCGATGCCGCCAGCGCCCTGCGGGTGCTCAGCATCGGTCAAAAGATGCAGGCCGGGGCGCTGACCGACCTCGACCAGCCCCTGGAGGTGCCGGCCATTGTCCTGGGCCGCGACATGGCCCGCCAGCTGCAAGTGGGCGTGGGCGACCGGGTGCGCTTGATGTCGCCCAACGGGCCGCTCTCGCCCATGGGGGTGCTGCCCAAGATCCGCACCTGCCTGGTGGTGGGCATCTTCCACACCGGCATGTCCGAGTATGACTCGACCATCGGCTACATCAGTCTCGACACCGCCCGCAGCCTCACCGACCTGCGCCAGGGGGTGCATGGCATCGAGATCCGGGTCGCGGACATCGACCAAGCCGACCGGACAGCCCAGGCTGTCCAGCAGGCCCTGGGCAGCGGCTATTCGGTGCGTGACTGGATGCGCCTCAATCAGAACATGTTTGCCGCCCTCAAGCTGGAAAAGACCGGCATCTTCATCGCTCTCAACCTGATCATCCTGGTGGCGGCACTGAACATCATCAGCGCCCTGACCATGGTGGTGATGGAAAAAAACCGCGACATCGCCATCCTCAAATCCATGGGCGCCACCACCCGCTCGATCATGCGCATCTTCTTCTACCAGGGCATGGTGATCGGCCTTTCGGGCACGGTCATCGGCCTGGCCGGGGGCTTGGGCCTCTGCGCCCTGCTCAAGCGCTACAAGATCATCGAACTGCCGCCGGATGTCTATCCCATGTCCACCATGCCGATCAAGGTGGTGCCGTTTGACGTGGGCGTCATCCTCATCTCCGCCATCGTCATCACCCTGGCCGCGACCCTCTACCCCTCGTGGAAGGCATCGCGCATTCGTCCGGCCGAGGCCCTGAGCTATGAATAAGCCGCTGCTTCAGGCCACGGGCCTGTGTAAATCGTACCTGAGCGGACAGGACACCATCACCGTGCTCAAGGAGGTCGATCTCTCGGTGCAGCCCGGCGAGATGACCGCGATCATCGGCGCCTCGGGTTCGGGCAAGACTACCCTGCTGCAGATTCTCGGCACCCTGGATGTGCCCGACGCCGGCCACATCGTCTTTGACGGCACCGAACTGACCGGCAAGAGCGAGCCGGAACTGGCCGGCCACCGCAACACCCGTATCGGCTTTATCTTCCAATTCCACCACCTGCTGCCCGAGTTCTCCGCCCTGGAAAACGTGATGATGCCGGGATTGATCAACGGCCGGCCGCGCTCGGTGCTCAAGGACAAGGCCCAGGAGCTGCTTGAGCGGGTGGGATTGGGCGAGCGACTCGAGCATCGCAGCGGCGAGCTGTCCGGCGGCGAACAGCAGCGGGTCGCCCTGGCCCGCGCCCTGGTGATGGAACCGGCCCTGTTGCTGGCCGACGAGCCCACCGGCAACCTCGATTCCGCCAGCGGCACCCGGGTTTTCGCCCTGCTGCGCGAACTCAGTGCCAGCCTCGGTCTGGCGGTGGTCATGGTCACCCACAACATGGAGTTGGCCCGGGCCATGGATCGCTGTCTCACCCTGGTCGACGGCAGCCTGCGATAACCCCGGCCGGAGCCAACAACTCAACGGCCGACGATGCGGCGATCGGCATCGGGTCATGCCGCCCGGGGCGCCGCGGACACAACAGCGCACTTTGCACCATCACCACTCCCCCAGGACGACACCAAGCCATGAACCAACCATGCCCCTCCCCCCGCCTGCAGCCAACGCTGGCCAACCGCCTGAAGTGGATCCGTTATTTCATCAAATTTTCCGTTCGCTACGGCCACTGGGATTTTTTCAGCGATTTCAACATCGAGATCAACACCTCGTGCAACAGGCGCTGCGCCTACTGCCCCAACAGTGTGTTCGAGCGGGGGCTGATCAAAAACGAACAGCGCATGGACGAGGCCCTGTACCATAAGCTGATCGACGAGCTGGCCACCATCAACTTCAGGGGACGGCTCAGCCCCCAGCTGTACGGCGAACCGCTGCTCGACCCCCGACTCATCCCGCTGATGGCCTACACCAGGGCGAAGCTGCCCAAGGTTCATATCGTCCTCATCTCCAACGGCGATGCCCTGACCGTGGACACCTTCCATGCCCTGATCGAGGCCGGAGTCGACAAATTTTCCATTACCCAGCACGGCGAATCGATGAGCAACAACATGCAGGCCCTGTTTGCCCATTTGGAAAACAACGACAAGCTGTTGGCCAGGATCCGCTACAACCGCTTCGACGCGGATACACCGCTGTACAATCGCGGCGGCCTCATCCAACCGGCCAGGGTCAACACCGTTCCCCGCTGCACCGATCCCGGCAATCCGGTGGCCATCGATTACGCCGGCAACGTGATCCTCTGCTGCCACGATTATCTGAGCTCGGTGGTCTTCGGCAACATCCGCACCGACAAGTTTCTCGATATCTGGTTCAGCCCCCGATACCGGGCGATCCGGAAACAGCTCAGAAACGGCGAATACCGCCTGCCCATCTGCCGAAAATGCACTGGGCAGGAAGCGTCCTGCCCCCCGCAGCAGACCGTCACCACTTTCTAACCGCCGGAGAATCCCATGCACCGATCCGCTCTCAATACAGCCCTGTTCCTAGCCAGCGCCCTCCTGCTTTTCTGCGCCGGCTGCTCGCCGACCAAACACTCCGCGGCCACGCAGCAATCGCCGCCGACGCAGGCGCATCGGCCCACCGCCGACGCCACCGATCCGGCCGCTGCCGCCAGCACGGCGGGCGAGGCGGCAAGGGAGGCGAGCGCGTCCCCGGTCTGCGCCTCCCCGGAACAGCTCCTCAACAGCGAGCGCAACCGGGATGCCTGCTACCATCTGCGGCCGGCGAAAACGATGGTGGTCAAAAAGACGGTCAAACAAAGCCGTCCATCGAACAAAGCAAGCAAGAAAACCGCCGGAAAGACGACCAAAGGCAAGGCCGCCAAGGTGGCGGTCAAACAGAAAAAAAAGGCGGCCGCCGCCACGACCCGGGTCGTCACCACCAGGACCGTCGGTCTCTGTCAGCCGCAGAGCCTGATCTATGCCCGCTGCCGCACCGGGATCACCACCTGCCGACTGGGCAACACCAGTCCGGTCCAGTGGTTTGCCTGCGCCCGCGCCAACAGCGCCACCTCGGCCATGCCCGCCGCCGGCTCGGTGATCGTCCTCGACGCCAACACAGGCCGCAACATGCCCACCGGTCATCCCGCCTATGTCGAAGAGGTGCGTAACAATCCCGATGGCACCTGGACCCTGCGCATCAGCCACACCAACTACGACCGCCAATGCCATCTGGACCAGGATGCCACGGTGTTGTTTGATCCCCGGCGCATGACCGCCTCGTTCGAATCCGGCCCCTGGGGTCCGTGGGCCAAGAATCTCAAGGTCCTGGGCTTTATCCTCCGCTAGCTGCGGTTGTTGAAAGGCTGCAACCATCCCCTCTCTCCCTGAGCCGCCCATGTCGCCCCCACATCGAGACGCCGACCGCGCCAAGTTGTTGGAACAGATTAACCGACTCTCCCCCCTGGAACGCTCCGTGCTGTACGTCCTGGCGGTAGCCGCCGAACCTGTGGCCAATGCCACGGTGTGTACGCTCTGCACCCAAGCCGGCCTGCCCTTGAACGACGAAACCGACGGTCCCCCCCTTACATCCTTGGCCCCGCAGTTGCGTCGCCTGCGAACTCTGGGGCTTATCGACGAGCACAATCTGATCAACGAGCTGATCGTCGAGGTGGTTGTCCGCAGGCTGTTTGCCGACAAACAGAGTACAATCACGCCACTGCCGCAGACCGTGGAAACGGCCAAGAAACGCGTTATCCCCAACCGCAGCGGTGTCAAAACCCGCGCTCCCAAACCGCAGCCGCTGCCGGTTCCTGTCTTCCTGGCCTGGTCGATTATCACCGCTGTCCGCTCGGTGCTGCCCGCACCAACCACGTCGTATTCCTTCATGGGCCGCCAACTGACCGCCGCCTGCAGCCGGACCCAACGCGAGTTGCGCATTGCCCTGTACTACGGCGACGACGCATCGAGCCTTGCCGCCCTAACCGACACCCTGCTCTCCCACTGCTGCGAACACCAGCCGTTCATTCATCCGCTGGTCCGCTTGGTCGCCAACCCCTTTGACCCTGTTTGGTGTACAACCCTGCCCGCCGCACGTCAGATCCAGCTCCTCACCCTCATCCTTTCCCACTCGTTTTTTTATCTGGAAGCAGAGCCGGAGGCGTGGAAGCTCGCCTGTGATCCGGCCCTGCGGGCGGCGGCTTCCCCAGGCGACCGGGTGACGCTGCTCTACTACCTGATCCACCAGCACATCCTCAGCGGGCAGACCGCCCAGGCGCGCCAGTGCATTGAAGAGATGCGGCGCGACACCGCCAACTACGCTTTTGGATTCGGCGGCTGGATTGCCCTGATCGAAGGCCGGATCGACGAGGCGCTGGAGCTTTTTGAATCCGATCTCAAGGAATTGCGAAAACGACAGCGCAAACGCGCCGCCCTTCTCAGCTCCGACCTGACCCCCTTTTTCCTCCTGGCCCTGCTGCGCAAGGGTGACGCCGCCAGCCTTGGCAAGGCCGGCGTCTATCTCGACCAAGCCCTGCGCCGCAGCGAGCCGGTCAACTCCATAGCCGTTGGCCTGGCCTCCATCGAGGCCATGCTCGGCAGCCAGAGCGGACTTTCCGCCGAGGCCGCTCGCCGGCCGCTGCGCCCCTACACCGAGAAGAGAAGCAAAATCGAGGGCGCGCTCGGCCCCCTCCTGGTCGGCATGGCCCTGTTTTCCATTGACGGCCGCCTCGCCCGCAAGGACATCACTCTCCTCAACCAGTCGTTTGAGCGCGCCCGCGAGGCAGGATTCGACTGGCTGGCCCTGGAGTACGCCCAGCTGCTCTGCCGGGCCGACAAGGAGACAACCAGCCGCCGGGAGTATGTTCGCGCCACCCGCGAGACCCTGGGCCTGGTTCCGCTGACGGCGGGCATCGAGGTCGAGGTGCCCTGGCGCAAGAGCCTGCGCGCCCTGCGCATGGCGGCCGAAGGCGCGGACAAACCGAACACGGAAGGCGGGCATGGGCCGCGCAACCGCATCGTCTATCTGCTGCGCTTTGCCGCCACCGGGGCACTTGCCGAAATCAGTCCGCTGGAGCAAAAACTCAGCGCCAAGGGCGTCTGGACCAAGGGACGGCCCATCGCCCTGCAACGACTGGTCAGCGGCGACAAGCTCGACGGCCTGACCGAGGCCGATCACCCCCTGCGCGCTGCCATCCGGCGGGTGGACGCCTATTACGGCAGCCATCACTACGCCTTCAACCTCAAGCAGGCCCTGCCTGCTCTGATCGGCCATCCCCTGCTCTTCCTCGCCGATGCGCTGACCACACCGGTGGAAGTGCTCAAGGGCGAGCCGGAGATCCTGGTGGTGGGCAAGGGCAAGGATATGGTGATCCGCTTCTCGCCCGACGTGGGGAGCGAGGAACGCTACGCGTTGGTGCGGGAAACGCCCAGCCGCTATCGGGTGGTCGAATGCACCGAGGCCCACCATCGCCTGGCCCGGATTCTTGGCGCCAAAGGCCTGACCCTGCCGGCGTCGGCCATGGACGAGGTGGCCCCGGTGCTGGCCTCGATGGCCTCCCTGGTCACGGTCCACTCGACCATTCCCGGAACGGCCCACGCGGTGACCGCCATCCCGGCCGATCCCCGCCCCCGCGTCCATCTCCTGCCCCACGGCGAGGGGTTTCGCCTGGAGGTCTTTGTCAGGCCACTGGGCAATGGCGGCCCTTACCTCAAAGCCGGCCAGGGAGCAAAAAATCTGATGGCCGACGTTGAAGATCGCAAATGCCAGACGGAGCGCAACCTGCAGGAGGAAAGGGCCCGGGCCGCGGCCTTGGTGCGCAGCCTGCCCAGCCTTGCCGCCTTGTCCGAGCTGGACGGCCAGTGGTTTGCCGAGTCGCCCGAGGAGGCCCTGCAGGTGCTGCTGGAATTGCGGGAACGGCAGGAACACGGCGACGCCCTGGTGGAGTGGCCCGAGGGCGAGAAACTCAAGGTCGGCCCCCCGGTGTCCTGTGCCAACATGCGCTTGCGGCTGGGCAGTGCCGACAACTGGTTCGAGGTCGAGGGCGAACTGCGGGTGGACCAGGAGCGGGTGCTGAACATCAAGCAGTTGCTCGACCTGGTGCAGACCACCCCGCACCGTTTTCTGCCCCTGGGCGACGGCGAGTTTGTCGCCCTGTCCCACGAGCTGCGCAAACGGCTCGATGAGCTGGCCGCTTATGCCGACAAACGGGGCAAAAAGATCGGCGTCCATCCCTTGGCCGCCCTGGCCCTGGAGGAGTTCACCCATCAGGTCGGCGAACTGGATGCCGCTCCCCAGTGGTTTGAACGGATCTCGCGCCTCCGCGAGGGACTGGCCCAGACGCCGCAACCGCCCTCGACCCTCAAGGCCCAACTGCGCGACTACCAGCGCGACGGCTTCCACTGGCTGGCCCGTCTGGCGCATCTGGGGTTGGGTGCCTGCCTGGCCGACGACATGGGGCTGGGCAAGACGGTGCAGACCCTGGCCGCCATTCTCCACCAGGCGCCCCAGGGACCGACCCTGGTGATTGCCCCCACCTCGGTCTGCGCCAACTGGCTGGCCGAGGCCAGGCGCTTTGCCCCCACCCTCAACGGCATTCCCTTCGGCGGCACCGATCGCCAGAATCAAATCGCCCATCTTGGCCCCTTCGATCTCGTCGTGGCCAGCTACGGCCTGCTCCACCAGGAATCGCACCTGCTCACCGCGGTCCAGTGGCAGACCGTGGTGTTGGACGAGGCCCAGGCGATCAAGAACGCCGCCACCAAGCGCTCGCAGGCGGCCATGCACCTCCAGGCCCGATTCAGGGTCGTGACCACCGGCACGCCGATCGAGAATCATCTGGGCGAGTTCTGGACCCTGTTCAACTTCATCAACCCTGGCCTGCTCGGCTCCCGGGAACGATTCACCACCCGCTTCGCCGCGCCGATCGAACGGCACAACGACCGCGAGGTCGCCCGCCGGCTGAAAAAATTGGTACAGCCCTTTATCCTCCGCCGGCTCAAATCCCAGGTGCTCGAAGAACTGCCGCCACGGACCGAGGTGGTACTCCGGGTGGAACTGAGCCCGGAGGAAACGGCCTTCTACGAGGCCCTGCGCCAACAGGCCCTGGAGCGGATCGACGCCGAGCAAGGGACAAACGGGCAGAAGCCGATGCGCATCCTGGCCGAGATCACCCGCTTGCGCCAGGCCTGTTGCCACCCGCGCCTGCTCCAGGCCGACAGCACGATCGCCGGCGCCAAGCTCGCCCTCTTCGGCGAGGTGGTGGCGGAACTGCTCGACAACGGCCACAAGGCCCTGGTGTTCAGCCAGTTCGTCGGCCACCTGGCCCTGATCCGCGAATATCTCGATGCGCGTGCCATTCCGTACCGTTATCTCGACGGCTCGACTCCGCCCAAGGAACGGCAGCGCGAGGTCGAGGCCTTCCAGGCCGGCCAGGGCGATCTCTTTCTCATCAGCCTCAAGGCCGGCGGCCTGGGACTGAATCTGACCGCCGCCGACTATGTCATCCACATGGATCCCTGGTGGAATCCGGCGGTGGAGGACCAGGCCTCGGACCGGGCGCACCGCATCGGCCAGCAGCGGCCGGTGACCGTCTACCGCCTGGTGGCGCAGCAGACCATCGAGGAGAAGATCGTGCGCCTCCATGCCGAAAAACGCGACCTGGCCGACAGCCTGCTCGACGCAACCGACACCAGCGCCAGCCTCTCCGCCGACGACCTGCTGCGGTTGATTCGGGAGGGGTGAGTTTTTTTCATCGGTGACCGGCTCCTCTTCCTGTTCAAGTGCTTATACTGAAAGGTACACTTGTCACTTCTCGTTCAAGGAGGATGTCATGTTCAGATCGCTGCTCTTCGTTGTTGTCGCTCTTGCTTCCCAGCTCTTCACCATGCCCGCAATCGTCCAGGCCCAGGCACCACAGGTCGGCAGCCAGGTGCCCGGCTATTATCGCATGCAGTTGGGCCGTTTTGAGATCACCGCCCTCTTTGATGGCGCCATTCAACTCGACACCAAGCTGCTCCACAATGTCGACGCGGCCGATCTCGATACCCTGCTCGCCAGGATGTTTGTCGGCAATCCCAAGATGCAGACCGCGGTCAACGCCTATCTGGTCAACACCGGCGAACAACTGGTGCTGATTGATACCGGGGCCGGCACCCTCTTTGGCCCAAACCTCGGTTGTATTCGCCCGAACCTGGAAGCCAGCGGCCATACCCCGGAGCAGGTGGATGTGGTCCTGCTCACCCACATGCACGGCGACCACCTCGGCGGCCTGAACGACGAGCACGGCCAACCGCTGTTCGCCAAGGCCAAGGTGTGGGTCGCCCAGGCGGACAACGACTACTGGCTGAACGAACAGACGGCGGCAAGCGCGCCGGAAGCGAAACGGGCCGCCTTCACGCTAGCCCGCGACATCGCCGCCCCCTACCAGGCCAACGGCCGGTGGAACACCTTTGCCGCGGGCACGGTGCTGGTGCCCGGCATCCGGGCGGTCACGGCCAGCGGCCACACGCCCGGTCATACCGCCTATGCGGTGGAATCCGACGGACAGAAGCTGCTCATCTGGGGCGACGTGGTCCACGCCCATGCGGTCCAGTTCGCCCATCCGGAGGTGTCCATCGAATTCGATGTTGACCAACAGCAGGCCATCGCCACCCGCAAGGCCCTGATGGCGGAAATGGCGAACAGCCGGACCCTGGTCGCCGGCATGCACCTGCCCTTCCCGGGTATCGGCCATGTCCGCGCCGAGGGCAGCGGCAGCTATACCTGGGTGCCGGCGGAGTTTGCGCCCATGCCCGGCCGTTGATCCGTACAAAAAAAAAGCCGCTTCCCGGCATGGGAAGCGGCTCTGCTCTCTGCCCCGTGCGTGCGGGAGAGGTTACCCGATATGCTCCAGGGCAATCTTGAGCATCCGGCGCACCGGTTCGGCCGCGCCCCAGAGCAATTGATCGCCCACGGAAAAGGCGCTGACATACTCGGGCCCGAGATTCATCTTGCGCAACCGGCCCACCGGGATATCGAGCGTGCCGGTGACCCGGGCCGGGGTCAGCTCCTTGAGGGTCTGTTCCTTGGTATTTGCCACCAAGTGGACCCATGGATTATGACCGGCGATGGCCTGCTCGATCTCCGTCAAGGGAACATCCTTGTTCAGCTTGATGGTAAAGGCCTGGCTGTGACAGCGCATGGCGGAGATGCGCACGCAGCAGCCGTCCACCGGAATCTGGCCGGGAGCAAGGCCCAGGATCTTGTTGGTTTCGGTGACCCCCTTCCATTCCTCGCGGGTCTGGCCGTTGTCCATGGCGGTGTCGATCCAGGGAATGAGGCTGCCGGCCAGGGGCGCGCCGAAATTATTGATCGGAAAGGCCGGGTTGCGCAGGGTCTCGACCACGTTGCGATCCAGCTCGAGGATGGCCGAGGCCGGATTGTCGAGCAGGTACCCGGCGTTCTCGCCCACCAGGCGCATCTGCTCCACCAGTTCGCGCATGTTCTTGGCCCCGGCGCCGGAAGCGGCCTGATAGGTCTGGCTGCTGATCCACTCCACCCAGCCGCGCTCGAACAGGCCGCCGAGCGCCATGAGCATCAACGAGACGGTGCAGTTGCCGCCGATGTACTTCTTGATGCCCTTGGCCAAGCCCTGATCGATCACCTTGCGGTTGACCGGGTCAAGGACGATGATCGAATCGGCGTCCAGCCGCAGCTTGGAGGCGGCGTCGATCCAGTAGCCCTGCCACCCCTTGGCCATCAACTGCGGATACACCTCGGCGGTGTAGCTGCCCCCCTGACAGGAGACGATGATGTCCATCTCCGCCAGCAGCGCCACGTTGCGGCCGTCCATCAGCTCATGGACCGTGCCGTTGACCTCCGGGCCGGCCTGCCCGGCCTGCGAGGTGGAAAAAAATAGCGGCTCATAGCCCTGAAAATCCCCTTCCTGCCGCATCCGCTCCATGAGCACGGAGCCGACCATGCCGCGCCAGCCGACAATACCTACTTTTTTCATAGTTTCCTTCCGCTGTGGTTCACAATGTTGCGCCTGGCTCAGTGCAGGCGAAAATATCCCTTCAATTCATCGGCGATCACCGGGGCCACCGAATAGACTTGGAGCAGGTCGTCGCTCTCCCGGCCCGGATAGGTGTCGGCGCCGATGATGCAGCCGATCCCCTTTTCCAGAAAGCGCTCCCGGGCATTGCCGGCCAGGACCAAATGGGTGGCCATGACCATCACTCCGACCGCGCCCGCCTGATAGCAGCGATCCACGGTCTGGAGCATGGAGCCGCCCGTGCGGATCATGTCGTCGCAGATGATCGCGGTCCGGCCCCGCACCGCGCCGGACAACTGGCCGACAATGGTCTGGTCGACATCGTAGCGGTCCTTGTTGGCGGCGGTGTGCGGGCAGCCGAGCAGCCCGGCCAGCCGCGCCACCCGTTTGGAAAAGCCATAATCCGGCGATACCAGCACCGGATTGTCGATGTGCAGCTGGCGGATCTTCTCGGCGGCCACCTGCTCGGTCCACAGATGGCGGGTGCGCACCTCGCCGCTGTGGGCATGCATCACCGACTCGGAGTGGAGATCGAGAAAGGCGACATAGTCGGGCCGGGCGCGGAAGATCTGCCGGGTGCGGGTGATCCCCTTGGGAATCTCGCCCGACTCGGGCTTGGCCCGCTCCATGGTCGAGTAGCCCAGGTAGGGAATGACCACGTTGACCGACAGGGCATTCCAGTAACGCGCCCCGGTGACCAGGTCGATCAGTTCCTGATGGGCGCAATCGTCCGGGGTGTTGGCGATGATCACCAGGTCGTGGCCGGCGATGTCACGGGGAAAGGCATGGTACAGCTCGCCGTCGGCAAAGGTGCGGGTGATCATCTCGGTCACCGGAATATCCAGCTCCCTGGCCACCTTGGCGGCCATTTGCGTGGCGGAACTGTTGGCGATTAGAATGATGTTTTTCCTTCTCGGCATGCCTTTCCCTCCCTGCTGATGGTTTAGTTGGCCAGGATTTCGGCGACGATCGCGTCTCCCATGGCGCTGGTGGACACCGGCGTCACACCCGGAGTGGCGATGTCGCGGGTCATGATCTTCTTGTCGAGAATGGCCGAAACCGCCGCCTCGATGGCCGCGGCCGCCTGGTCCTGGCCCAGACTGTACTTGAGCAGCATCGCCGCCGACAAAATTTGGGCGATCGGGTTGGCGATGCCCTGGCCGGCAATGTCCGGGGCCGAGCCGCCGGCCGGCTCGAACAGGCCGAATTTGGAGCTGTTGAGGCTGGCCGAGGCGAGCATGCCCATGGAGCCGGTGAGCATGGCGGCCTCATCGGAGATGATGTCGCCGAACATGTTGCCGCAGAGCATGACGTCGAACTGGTGCGGATCGCGGACCAACTGCATGGTGGCGTTGTCGATGTAGATGTGGCTGAGCTCCACATCCGGGAACTCCTTGGCCACCTCCTTGACCACCTCGCGCCAGAAGACCATGCAGGTGAGCACGTTGGCCTTGTCCACCGAGGTGACCTTTTTCCGGCGCAGGCGGGAGGCCTCGAAGGCCATGCGGGCGATGCGCTCGATCTCGGAGCGTTTGTAGATCTTGGTGTCCCAGGCGCGCTCATCCGGACCACTGCCCTCGCGCCCCTTGGGTTGGCCGAAGTAGATGCCCGAGGTCAGCTCGCGCACCACCAGCACATCAAAGCCGTCGCCGACAATGTCGGCACGCAGCGGACAGGCGGCGGCCAGGGCCTTGAACACCTTGGCCGGCCGCAGGTTGCAGAACAGGTCAAAATGTTTGCGCAGGGGAAGGAGCGCGGCTCGTTCCGGCTGCTGCGCCGGCGGCAGACTCTCCCATTTCGGGCCGCCGACCGAGCCGAACAGAATCGCCTCGCTCGCCTCGCAGACCGCCAGCGTCGAGGCGGGCAGGGCCTCGCCATGGTTGTCGATGGCGATCCCGCCGACATCGGCGTGGGTATATTCCAGGGCAAAGCCGAATTTCTGTTGAACAGCATCCAGTACCTTGATGGCCTCGGCCATCACTTCCGGGCCGATGCCATCACCGGCCAAAACTGCAATTGTGTGTGCCATAGTATCCTCTGTGGAAAACGGAACGATTCCGTGATGGTGTGGGAGCGGAGAGAGCTTTGTACTACCAGATCATCCGCGATTATTCCAGAAAAAGGCGCACCTCAGGCAGGACAGACAACGGCCAGCAGCCGGGGCGCGCCGGAAAAGGGCAAGGCGAACGCGCGGGTCTCGGCAATCCGCCACGGCCCGGAAGCGAGGGTTTCGATGCCGGCCAGTGTGTGCTCGCGGGCGAGCATCAGGATCACCCGGGCCTCGGGGATGGCCAGGGGCCGGACCAGCGGCAGGAAGAGGCCCGGCTCGGCCACGGCCCGGCTGGTGACGTGGGTAAATCGTCCTTGCCAGGCCTGGGCATGGGGTTCGAGCCGGTCGGCGACCACCTCCGTGTTGCTCAGCCCCAGGGTACGGATCAGGTGACGGAGAAAGCTGACCCGTTTCTGCCGGGGCTCCACCAGGGTGAACCGGGCCTCGGGCAGCACGCAGGCCAGCACCAGGCCGGGAAAACCGGCACCGGTACCGACATCGAGCAGGTGCACCGCCTCCGGCTCCTGCAGCAGCGGCGCCAGGGTGAGCGAATCGAGGAAATGAAGTTCGACCGCCTGCTCTTCCGGGGTGTCGCGGGCGATCAGGTTGACCCGCCGGCTCCACTTCATCAGTTGAGCGAGATAGATGAGCAGCCGCTCGATGGCCTCGTCGCCCAGCGGAATGCCCAGCCGCTGGGAACCGGTGCGGAGCAATTGCCGGTTATCGCTGGCCAAGGCGGATGGCCACCGAATTGCCGTGCGCGGTCAGCCCCTCGAGCGCGGCCAGACGGCGGATATGGTTACCGTCGGCCTCCAGGGCCTGGCGCGAATAGGAAATGATCGAACTCTTCTTGAGGAAGGTCTCCACGCCCAGGGCCGAGGCGATCCGGGCCGTGCCCATGGTCGGCAGCACATGATTGGGGCCGGCGACATAGTCGCCCGCTGCCTCCGGCGTCCACGAGCCAAGAAAGATGGCGCCGGCATGGCGAATTTTGGGCAGCCACTGCCAGGGCTCGGCGATCTGCAGTTCCAGGTGTTCGATGGCGATCTCGTTGGCCAGCTCGATGGCCTGCTCCAGGCTGTCGGCCAGCAGGATCAGACCCCGCTCGTTCAGGGCGGTGCGGGCGATGTCGGCCCGGGGCAGCTGCGGCAGCTGGAGTTCGAGTTCACGGACGATTGCCCCGGCCAGGGACTCGCTGGTGGTGATGACCATGGCCAGGGCCTGCGGATCGTGCTCGGCCTGGGCGAGCATGTCGGCGGCGACAAAGGCGGCCTGGGCGGTGTCGTCGGCCACGATCAGTACCTCGCTTGGGCCGGCGAGCATGTCGATGCGCACCCGTCCCATGACCTGGCGCTTGGCCTCGGCCACGTACTGGTTGCCCGGGCCGACGATCACATCCACCGCCGGCACGCTTTCGGTGCCAAAAGCCAGGGCGGCGATGGCCCAGGCCGAACCGATCTTGTACACCTCGTCGATGCCGATCTCGCGGGCCGCGACCAAAAGGGCCGGGTTGACCCTGCCCTCGCGATTGGGGGGGGTGACCATTACCCGTCGGCCAACCCCGGCGATCTGGGCCGGAATGCCGTTCATCAGCACCGAGCTGACCAGCGGGGTCGAGCCCTCCTTGCCGCCGGGCACGTACAAGCCGGCACTGTCCACCGGCCGCACCATCCGCCCGGTGATGGTGCCGTCGTCGCGGGTCAGCATCCAGGAGTCCTCCAGCTCACGCTCGTGAAAAACACGGACCCGCTCGGCGGCCAGGCGCAGGGTCTGGCGGAACGGGTCGTCCACCTCGCGTTCGGCCAAGGCGAACTCCTCCGCGCTGACCCGCAGGGTGTCCAGGGTCATCACCGGGCTGTCGAACCGGCGGCAGTAATCGAGCACCGCCGCGTCCCCCTCCCGGCGTATCCGGGCAAGGATGGCCGCCACCGCCTCGCGGCAGCCGCCATCGCCTTCCTCGGTGAACCGGTTGCGCAGATCGGCGCGGCGTTGCCGCCCTTCCGGGGTGTTGATGTTGAGTGTGGTGATCTTCATGATTGGTACATCCATCGTCTCGCGTTGAAAAGAGTGGGCCGAACCGGGAGAAAAAGCCGTTTTTTTAGCATGAACAAAGAGACCTGTCAATTCACCGTGGCGGTCCCCCCGCCATAAATCTCAACCGCCGTGGCGGTGGAACCATCGCTCCACCTCCTGGCTGGAGAAGGTCTTGACCACCGGCCGGCCGTGGGGACAGTGCGTGAACACCTCGCTGGTTTCCATCTGGTGCAGCAGCTTGAGCATTTCCGCCGGCTGCAGGCGGTTGCCCGCCTTGATCGCCGCCTTGCAAGCCATGGAGGCAAGCAGATCGTCCACCGCCTGGGGCACCGTCCGGTCGGCTGCGACCGGCAATGGGCCCCGCAGCCCGTCGAGCACCTCCCGCAGCAGCCCGCCGGGCTCCACATGGCTGACCAGAGCCGGCATCGCCTTGATGACCACGGTGGCCTCGCCAAAGGGCTCGGCCTGCAGTCCGAGAGCGGCAACGGCCTCGCTCTTCTGCTCCAGGGTCTCGGCCTGCGCCGGGGTCAGTTCGACGGTCACCGGAAACAGCAGGGTCTGGCGGGGAATCTGAGCCTCCTGATACCCCTGTCGCAACTGGCCGTACAGAAGCCGCTCGTGGGCCGCGTGCTGGTCGATGACCACCAGTTGGCCCTCCCGCTCGCACAACAGGTACAAGGAAAACAGCTGGCCGATCAGGGTCAGGCCGGCCGCTCCCCCGGCAGGGGGCGACGGAACCACGGCAAAGGGACTTGCCGGGCTCGGCGGGGCGGCCAACGGCGCGGCCATCGCCGGCGTCGACCGACCATACCTGTCCATTGCGGGCAAAGGCTGTTGCTCCACCGGCTCGGCGGTGGTCATCGTCATGGCAGGAGGAACCGATCGGAGTGCCTCGCCGCTGTCCACCGGCCACGCCCTGGACGAGGAGGACGGCGGGGCGAACAGGCTATGACGCTGGCTCTGCTGGTAACCGCACATGGCCGCGGCCACCCGATCGACGATGAACCGGTGCACCGCCTCGCTCCTGCGGAAACGAATCTCCCGTTTGGCCGGATGGACGTTGACATCCACCTGATCCGGAGAAACGGTCAGCAGCAGGGCACCGGCCGGCTGAAAGCCCTTCATGAGAAATCCCTGCAAGCCCTCGACCACCGCATGGCGGATCATCGCGTCCTGCACCGGCCGGTCGTTGACCAGGATACGCAGACGGGCATTGGTTGCCTGCGCCGCCTCCGGCAGCAGCAGATAGCCCTCCAGCATCATCCCGTCACCTTCGTCCTCTGCCGCCACGGCCAGCGGCAGCAGCGTTTCCCGGTAGCGGAACACCTCGCGTACCCGGCGCTGCAGATCGGCACCCGGCGAATACTCCAGTGCCACCCGGCCATCGACATGGAGGGTGAAGCCGACCTGCGGATGGGCTAGGGCCTGGTTCCTGACCACCTCCTCGATGTGGTGCATTTCGGTGCGCGCCGACTTGAGGAATTTTTTGCGCGCCGGCATGTTGCCAAACAGATGGCGCACCTCGATCACCGTGCCCCGGCCGCATCCGGCCTGATGAACATCGCGCAGGGTGCCGTAGCGGATCTCGGCCCGGGTGCCCAGTTCCTGGGTCTGCGGCCTGGAAAGAATGGTCATCCACGACACCGAGGCAATGCTGGGAATGGCCTCGCCGCGAAACCCGAGGGTAGAGATGGCCGCCAATTGCCCCTCCTCGCGAATCTTGGAGGTGGCGTGACGTTCGAGGCACAGCAGCACGTCGTCACCGTCCATGCCGCAGCCATCGTCGGCCACCCGCAACAGGGTGCCGCCGCTGCCCTCGACATGGATGTCGATGCGGCCGGCTGAGGCGTCCAGGCTGTTTTCCACCAATTCCTTGATCACCGAGGCGGGACGTTCCACCACTTCGCCGGCGGCGATCTGGTTGGCAAGCTGTTCGGAAAGAATGCGTATGCGCGACATGGGTCCGGGAAGGGGGTGTCTTTAACGGTGCCGAATTGCTCAAATCATGGTAACAACCGCACAACCCGGGGGTTCGCGGGAAAAGCCCGGCCCATCATGGCGTCACCGCCCCTCCTAGCGTGCGAATGTCAACACTACCGTTTCTTCGTGTTCTTGTCCACCAAAGCCTCCCATCAATTGCCGCCGCTTCCGGAACCGCCCGAGCCGCCCTATCGCGGCTGGGTGCTGGACGAGCGCCATCTGTCCCGTCTGCTGCTGACCATTGCCGCGACGGTGACCGTGCTGCTCGGTGTGGTGCTGGCCTGGTTCATGTCCCTGCCCGACATCCGTACGGTGGACGATTACCAGCCGCAGGTGGCCACCCTGATCCTTGACCGCGCCAACCGGCCGATCGACGCCATTGCCCGGGAATTCCGCATCGTCATCCCCTATGAACGCTTCCCCGCCCTCCTGCCCCAGGCCTTTGTCGCCGCCGAGGACAGCCGCTTCTGGCGCCACGAGGGCCTTGACGGCTGGTCGATCGCCCGCGCGGCCTTCAACAACCTCCGCTCCGGCCGGCGCAGCCAGGGCGGTTCGACCATTACCCAGCAGGTGACCCGCGCCCTGCTGCTCAGCCGGGAAAAGAGCTACACCCGCAAGCTGGCCGAGGCGGTGCTCTCCTTTCGCCTGGAACGGCTGCTGAGCAAGGAGGAGATTTTGTTCATCTACCTCAATGAAATCTATCTCGGCGAGGGGGCCTACGGGGTCGAGGCCGCGGCCCTGACCTATTTCGGCAAGGAGGTGGGCCAGTTGAACCTGGGCGAGATCGCCCTGTTGGCCGGACTGCCGCAGTCGCCGAGCAACTATTCGCCGCTCAAGCAGCCGGAGGCGGCGAGAAACCGGCAGCGCTACGTGCTCAACCGCATGGCCGAGGATGGGTTGATCACCCCGGAGGCGGCGCGCGAGGCCTACGATCAGGGGCTGCAACTGGCCGGCAACTGGCGTCAGGCGCTCCATGGTTATTTTTCCGCCTATGTCCGCGGACAACTGCTCACCACATACCAGGAGGCCGATCTCTACCGCAAGGGGTTGCAGGTGGCCACCACCGTCGATGCCCGGCTGCAGGAAGCGGCTGCCAAGGCGATCCAGGCCGGCGTGACCCGGGTGGCCATCCGCCATAGCGATCTGGCCGTGCCTCAAGGTGCCCTGGTGGCCCTGGACAGCGCCAGCGGCCGCATCCGGGCGATGATCGGCGGGGTCGATTTCACCGCCACCCAGTTCAACCGGGCAGTGCAGGCCAACCGCCAGCCGGGCTCCGCCTTCAAGCCGATCGTGTATGCCGCGGCCCTGGAACAGGGCGTTTCCCCGGCGGCGGTGTTCAACGACGCGCCCCTCTCCCTGACCAGCGGCAATGGCCGGCCGTGGCAGCCGCACAATTTCAACAACGAGTATCGCGGCCCGATGCCGCTGGCCGAGGCCCTGGTCCGTTCCAGCAACGTGATCGCGGTGCGCCTGGCACAGCAGATCGGGGTGGAGCGGGTTGTCCGCACGGCCAGGCGGATGGGCATTTCCGCGCCGCTGGATGCAAACCTGGCCCTGGCCCTCGGGGCCTCGCCGGTCTCGCTGCTGGAACTGACCGCCGCCTATACCGCTTTTGTCAACCAGGGGCTCTACCACCCGCCGGTGGCCATCACCCGGGTCGGCAACCGGCAGGGGCGGATCACCCCCTGGCCGCAGCCGCAGGGGCAACAGGTGATCGCTCCCGAAACCGCTGCCTGGCTCAAATCGGTCATGACCCAGGTGGTCCTGCGGGGCACGGGCAAGAATGCCGCCGGCATCCGCGGGGCCGGCGGCAAGACCGGCACCACGGACAACAACGTCGACGCCTGGTTCATCGGTTCCGCCCAAGAGCTGACCACCGGCGTGTGGAT